>NZ_JAAPBB010000290.1:0-401 GCF_019730395.1 Ochrobactrum sp. SFR4 | reverse complement strand
AGGTACAGACAGCCGCTATCTGACCGGTGCTGATTTCGATCCGGAAAGCATTCAATATCTTAATGATGAGATTTGGATCGGTGATGAGTTCGGACCTTATATCATCCGCGCGGGTCTTGATGGCCGCGTGAAAGCTGTCTATCCGACCATGCTCGATGGCAAACAACTGACCGGCCCTGATACACCGGGGACAGTTGTACCGGCCGTTGCCGGTAAAGATTATCGTGTTCAGCGTTCCGGTGGTTATGAAGGCATGGCCTTGCAGCCAAAAACCAATCAGCTTTGGGCAATGCTGGAAAAACCACTTTACGATGAGAGCGGCAAGCCGGAAGGCGACTTCCTCCGTGTCATGACTTTTGACACCGGAAAAGGCGAATGGACAGGCAATAATTACCGTTTCC
>NZ_JAAPBB010000289.1:0-401 GCF_019730395.1 Ochrobactrum sp. SFR4 | reverse complement strand
CCTGCTGGCATACAGCAGAATGAAATGCGCCAGCAGATACCGCAAATCTATCAAGCTGCTCCATACCCGCAAGCCCAAAGACAAGAAACAAGAGTTGCGTCACGCCAGGCACAGGCATCTGGTACACGTACCACCACAACGGCGAGTGCCCGAAATTGTCGCAATACGGTCGAAGGCCCTGCTCCCACAGGCGGAAATGCTGTTGCCCATGGCTGGTGTTTGATGGAGATGAACCGACCGCTTGAAGCCGTCAAAAGTTTTGAATCTGCATTGGCCACCGGCTCAGCTCAGGATCGTTCCGATGCAGCCTACGGACAAAGTCTCGCTTATCTTCGCGTAGGTCTAGTTGATAAAGCTGCTGTCTCAGCCATTAAGGCACCGATGAGGAAGGCCCGCCAGAA
>NZ_JAAPBB010000288.1:0-401 GCF_019730395.1 Ochrobactrum sp. SFR4 | reverse complement strand
AAACCGTCCTTCGCCAAACGCAAAGCAATACCGCGGCCAATACCCTGTGCAGCACCGGTAACTAACGCAACCTTATTGGTAACAGACATAACCATATCCTTTCGTTTGAAACACAAAAACTCCGGTGAAACATGCCCGCCATACACGACTTTAATATGGCATTTCATTTCTGTCTTTCTACCGGACATAATAATGAAAGCTAAAGCATCACCCTATTAATGCATTGATTAAAATCAATTTTATTTATATTTAATTCAACTAAAATAAACCTATATGTATCTATGCGCCCTGCCGCTCTTCGATATAGCTTTTCAGAAGCTGCGCATGATTATGCGCCATATCTCTGGCCGAATAGAGCAAGGTTACCGGATGCTCCGTGCAATGGCGCTGCAACACCTGCA
>NZ_JAAPBB010000287.1:0-401 GCF_019730395.1 Ochrobactrum sp. SFR4 | reverse complement strand
ACAGGTCGCCAAGGATATTAAAGCCAAGAAGCCTGTGGTCTTCTTAGGCTGGGAACCGCATCCGATGAACTCGCGCTTTGATATGCGCTATCTCGAAGGCGGCGATGAGTTCTTTGGTCCGAACCTCGGCGGTGCAAAAGTCGAAACCAATGTCTGGAACGGCTACACCGAGCAATGCCCGAATGTCGGAAAATTCCTGACCAATCTTGAGTTCACCCTTGAAATGGAAAACCAGATCATGGGTCAAATTCTTGACGATGGTGAAGATCCGGCAAAAGCAGCAACCGCATGGATCAAGGCCAATCCGGATGCCCTCAACCCGTGGCTGAAAGACGTTACCACACTGGATGGCAAAGACGGACTGGCAACTGTGAAAGCAGCTTTCGGCCTTTAAATATTAC
>NZ_JAAPBB010000286.1:0-401 GCF_019730395.1 Ochrobactrum sp. SFR4 | reverse complement strand
AGGCGGCATTGTTGCTCAGCTTGCTGTGCGGCAGGATGATCTGGTTGTTCCGGGGCAGATATTGGCGCAGCTTGATCCGACAAAAAACGAGTCCAATGTTGAAGAAAGCGAGGCGCGTTATCGTACAGCGCTTGCAAGTGCTGCACGCTTGCAGGCCGAAGTGAATATGGCTGATCTGGTCTTCCCGAATTCACTTGAGAATTACCCCGCCTTGAAAGCGACGGAAACAGAGCTTTTCAATGCAAGACGCAAAAGCCTTGAGCAGTCTGTTCATTGGGTGAAAGAAGCGGCCGATCTGGTGCGCAGCGAGTTAAAGATCAGTGAATCTCTGACGAAAATCGGGGCATCAAGCAATGTGGAGGTGTTACGCCTTAAGCGTCAGCTGGTGGAGCTTGAACTGA
>NZ_JAAPBB010000285.1:0-401 GCF_019730395.1 Ochrobactrum sp. SFR4 | reverse complement strand
AGACTATTGACGGGCCGGTCCTGGGTTATTGCCGCTCCGGTGCCCGCTCTGCGGCGCTCTATTCATCAATCGGGCAGTAGCCCCCCTACTGTCCGATCGGCCGCTGTCACTTCCCCCTCTTCGTGACAGCGCCCAACCAGGTTTTCTCACGCTCCAAGCCATTCATGTCAAAAATCTCCCGATATTACCCGTTCATGCAGTGGGTCAAAACCTATGATGGCACCGTTCTGACCAGCGACTTGTTGGCGGCGGTGATCGTCACCATCATGTTGATCCCGCAGTCGTTGGCTTATGCCATGCTGGCCGGTCTGCCGGCGGAAGTCGGCCTTTACGCGTCGATCCTACCGCTCGTAGCCTATGCGATCTTCGGCACCAGCCGCACGCTGGCGGTCGGGCCGGTC
>NZ_JAAPBB010000284.1:0-402 GCF_019730395.1 Ochrobactrum sp. SFR4 | reverse complement strand
CAATGCCAGCCTGACGCTGATCATCTAAAGCCAAACGCAGAGCATCTTGCTTGCCTTCGATGAGTTCCTCACCCTGCAGTTTCCAAGGCGACCAAAGCTTTTCCGGCTCTGCAAGCCATGACGGTTTTGGCAAGCTGCCGGCGGTTGAAGTAGGCAACAGTGTTTTCATAATAGGCAACCTTATAATGCTAGTTCATTAAAGAACATAATTTGCAGACCACTGCTCAAGAATGGTTTTGTACGGCTTGATAAAATGTTCTTCAGCGAACTTTCCTTGTTCAACCGCCATCCGGCTACGCTCTTCCCGATCATAGACAATTTGCGTCAATGAATAGTCTGAATGCTTCAAGCTTGGCTGATAAGATGCCCCTGCTGCAGAATTGGCGTTGTAAATTTCAGGAC
>NZ_JAAPBB010000283.1:0-402 GCF_019730395.1 Ochrobactrum sp. SFR4 | reverse complement strand
CATTGCGGTGCGCCAGCATCAGCACATCAGCACCGACCTCCCAATCGCGCGACCAATTATCGATCAAATGACTGCGGGCTGTCTGACTATCTGGCTCAAGGTGCACCATATCATTTTCGATATAGCGAGCGATAGCTTCCGCATTACGCCCGCTGCCGAAATCAATGGTCGCTTCCTGCATCCATGTTTCACGCTGACGGCGAACACCGGCAAGCTCAACATATCCCACATCATCCGCGATTGCTCGAAATGCGGCGCCTGCCGCAATAGGCTGAAGCTGTCTGGCATCGCCAAGGAGGATCAGCTTTGCCCCCGCATCCTGAACCTTGCTGACAAAACTTTCCATCTGAGACGAGCCGACCATTCCGGCTTCGTCCAGCACAAAAATATCACCGGCCTGCA
>NZ_JAAPBB010000282.1:0-402 GCF_019730395.1 Ochrobactrum sp. SFR4 | reverse complement strand
GAACTGCATCCACAGCTCTGATAGGCGGTGTACACATCAGGAGATCGAAGTTCTCCTCTTTACCCTCTTCAGAAACCGCCGTTTTACGCTCCGGATCAACTGAAGCCAGTGTAAAGCCACGCTGGAATTTAATGCCTTTGCTCTCGAAAATCGCAGGCATTACTTCACATACTTCCTGCTGGAGGAAGAGACAGTTTCGCAAGAGCTGAGAAACCGTCGGATAGGTATAGACGATCTCGACTTGATCCCGCACACCTTTACGCCGCAAATATTCATCCAGCATCAGCGTGGTTTCTACCGGTGCGATACCGCATTGATGCGGGACATTCGGGGTTTTCGGGAAATTCACCGTAATGAAAATACGGCCCTTTTCGAAGTTACGCAGCTTCTCTGCCATCTGAA
>NZ_JAAPBB010000030.1:0-12114 GCF_019730395.1 Ochrobactrum sp. SFR4 | reverse complement strand
AAATCAACCCATAAACCGAGCCGGAAAATCCAATCTTCAAAAGCACAATTAGTCTCAAATCATTCGACGACGGACAGACTTTGAGACGGAAGCAGACCGGACATGGGGCGGACTTGGAGCGGGCGGCACACTCACATGGGCGGATGACAAATATGCGCTTTATGGCGAGGGGTCAGTCAATACCAGCCTCTCAAACTTCGCTGACAGCTATGCGCTCAAAGGCACGGTCGGCTTCAAAGTAAAGTGGTAGGGTAAAGTACAAGGCCAGAGCAGAATGGAGGGCCTCTCAGGGCCCTCCGATCAGCGTGACAAAGACAACTCTATAGCGCATTCATCAAAGACCGGAATGCGTATTCATGCAGCAATGCCGCAAAAGATGTGCTTCAACGATTTATGAAACTCATCCTAGATATCATTGCGTTCATGATAGCTGCTGAGGAATTGTTTCAGGCGTGGCTCGGCAGGGTTTTTAAGTATTTTATCCGGTGCTCCCACGGCTGCAATCTTGCCGGATACCATAAAGGCAACCTGATCCGCGACGCGTGATGCAAAGCCCATTTCATGCGTGACGACGACCATGGTCATGCCTTCGGAAGCAAGCGTCTTCATGACCTGAAGAACCTCTCCCACAAGTTCAGGATCAAGAGCGGAAGTCGGCTCATCAAAGAGCATGAGCTTTGGCTGCATTGCAAGAGAGCGGGCGATGGCGACACGTTGCTGCTGACCGCCGGAAAGCCGCCCGGGATAGTTTTCAGTTTTGTCAGCAAGCCCGACTTTAGCCAGTGCTGCCATAGCCTGAGCCTTTGCTTCTTTTTGCGAAAGACCTCGAACCTGTACAAGAGCTTCTGCAACATTGCCGAGAGCTGTCATATGGGGCCAGAGATTGAACTGCTGGAATACCATTCCGATTTTGCGCCGCATGTTTCGTAATTTCACCTGAGGCATAAGTGGTCCGCCCGGGCTTTGATAGCCGATTAACTCACCGTCAATCCGCACCTCACCTGAATCATAAGGCTCCAGAAAATTAATACAGCGCAGCAGCGTCGATTTTCCTGAGCCTGAAGGCCCGATAAGACATGTTACTTTTCCTGGCGGAACGCTGAGCGAAACATCTTCCAGAGCTTTGAATTTGCCGAAATTCCGCGAGACACTGATTAACTCGGCTGAAGACATGGTCATGGGCTGTCTCATTTCGTTAGAAAACGGGTTACGCGTGCTTCAAGCCGTCGTCCGAGAAACGAGATTGTCTCGACAAACAACCAGAAAAACATAGCGAGTGCAAAAGTTGCTTCTACAAAAGCGAAGGTTTCTGCCGACATTGTCTGCACTTCATATAACAGCTCAGGAACAGTGACGACGGAGAGAATAACGGTTTCTTTGGTCAGGATAATTGCAAAATTGATCAGTGCGGGCAGAGTTGAAACGAGCAGGGCAGGAACCATAATACGACGTATGATGGTTGTTTCTGCAAACCCCATACTCCGTGCAGCCTCAATCTGTCCCGCAGGGACGGATTGTAATCCGCCGCGAAAAATTTCAGCAAAATACGGGCTGCCATATATGATCAGGCTGATGAATCCCGCTTCCATACTCCCCAGACGCAGCCCCAGATGAGGTCCGCCGTAATAGAGCAGGAAAAGCTGCACAAGATAGGGGGTGCCGCGGATAATCTCGATATAGGTCTGTAAAACAATCCGCACCGGCCGTGTTGAATAACGCTGGAGCAATGCAATCAGAAAACCCAGACCGAGACCGCCGATCGTACCGACAGCCCAGCAGAGAACGGTGACGCCGAAACCTGAGAGCAATACGGGGCCGTATTTAACAAAAAGACCAAGCTCCATCAGACAGCACTCCGTGTTTCAAGGTAACGGCCGAGCAGCGCCAGACATAAATTGATAGCCAGATACACAACTGCCGCTGCGCTGAAAATTTCCAGCGGACGGTAGGTTGCCGCTGCAAGAGCCTGACTTGTTCTGGTCAGTTCAGTAATGCCGACAAGAGAAACAAGAGAGGAGGCTTTCACGAGAAGGATGAGCTCATTGATGAATGAAGGCAGTGAAATACGGAAAGCCTGCGGCAGTAAAATGCGGGTCCAGATGCGCAAGGGCAGAAAGCCCAGCGTATTGGCTGCTTCAGTTTGGCCGCGGGGGATCGCATTGAGTGCCCCGCGCAGATATTCGGCCATATAGGCTGCTGAACACAGCCCCACGGAGCCGACCGCGGCAACAATCGGCGGAACATTTATTCCGATCACCGGCAAAAGATAATATAACAGCAGTAACTGTACCAGCAGTGGCACACCGCGGAAAAAACTTATGTAAACCGCACTTACTATGCGCACCGGTTTCAGCGGGGAAATACGCGCGGCACAAATGAGTGTACCGAGAATAAGCCCGATCCCGATACCCAGAACCGAAACGATCAGCGTAAGCCTTGCAGCCCAGATGAGCTGCGGCAGAGCATCCTGAATAACCTGAAATGAAAACATTGTCCGCTCCCGGAGTAAACGGGCAGCCTTCAGCTGCCCGTAGCTTCAAACTGCGGTTATTCGATCACCGGCATTTCCTTCGGAAGTTCAGAGGTTTCGCCGAACCACTTTTTCTGAATTTCAGCCAGACGGCCGTCATCCTGTATTTTGCGCAGTGCTTCATTGACGGCCACTACAAGAGAGGCGCTGTCCTCGCCTTTACGCGCAACCCATGCATAATAGGACTTATGTCCGAATGGCGGATTGACGTTTGCAAAAATTTCCGGACGCTGTGCTGCTGCATATGCATTCAGTGCTGCTCCGTTTGCCACCGCATCAATCCGGCCTGCGGCCAGATCAGCATTTGCTTCTTCAGTTGATGCATATTCTTTAAAGACGACACCCTGCAGGTTAGCAGCATAAGCCTTGAGTTCATCAAGCTCGGCTGAGCCTTTCTGGGCAGCAACAACTTTACCTGCAATATCTTCCGGTTTTTGAATGCTGTCATCAGCGGCGCGCTTGAGCAATCCTTTTGTGGCATCGGAGATAGGTAATGTGAAACTGTAACGCTCCATCCGCTCCTTGTTGACCGTAACAGGTGCGTTGGTCATGTCGAATTTACCAACTTCGAGGCCGGGAAGAACCGAAGTCCATGGCAGATCCTGATACTCAGCCTTAACCCCCAGTTCTGCGGCGACAAGATCAGCGAGATCGCGGCAAAAACCCTGATATTCCCCGTTCACCAGCATGTCGAAAGGTGGATAAAGCATCTCGGTTGCAAAATGAATCGTTCCCTTTGCCTTGATATCCGCAAGCTGATCGGCCTGAGCCGCAGAAAAAGTCAGCGCGGAGCTGGCCAGGCAGAAGCCTGCAATCTTCAGAAAATATGAAAGTGACATACTGCACTCCTTATTGGCAGGGCGAACAAATTCTCAGCTGTACGCGCCCCGAGCGTCCAGCGAGCCTCCACATTTTTGTCCGGCCACAGAACCAAAAAGATTTTTGTTCAGTGGACAATTGATTTAGTGTATATACTTGTTCCTGTGTCAATGCCCTCTTTGAGAACTGTGATTGCAAACAGCGGATTCGGGAGCTTTCGGCAGCATAAAAGTAATAAGGCTGTTCGCTGCGGCTGACAGAGGCACCCTGTCGTCTGAAAGCGTCAACGGCGCCTCAGGACGTTACTCTTATCAATAGGTTGGAACATGCAGACAGTTCAGAAAGCATCCCTTCACCCGCGTCCGGAAGTGGTGGCCCTGCCGCCATATAATGCAGGAATTTCACCTGCCGTGGCACAAAAAATCAGCGGTCTTGATGTGGTTGCGGCACTTGCGAGTAACGAAAATCCTTATGGCACATCGCCTGTGGTGCCGGCAGCGCTGGCCTCTCTTGAGTTGTCCCGCTACAGTGATTCGTCATCGCTGACATTGCGCAAAGCTCTTGCCGACAAGCTTGGCGCCTCTCCGGAAAGAATTGTCTGTGGTAACGGTTCTGAAGAGCTGATTGCGGCTCTGTCACGTGCTTATCTTGAAAAAGGGGATAATGTTCTCACCATTGCGCCATGTTTTGGCTTGCATGAGATCGAGCCTATGGCGGCCGGTGCAAATGTTATCAAAATTCCGATGACCACCAGTTTCGGCTACGATGTTGATGCTTTGATACGTGAACTTGGCAAAGTACCGAAGATTGTTTTCATATCCTCTCCGTCTAATCCGGTGGGTACGGCGCTTTCGCGGCCTGAACTTGAACGCCTGCTGAATGCAGTGCAGCCGGGCACTTTATTTGTGCTGGATGAAGCTTATTTTGAGTTGATCGATACGGACTGTCCGAACGGGCTTGAAGTTCTGAAAGAGCGGAGCAAGCTGTCCTGGGTTGTGTTACGGACATTTTCAAAAGCTTACGGGCTTGCCGGTTTACGTGTGGGCTATGGTATTGCTTCTGATGAGGTTATTGCACAAGCCATGCGTTCAGTCCTGACTCCGTTTAATGTGAATGCTGCGGCGCAGGCAGCGGCTGTTGCCGCATTCCGTGATGAGGGGTGGATGCTGAACGCCGTTGCAAAGATCAGGCACGATCGTGCAATCCTCTCGGAACAGCTGGCCGCAACGGGGCTGCATATTATTCCTTCGCAGACAAATTTCCTGTTTTTTGATGCAGGCAGGGAAGCTGCTCCTGTGGCGAAAGCACTGCTTAAAAAAGGCGTTATTGTTAAAGCGTGGATGGAAGAGGGGTATAAAAATTTCCTTCGTGTCAGCGTTGGCAAAGCTTCGGATAATGAAAAATTTATACAGGCACTGACGCAAATTCTGAGTGATGATTGTGGTGGAGGGCAGTCTTGAGCGATGAATCTGCTCCTCCGAAAAAACGCAATGTCGGACGTGCTGCCGCTATTGGTCTGACACGGGAGCATGTGGTTGAGGCGGCTATTGCGCTGATTGATGATGAGGGATTAGCCGGCTTTTCAGTGCGGGCACTTGCACGTCGTATCAATGTTTATCCGGCGGCACTTTACTGGCATATAGGAGGGGCGAAAGCAGATCTTTTTGCTGAGATTTCAGGGACGCTTTTAGCCGATCTCATGCCGGTTGAAGAGGAGCATGATGACTGGCGGGATACGATCAGAAAATTGTTCCGGAGATTCCGTGAAAGGGTAAGAGCGCATCCCAGGGCAGCTCCGTTACTCGGGCCTCATATCCGTTCAAACGGTGCGCCGAATGCGCCATGGGTTGAGCTGATTTTACAGGCACTTACACGGGCCGGTTTTCAGGATGCCGGCCTGATTAACGCGTTTAACGCCGTCGTCGGGGCATTGGAAGGGTATATTACTATTGAGCTTGCCACAGACAGTGCAGATGGTGAGTCAGAATGGGTGCGGAACTTCGACAGCGGGCTTGCCGAGCTTGATCCGCAACGTTTTCCCCTTGTCGTTCAGCATCTCCCGCTGATGTATAACCGCGCTTTTGTTATGCGGTGGCAGAGTGGTGATGTTGCGCCGCTGGATCACGGTTTCGAATTTTTGCTTGAGACCTTGATTGCCGGACTGGAAATTCTTGGCAAGACAGAAGAGCCGTAATGCGGGATTTTATATCTCGTTTTAACGCTGGTTTTCAGCAGAGACTAATAACAATGTCATAAGCCCAAAGAAATCTTGGTTAATGCTGTCTCACAAATATCGCTGAAACTTACAGGCATGAAGATAGAATAGACCTCAGATTGAAGTGGTAAAGTTGAGTAAATTTAGATACAAAAATTATATTTTTAATTCTAAATCAATATAACTAAGTATTATTAATTTTATTATAAATAATGAAAATATTTTTATAATAGTTTTTTCAATTTTAATAGAAAAATAAATACATTTTATAAAATATTAATAATTATATATTATATTTATTTTTATTGAGAGGGGAGAGTTGTCGTGAATACCGGTGAAAATCATTTATATATAGATAAAAAAATATTGCTTATGCATTTGAATGGCATATTGAAGCATATTAATAAAAATCAACATTCAATTTTATTTTATTTGCTCAATATGGCGCGCTATGAGCTTGAGCTTATAATTAATAAAAATGAAATAGATCCGTTCAGGAGGCGAATAAAAAAATATAAAAATTAAAATATTTTTCTCTTTAATATTAGTTGAAGCAAAAATTATACTATAATTTAATTTATAAGGCGACATTACAATTGTGAAATTTTCTCTTTTTTACCATTTCATTTTAAAGCCTATTGTACCTTTGAGTGTATAACTGTCAGCGAAGTTTGTGAGACTGGTATTGACGGATCCTTCGCCGTAGAGCGTATATTTTTCATCAGCCCAGGCATAGGTGCCGCCGGCACCTATGCCGCCCCATGTCCGGTCATTCTCTGTTTCCAGATTTTTACCACTGTAAGTAATTTTCTGCCCGCCTATGAATTCCTGATAAAGATTGGCAATGCCATAAAAGGTGCTGCTGATTGTCAGTCCGTCGGCACTTTTTCTGTTGCCGGCATAATTGGCGGAAAGTCCGATACGCGTAATCAGGCTATCCCCGTCACGGCTTTGAATGCGGGCACCATAAGTACCCGTAAAAGTATTAAATCCGACAGAAGACCACATAAGCTGTGCCTGCGGTACGTTGTTGCAGCGTCGGCAATGAGTTGAGAGCCTGCAGCGCTGTCGTATAGGATTCATAAACCGGAGCGGCGGCACTGTAGCGATCGAAAAAAGCTAAATACAAATCAGAAGTTTGGAGCCCGCTAATCTAAGCACGGTTGCACTTGTTTTTTTGAATGATCCATTCGTTTCAAATTTAGGGTTTTAAACCACCGTCTAAATCATCAGAATGTTTATACTTAAATCGTGGAGAAGCATGTTCGGCACCAAATTGCGGCGCAGATCGTATGCCATCCTGAATAAAGGCGAGAGCCGCCATGTTCTGGCCTGCGCCGTCGAATATATCCGTGGTCAGAACGTTGAAATTCCAGATGAACCGCTCTTCCGGGTCACGGCGCTGCTCCGGGCGCATATCACGCTTACCGGCGACTATCTCTAGAATGAAATTGACCGTCCCTCTCGAACGCTTCAGGCGCGATCCGCGCTAACCGTTTCAGTCCAAATGACTTCAAATCCTTTTAGCGGGTATTAGGTAAAAGTGCCCACGGAATCCCTATAAGTTTTAAAAGTACAGGCTGACGTAGCGGGATATGCCAAGCAACTCACTTAAATAACGGCTACATCAAGGTTCATTCGCCATTTTATTTATTAATAAATTAATCACAATAACTATGGATTGACCATAATATATTAATGTTTACTTTAATAAAGTCAGTATCTTTAAACTGATTGAGCATTTTATTAAAATTTTGTATTTTTATTTGCTAATAAGAGGGATTTTACATGAAAAAAGTACAAGTAGCCCTGCTTCAATCCGCAACCTGCAACTTGGACCCTGGAAACAGGCCATCCAAGACTAAAGCAGTAAAAGTGGCTAAATAATATAGTGCTTGGAGGAATTTCCTCCAAGCATTTTTGGGAGGCGTCCTATGCGTTATATAAGTCCAGCAGCGTTAGTATTTAATAACGATGAAGAAGAGTATTGGATAGAGTACTCCACTGGATGCAATGCGATAAATACTTCAAATAACCTTGCAAAATTCATAACGGATAATTGCGGACAAGCAATTAGATTGGATCTATTAAAAAATAAGGTCGCGATGGACAAAACACTCAGCGAGGCTGATGCCAGTGTCTTGCTGACGAATGTATGTGTGCAAGCACTTGGCGAACCTAAGTCGGGCTACCACATTGCAACACAAAATCATCCGTTTCTTGATATGTCTCAAGGTCGCTCGGCGTCGGTGGCGGATGCTCTGATTATGAGTAGTTACGTCAAGGAATATGATTATCCAGCCATTGAGTTAAGCGTTGAATCGCTCAAGAATGTTGCTGTCGTTGATGCAGTTAATCTCAGCATACATGAGTTAAGAAATTCTGTTTTTTATCAGTTCAGCTTGATCCTGTCAGGAACCTTCGGTGTACGCCTGCACCAACCAGCATTTTACGACGAAGAGACTAATTATCATCAAGTTGAACTTCTAAGAAAGTCAATACCTTCAGGTGGCGCCAGACACCCCACGGAGTGTTTTGTCGAGATTCATCGTTCACCCATGCTGGATGCAGGTGTCTACTATTTCTCTCCAACAAAGAGCGAATTGCAACTGATCAGCAGAGAGTTGCCGGTGTCATCCGATGTTGATCGTATAACCAAATCAGATGCCAATTGGGTAGCAAGATTGGTACTTTGTACAGCAGTGAGGCGGTCAATGTTTCGATACAGGGATCCACGCAGCTTTCGCGCCTTGTTAGTTGATGTAGGGCATGCGGATGCTCAGCTTTCAGCATTGTCAAATTATTGTAACTGGCACTACACATCACGGTTTATAGTTGATTTTGCTTACGCGAAAAACTTTTCAGATGAGTCATCAGATGACGGCCTACCTGCATTTTCAATTGGATTGCTGGAAGGATGGGATTAATGATTTATGCAAATCTGCAAGACAATGATCTTTCGATACCTGAAACCTGGGAGATTCATAATTGGGAGCGCCCTTATGTTTTTCTCAAGCAACTGGAAGCTGGTGGCTCTCAGAATAGCCACGCTTTTCAGAGTTATCGCTATTTACTGGATAAATTAGTATCTGGTTATGACTTAAAGCGCGCTATTTCACGGCGTTGTTTTACTTCTGTTGGTGAACGAGAGTTGCCGTCCTCGGTGCTTGAAGCTGTTCTTAGATGTTTATATCAGGCATTGACTCAGGAAACGCATTTATTCGCTGGAATTGTTACCAACGGCGTACAAGGTTGGGCTGATGCACCGTGGTTGCTGGATCACACGCCCAGAGCGCTCAAACGCTTGAGCAGTACGGATGACACTGAAATGGTCTTGAAGATACTTCAGGGGCAGGGGTGGGCGAGAGGCAAAGGCATTACTGTACTTCTGGGAATCAATTGGGAGTTTGCTCGCGAATCTTTCAGCGATCCTGAGGTAGCTTACGCCAGAACATTGTTGGATGTTGGTCGCGTGGGACATGCATTGTTGCTAGAGGGACAGCATCAAAATTTGGCTGCTAGAATGACCCCGGCGGTACATGAAGAAACGGCTTCAAAAATGTTGCAGCTGAGTGAAGAACGAGATGTTTTATATGTAATTCGGCTAGTTTTCCCGGATTAATTGTTAAGAGTAGCAGCACGAGATAGTGGAGAGCTAAATCTCTGCGTGTTTCAAGATGAACGAGGCCATAATATTCTGTGCTCGGCCGCTGCATGGAAAATTTGCACATATCTGAGATCAATTAGGTGCTTTGAGCGTGAAGAGCCGGTTTGAAAGTTTTTTTATTAATCGAAATTTCTCACTTTTATGGTTTGGGCAAGCGTTCTCATCTTTTGGCGAGTTTGTTTTCGAGGCTACGGTCATCGTTTGGGTGGTAACCGACTTATTTCGTGCCAGCGTCTTTTTGCCGACGGCGATAGGTTTGACGGTAGCTGCTTCGGCTATTCCTCGCGTAATCGTAACACCTCTGGCAGGGGTTTTTGTTGATCGCATGATCCCCTTTTACGTGATGATTGGCGCTGACGTCATCAGGGTGTGCAATTTCCTATTTTTTATAATGATTTATTCGCTGTTCAACCTCAATCAAATACAGGTGCTCACGGGAATTGTGCTCTTGCTATTGATAAACAGTGTAGCGGCACAGTTTTTCAACCCGTCTCGCCAAGCCATTATGCAAATTGTCATCCCGTCAGAACGCCGAGTTGAAGCATCCAGTAAAGCAATGTTTTCTCTGACAGGCATTTCAATATTCTCGGCATCTCTGGGGCCAGCATTATTTGCGTCGATAGGACCCGTCTGGGCACTGTGGATCAATGTACTGGCCTTTACCTGTTCAGCGCTGTGTATAGCTTCCACCAGAAATCTTCGTATGAATCTATTGGGGGAGCAGGAGTTGCCCTCGTTCTGGAGAGGGTTTCTCTCCGGCCTCCGGTTTTCCTGGAGGCACACTTCAATTCGTACCCTGCTGGTCGGGGTCGCGTTGTATGGTTTTTCACTTGGCGTCAACAATGTTGCACTATCTTTGTATGCCTTCAAAACCTTGGGCTTAAGCTCCTATGAATACGGTTTAATTCTCGCCGTCTTCCCGGTCGGCGGGTTGATTGCAACCTTATTGATAAAACCGTTTTTAAAATTGCTGAATATTCGCCAGGCATTTACGGTTTCTCTGTTATGCTTAGGGGGGAGTTACCTGAGTTACTCGCTGCATCCACCATTTTCGCTGGCATTGGTGCTGATGTTTTGTTGCGGATTATTCTTCTCGGCATTTGCCATCATTCAGGGGCCGATGCTACAAGAGGACGTGCCGATGGGCTATATGGGGCGTGTATCGGCAACCATCACGCCAGTATTGGCCATATCATCGCTGATAGGGACATTAGTATGTTCCCAGACGCTCAATATTTCACAGGATTTGACCAATTACTTCAATATATCCTTGGACGTGTATGGGATATACATCTTTTCCGCCGCAGTTTTGTTACTATTAGGTGGGGCACTGATGTTAATCGGCCAGCGTAACAAAAAAGGCCAAATTGGAGCGGCTGTCCCGGATTAACACCAGTCGAGTGGCCTGAAATATTAAACGGGCACAAAATTTTGTTACCTTCGGTTTCCGGATAAAAGCGAAGGAGACAGTGACATTATTGCGTTGCCGATCCAATATCTTTGATTGCATGTGCTTATGCGTAGAAATCATAAGCATGTCATGTTGAATTCAAAGGGCGAACCTGCCTCTGAAAAATGCATATTGCGACAAAAAGTCCGTTAGGTGTTTTTTAGTATGAAGTATTATTTGGTACGTTCCAATTCAGATCAGGAACGACAAATGATTACAATCAGAAAATCTACAAGTAGCGACGCACCAGTTCTTTCGGACATTTGGCGGGATAGTGCTTTAGCAACCCATGACTTTTTGAGTCAGAATGATTTCAAGGAAATTGAAGCCATGGTTCGCGAGCAATACCTTCCGAATGCAGAAGTCTGGGTTGCTGAGGATGCTGGTAAACCTGTAGGCTTTATGGGCATGACTGACAGTCATATTGATAGCCTGTTTATTGCCCCGAATTTGCGTGGCAAAGGCGTTGGGAAGCATATGCTTGCCCATGCTAAATCGCTCTTTGGTGATAAGCTCACCGTGGATGTCAATGAACAGAACAGTCAGGGTGTGGGTTTCTATTTGCATATGGGTTTTCAGCAAACAGGACGATCAGAACTGGACGATCAGGGAAAACCATATCCAATTCTGCATCTGAAACTCATAACGGTGTAATGCAGAGACTTATAGCTATCAGGCGGACACAAGACAGGCATCTGAAGATGCAGGCAATCCAAGGCTCGATGTTAGTGCATTGAGCCTTTTCTTGTGCGGGCGGCAACTTGCCGGACCGGGTATTTTCTTTTGCCTGAAGGTTTGCAACGCACTTTGAGTGTTTCGAGTTAATTTGTAGTATTTATTTTAGTTTTATCTAAGAAATCAAAAATCTATACTGTTGCAACATATCATATATGCCTGATATATTTAGGTGTAAAAATTTCTCCATTCGTATAACGGGGGAGATTTAAATGAAAAGAATAGCTTTAGCTGCGAGTGTAATTTTGGCGTCGTCATCGGCTTATGCAGCTGATGCGATTGTTCCTTATGTTCCGGAGCCGGCGCCGGTTGTTGCTGACACATTCTCGTGGAATGGCGGCTATGTCGGTCTGAATGCTGGTTATGCATGGGGTAAGTTTAAGCATAACGTTCAGACAAAACGACCAGAAGGTAAGACACCGCTTCCCGGCACTCCTGAATCTGAAATTGACTATGAAATTTTAGATGAAGCTAGCTACAGCACCTCGCCAAATGGGTTCATTGGCGGTGTGCAACTTGGCTATAACTGGCAGATTAATCAGCTTGTTTTGGGTGTTGAAACAGATTTTCAAGGTAGCAGCCTGAAAGGCAGCGTTTCCGGAGGTGTTGCACCTTACACTTTCTGGACTTGTCACGGTTTGATTCCGCCTCCTTAAATAGACTATTTGTCATTAAGGAGAAGAATTATGGCAGTTTCA
>NZ_JAAPBB010000281.1:0-404 GCF_019730395.1 Ochrobactrum sp. SFR4 | reverse complement strand
AGGGCTGACCTCGAACGAGATCGAGGCGGCTCTTGCGGCGTGGGATCGGGATTCAAGCATCTACATGGTGGCCGGATGCATTGCGCTGGCTTCGATCCCGCTTCTTTTCGTGCTTGGCTATTCATCATTTTATCTACTGATCGGGGGCTGCCTTGTGGCGATCGTCACATTCGCGCTCGCGATGAAAGCTGATTTCAGGGCGTGGCAGATCCGGCAAGGCCGTGTCGGATCTGTGCGCGATTACTTCATCGATCGTCTGCCTTCCAATATGCAGATCCTTACTAAGGACGATTAATCATGAAGCGGGTGGCGCTATTCGCATTTTTCTCGTTTGTCTCTGCGGGCGCAGCCTATGCAGATGACATTAACATCGCCGACATTATTAAGGGCGAGGGCGATGCGCG
>NZ_JAAPBB010000280.1:0-404 GCF_019730395.1 Ochrobactrum sp. SFR4 | reverse complement strand
AGACATAGCACCGGCTGCACTGAGCCCTGCAAGAGTTTGGCGGCGGGAGAGCTGAAATTTACACATCTGTATTTCCTTACCAAAAGCAGGGAAGGCAGATGTTGCTGCGCAACTTATGCCTCTTTGCCCGCTGTCCCTACCTTGTCACTTTGTTGCGAAAAGGCAGAGATTTTTTTGCAATGATTTCGTGCGTTCTTGTAAAGCAAACTTCGCCGGATTTGAAGCTAAAAGGCACCTCATGCCGGTCTGTCCCGCGCAATTGTGATGGGAAAACGAAAATAAAAAGCATTTTCGGAAAAAGCGTGGGGTAGTTTTGAGTAAGGTCAATGGTTGAAACAAATCATCAGCGTGGTTTTCGGATCAGTGTGAGGCATAATACCCCGCTGATAATCAGGAGTGTTGCA
>NZ_JAAPBB010000279.1:0-405 GCF_019730395.1 Ochrobactrum sp. SFR4 | reverse complement strand
CATGATCAGGCAGAAGCATTGTCGATCAGTGATCGCATTGTCGTGATGGAAAAGGGCAATATCACTCAGGTGGATGCGCCTTATAAGCTCTATGAGCATCCGCGTAATGATTTCATTTCCAATTTTGTCGGTAAATCCAATTTCCTGAATGCGCAGGTTGAAGCCGGAAATGTTCTGGCAATTGAAAACACAACAGTGCGCTTTACACCGGAACAGCCTGTGAGCGGCAAGAAAGTCTCGCTGTTCATCCGTCCGGAAAAGCTGAACCTGACCAATGTCGGTGCCGGTCATGTTGATGGCACTGTAACGACCCGTTATTTCATGGGCAGTCAGTGGTTTGTGACTGTCACCACGCCAGCCGGACAATTGTCCGTGTCTCTGCCGAATGTCGGTACACCGCCACCG
>NZ_JAAPBB010000278.1:0-405 GCF_019730395.1 Ochrobactrum sp. SFR4 | reverse complement strand
GTTTATGCTCACAGCTGGAATATTTCTCTGACCGCACAAGAGGCACTTGCACCGGCACGGCTCAATCTGGGCTATCAAAGCACTATCCTGATTGCTCCTGAAAGCTCATATTTTATAATCAACCTCAATAATATAGAGATCCTACGGCAGCCAATTCAATCGACCGATCAACTGTCTGAAATTATAATCGATGTACCAAAAGACGTATTCAAACAAGGTGAAAATACGCTCTCTATTCGGGCGCAGCAACGTCATCGTACCGACTGTACAATCGAATCCACCTACGAATTATGGACCAATATCGAGCCAGCCAAAACCTATTTTACCTTTGATCTGCCGCAGTTGAATACACCCAGCACTAACAAAGGCCTTGTTATCGATGGAAATATTTCTGCAATTGGCGTC
>NZ_JAAPBB010000277.1:0-405 GCF_019730395.1 Ochrobactrum sp. SFR4 | reverse complement strand
CAGCGGGTTAACAGCATGGAATGCTGTGCTACAGTCAGATTAGCCCCAGTCCGCGCATGCTGACATGTCCGGCTTTGCCGATAATAATATGATCATGGACAGCAATATTCAGCGGCGATGCAATCGAGATAATAAGCTTGGTCATATCAATATCCGCCCGTGAGGGGTTGGCGTCACCGGAAGGGTGATTGTGGAATAAAATAAGGGCTGTAGAGGATAGTTCGAGCGCACGTTTGATGACTTCGCGGGGATAAACAGGCGTATGATCAACGGTGCCGATCTGTTGCACCTCATCGGCGATCAGCCGGTTTTTTTTATCAAGAAACAGAATACGGAATTGCTCGCGATTCTCATAAGCCATAGAGGTCATGCAATAGGCGATGACCTTGCTCCATGAATCGGGAA
>NZ_JAAPBB010000276.1:0-407 GCF_019730395.1 Ochrobactrum sp. SFR4 | reverse complement strand
GCACGGAACTATTAATTCAAAAGGTGGAAGACCGAAAAACGAGGACAAGTTGTCCCCGTTATACGAAGGCACATTTTCTGAAACCGTAGCTATGCGTCTGGGTTTGCATCCCAAAGCAGTCAAGCGTCTTGATCAGATTTCCCGCTATTTGCATCCAGATGTGCGTGCTGCAATTCGCGGCACAGATATTGCTGATAATCAATCAGCGCTTTTGAAACTGGCCAAGTTGGAACCGACAAAACAGCGCCAAGCTGCCATTGCTCTGCGCGATGAGCCGGATGTCAAACGTGCCTTTACGTTGCTTGATGACCGGCCTCAGGCAATCAAACCTGACCCGCAGGCGGCTTTGCTTTCCACGCTGATTTCAACATGGGGCAAAGCCAGCGAAAAAACCCAGCATGATTTCC
>NZ_JAAPBB010000275.1:0-407 GCF_019730395.1 Ochrobactrum sp. SFR4 | reverse complement strand
AAAGCCCAAAGCAGCCAAATAATCTTTAGCCTGGCTAATTGCATGCTTTTGAGTTCCAGCAATATGTACAGACACCAAAGAACGGTTTGCTTGCACTTGTGGAGAAGTAACAAAAGGCTTTCTAAAAACCTCTCGATACAAAATACCAACCAATTCTGAAGCTGGAATATCCTGAGCATATAAAACAACATCATCATCACCATTCGGCACCATGCCAAAAGCTGAACCAACATTAAACAGAATTAAAAAAGCTAATATAAAATTACGGATCATCCCCCGACCTCCCCAACAATTAATTGCCTTGGATTTAATGTCGGTAAAGATGCAGCCGGAGATAAAGAGCCAGACCAAGGTGTAATTCGCTCACCGTCGATTACTCCCATAATCGGAATATTATCCTCAAAACT
>NZ_JAAPBB010000274.1:0-407 GCF_019730395.1 Ochrobactrum sp. SFR4 | reverse complement strand
GGGGATTATCAGCAAGCAGATCGAACATTATGAACAACTCATTATGGTACTGTTCAGCCTGTGCAATTCCGAATATGCGCGCACCTTGTTCAGCAATCGTAATGATATCGTCTTCAGCAGCGCGGGACAGAATAATACGCATTATTCGATGTCAGTTGTTGTTGCCACACGGGCAACGGCCGCTGCAAAAAGTTGATCTTTAGACCGGTTGCCAAGACCACTTTTGAGACCATCATCAACAAAGCGCTGCATAGCCGCAATTTTGTCATTACGCATTTGGTCCTTGCGGATAAGGTCACGGACATAATCGCTGCTGTTAGAATAACGTCCAATCTTTGCCTGCGTCTCAACCCAATCTTTCATTGGATCTGGCAGGGATATGTTCATCGTAGCCATATGAGCCTCCA
>NZ_JAAPBB010000273.1:0-408 GCF_019730395.1 Ochrobactrum sp. SFR4 | reverse complement strand
AGGAGCCGATACGCCTCGCTGTCATAGAAATCTTCGCGTTGGATGATGATCGGAATCTGGGTTGTCGCAAGCTGAACTTCGACGACAACTGGCGCTTCATCATAAACTGCACGCACATCGGGGCGCCGGCGGCCCCCTTCGCTGATGAGATATGCATCGATAATTACGCTTTCCGGCTTGGTCCGGCGATCCGCCGTGAGGAGTTCACCAACAATGTTTTTGATCTTCGCATGCAACGGACTTTCTTGAGCGCCGTCAAACTGCTGCGCACTGACTACGTCCACGCCGGAGGGCATCCCGGTCCACCATAAGCAGTCCTCAGGAGCGCCCGGATGATGCTTCCAATAAGGCTGTCCGGTTCGACCTTCACGCGGAGCGTAGACCGCATGCCCGCATAAGCCACAAACG
>NZ_JAAPBB010000272.1:0-408 GCF_019730395.1 Ochrobactrum sp. SFR4 | reverse complement strand
AACAGCCAGAACAAGAATAAACGGAAGCAATGTACCAACCAGCAAGCTTTCGCCGCCGAATAAATATCCAAAGGGATCACTCAAAACCCTGTCTCCCGACTTTCAAATTCCAAAAAACTGTCTTCGCTTGTCAATTTTACAGAGGCTGCAAAACAATACCGATAAACATAGATGATGGTGTATCCGATCCGGTCACCAAAGCGCCAATCACATAAAGCATAACCGCAGCCACGATCAAACCGTCAACACGATCCATCACGCCACCGTGACCCGGCAATAACTTACCGGAATCCTTGGCACCAAAGCGGCGCTTAACCCAGGATTCGCCAAGATCACCGATCTGCGAAGCAACAGAAAGCATGATCGCCAGTATGACCATCGGATATTTCACGCGATCAAAACTGAAAT
>NZ_JAAPBB010000002.1:0-380645 GCF_019730395.1 Ochrobactrum sp. SFR4 | reverse complement strand
GGGGGGGGGGGGGGGGGGGGGGGGGGGGGGGGGGGGGGGGGGGGGGGGGGGGGGGGGGGGCGGGGGTTCGGGGTTGGCGGCATGAGGCATTTTGAGCCGGACTTGTTCTGTTGTGCAGCAACCAGCAACTGGCGCTCACTATTATTCTTGCCGTAGAATTGTGCGCCGAAATCGTTGAGATTGTCACCGGCGTAAACCACAACATCATAGCCTTTGGATTCTACCCGATCAAAACGCGCCTGCTTGTTTGACTGTTCAGTGCGCAGCAAAACTGTTTCACGCGATACACCGGGAAAACCAAGCTTTTGCAGATTGCTGACAGTCGCTGCATAGGATGTATCGTCCCGATTGGAGATATAGAATATCCGCCCGCCATGGGAATTGACATAACGGGCGAAAGACACAGCCCCGGCAATGGCCGTTGCCTGTCGCGCCGCCATCCAGCGCGCCCATGTCGGCTTGGTATAAGGCACACCATTCTCCACCCGCCATGCGGCATAAGCAGAGTTGTCGATCATTGTCTCGTCCAGATCAACAATCACAGCCTTCTTACGCCCGTCTTCCACCTTTGCCGCATCAAACGCTCTGCGGGCAGCATTGAAAGCCTGATAGGCCAGTGCTTCATATTCACCTGATTGCTGGACCCAGTTCAAACCCAGCACGGCCTGTTGCTCAAGTTGAGCCTGTGCCGCTTTCTGATCCGTGACACAGCCTGCTGTTAAAACTACCAGTGCTGAAACCACAAAAACATTGATTACCCTGCTTTGCATAATGTCCCCTCGGATGAATAGAAAAGCACTATCTGCAGGCAGAACGGGACACCTCACAATCGCAACTCTGCGCCCGATAATTCTCAGTATTTAAATATCGGACGCCGCTTTATCAGCCCGCCAAAAGACGCTACAGCTTGTATCGTCAGTTTTGTTTCAGCTTACGGTGTTACTTCATGGCGCATAAATCCATCGACAATGCTTTTACGGCTCAGACGATCAAGGGAGCCGCAACCGACCCTACTCATGCCGGTGCCCTCTCCTTTATGCGGCGTCTCTATAGTAAAGATGTAAACAATGCCGATGCGGTGGTCTGGGGTATTCCGTTTGATGCAGCCGTTTCCAACAGGCCGGGCGCCCGTTTTGGTCCGCAGGCAATCCGTCGTGCTGCAGCGATCTTTGATAATGATCCGCAATATCCGTTTCAGCGCGATCTGTTTGAAAATCTGGCAGTGATTGATTACGGCGACTGCCTGCTCGATTACGGCAATCACCAGCTGACACCGGCAACAATTGAACAGGAAGCCGCTAAACTGATCGCCAATGATGCTTTTCTGGTGTCGCTTGGCGGCGATCATTTTGTGACATGGCCGATCCTCAAAGCTCATGCCGCGAAATATGGCCCGCTGGCCTTAGTGCAGTTTGATGCTCATCAGGACACCTGGTTTGATGATGGTAAGCGTATCGATCACGGCTCATTTGTTGCCCGCGCTGTACGCGACGGTATTATTGATCCGGCTGCATCCATCCAGATCGGTATCCGCACCCATGCACCGGAAGATTGCGGCATCCAAATTCTCTATGGTCACGATGTTGAAGATATGAGCGCCAGAGACATTGTGCAGGCGATTGAAACCCGTACACAGGGGCGCAAAACCTACGTCACTTTCGACATTGATTGCCTTGATCCGGCCTATGCGCCCGGTACAGGCACACCGGTTGCGGGCGGCCCGTCCTCGGCAAAAATGCTCTCGGTGCTGCGTCAGCTCGGCAAACTTGATATTGTCGGCGCTGATATTGTAGAGGTTGCACCGGCCTATGATCATGCCGATATAACAGCCATTGCAGGCGCGACAATTGCCATGCATTATCTGGGGCTGCTTGCGGAAAAGAAAGCCGCGCGCTAAAGCGGTTCCGGTGAATATTGAATCACTGGCACCGTTCCAACTGTTTGATTTTACGCATTGTCCTCCGGTAAAACAGGTTCCCGCTTTTGCCGGAAATGCTTTAGTCTCACAGGATGAATCAACTGCTTGACAGAATGATTCAGCAATAACTCCTAACACTCTGAATTCTCTACCATTAAGGCAAAATTCAAATGAAACCGAAAATCTTTATTGACGGCGAACATGGCACAACGGGTCTGCAGATCCGCACCCGCCTTGCCGGTCGCACTGATCTGGAAGTCCTTTCTATTCCGGAAGAAGAACGACGCAATAAAGATTTGCGCGCTGACCTGCTGCGCTCGGCTGATATTGCTATTCTCTGCCTGCCGGATGATGCCTCGCGTGAAGCGGTGATCCTGCTTGAAGGCCATTCCACGCGTATTATCGACACGTCGACCGCGCACCGTACCCATTCCAACTGGGTTTATGGTTTTGCAGAGCTCGAAGCATTGCAGGCGCAGCGTATCCGCGAAGCCCGTCTGGTTGCCAATCCGGGTTGCTATCCGACAGGCGCAATCTCGCTCATCCGCCCATTGCGTGATGCAGGGCTGATGAACAGCGATTACCCTGTCACCGTCAATGCGGTATCCGGCTATACCGGCGGCGGCAAGCAGATGATTGCCCAGATGGAAGATGTGAACCATCCGGAACATATGAAGGAAAACAATTTCCTCTATGGTCTGACACTCAAGCACAAGCATCTGCCGGAAATGCAAATGTATGGCAAACTCGACCATGCGCCGATTTTTGCACCAAGTGTCGGCCGTTTTGCACAAGGCATGATTGTGCAGGTTCCGGTCCATCTGGATCTGCTCAAGGGCAAACCGACGATGGAAGATGTGCATAATGAGCTGAAGGCACATTATTCCGGTCAGAAAATCGTGCGCGTCGTCCCGCTTGAAGAAAGCAGCGCAATGGCGCGTGTGGATGCCGAAATGCTGGCAGATACAGATGGTATGAATATTTATGTCTTCGGTTCTGAAGGCGGCAAGCAGATCAATCTGGTCGCCGTGCTGGATAATCTCGGCAAAGGTGCATCGGGTGCAGCCGTGCAGAATATGAACCTGATGCTGGGTCTGCGTTAACCGGAGCATTCATCGCCTATGGAACAGCAAGCAGTGATAAAGCCAGTATTTCCGGCACATTGGCAGATTGCTTCTGCAACACTGCTCGCTGACACCAATTCCAGCCATATCTGGAAAGCAACAATCACCGGAGAAGAACAGTCTCCGGTGATTGTTAAAGTTCTCAAGCCTGCCGGCCATGAAGAATTGCGCGGTGCCTATTATCTGCGCGAGCGTGACGGACATGGTGCTATCAGGCTGCTCGGCCTCACGCATGATCCGGTGATGATGTTGCTAGAATATGCCGGTGACTATGACCTCAAAGCCCATCTTGAAGCCGGCCATGATGCAGATGCCATCCGTATTGCCGGCGAAGTGGTTCGCGCTTTACACAGTACCTCCGGTCGGGTTCTGCCGTCTGAATTACAGCCGCTGCTCAAGCATTTCAAAAGCCTGTTTGATCTGGCGGGAAAAACTGCGGATATTTACACGGAAGCAGCTGATCTCGCGGCATCCCTGCTAAGACAGCCTCATGAAATCATCGCCCTGCATGGCGATCTTCATCATGAGAATATTATTCGCAGTGCACGGGGCTGGCTGGCAATTGATCCGCACGGATTGTGCGGTGATGCTGCCTTTGATTGCGCCAATCTGTTCTACAATCCGCTCGACCGTGATGATTTGTGCCTCAATATGCAACGCGCTGCAGAAATGGCACAATATTTCGCAGGGATCATCAACAAGCCTGCGGCCTATATTCTTGATTATACCTTTTGCTATGGCTGCCTCTCAGCCGCATGGCATCATGAAGACGGCAATGCTGCAGATGAGGAACGTGAACTGAAAATTGCCACCGCGCTGCGTAGGTTAAGACATCAGCTGTATCCATAAAAAAGCCCCGCATTTGCGGGGCTTTTTTTGTTACGCTGCACGCATTTCATAAGCACCTTTACAGGCGCGCCAATGGGCGACAGCAAAGCTCAGCACCACCAATGCAAAGCCCTGATGCGCCAGCCCCCACTCAATCGGCACCATTGTCAGCAAGGCGATAATTCCGATTGCCGCCTGCATCAGGATCAGGCCGAGCAGCACAACAGAGCGTCGCGCGTGAGTTGTACCAGCAGCATGGCGATGCGCCTGTACAGCATGCAGCACAGCCAGCACCAACACCGTATAGGCAAACATCCGGTGAATGAATTGCACAGTCTTCGGATTTTCAAACAGGTTGCGCCAGTAGGGCTGGTTGATGAACAGGTCTGAAGGGATAATTGCGCCATCCATCAGCGGCCATGTATTATAGGTCAGACCGGCATGCAGCCCGGCGACCAGCCCGCCAAGATAAATCTGCACCAGAATTGCCAGAACCAGCCAGCCAGCAAAGCGTTGCAAACCGCGCGGCGCTGGTTTTTCCGTATATTCAGCAAGCCCGCGCGCAACATAAAACACGGCGGTAATAATAATACAGGCCATAGTGAGATGCACAGCCAGACGATACTGGCTCACCGATGTCAGCACGCTCAAACCCGATGCCACCATCCACCAGCCGATAGCACCCTGCAAACCGCCCAGCGCCAGAATACCAAGCATCCGCGCTTTCAAACCGTCCTGCAGGCGGCCTGTTACCCAGAAGAAAATCAGCGGAACAGCCACCAGAAAGCCGACGAAACGCGCCAGCATACGATGCGCCCATTCCCACCAGAAAATGAACTGGAACTCTTCCAGTGCCATGCCCTTGTTGATCTGCTGATATTGCGGGATCTGGCGGTATTTATCGAAT
The DNA here is from genome assembly GCF_019730395.1 of Ochrobactrum sp. SFR4. Lineage (NCBI taxonomy): Bacteria > Pseudomonadati > Pseudomonadota > Alphaproteobacteria > Hyphomicrobiales > Brucellaceae > Ochrobactrum > Ochrobactrum sp. SFR4. The sequence goes on along the minus strand of NZ_JAAPBB010000002.1, from coordinate 375,868 downwards.
TCTTCCAGCCATTCCGCATGGTTCAGCGGCGGGATAACGCCATGGATAGGCTTCCATTCGGTGATAGACAGACCGGAGCCGGTCATACGGGTTGCACCACCCACCATGACAATTGCGATCAGTACAACGAACACCGCATAAAGCCACCACCGTACCATTTTACGGTTCTTGTCGTGGTTGGCACTGACCGGCTGTTGTGTTGCCGGTAATGCGGCATAATCTGTTATCATCAATCCTGCTCCGACTGAGTTTTGCCCCCGCAGATACATGCCGCATGCGCACCGCGAATACAAGACAACAACACGCGACACGCAGACGCTGTTTTTATTGACCACTTTCATAAATGCAGCGTCAAACCGGAGACGAAAACCATTTCAGATTCAGTACTGTCTGGTGTATGAGAGTGGTGACGGAGAGAGAAATATGCCTGTAAGATTGAAAAAACTGATCGGAACCGTGCTGCTTGTTCTGCTGATTGCAGTTTATGCGCTGCTTGCAACCATGATTGCGGTTGCCCATCTTGGCCAATCCTCGGTCTGGGTACAGCTTGCTTATTTCTTCTTCACCGGCTTTTTGTGGATACTTCCGGCCATGTATCTGTTGTGGTGGATGGTTCAGCCGCCTAAAGCCCGCTGATTATGTTCCGCACTGTCTGTTATTCCGATATTCATGATGCCTTGCCGCTCTGGAGCAATGACAAGACGGTGCATGGTATAGCCCAGTCCGCACTCTGGACACGGCTCTGGCAGCAAAATGTAAATCCTGACTGCCTTGTGCTGGCGCTGTTTATCGAGGACAGCCCTGCTTTATTATTACCGCTTGAGGTTATCAAACTAAACCACAAGCATGTTGCGCGCTTTGCCGGCGGCTCCCATGCCAATTGCAATTTTCCGGTTCTGTTTCCGGCTTTTGCGCAACACATCAGCAAAGACCATATCACTGCACTGATTGCCTGTCTGAAAGAAGCGCGGCCGGATATTACACTGCTGTCCCTCACCCGTCAGATGCAGAGCTGGCTCGGATATAATAATCCGCTGCTCAGCCTCTCCCATCAGCGCAATCCGAATCCGGCGCTGATTGCCTCGCTGCCAGACAGTTTTGACACTGTGCTTGAGCGCAGCAATGCCTCACGCAAACGCAAAAAGCACCGCCAGCATGCCCGTCGTTATGATGAAACAGGTGCATGGCGGATTTACACAGCAGAAGGTGATGCGGAAAACAGCGCTGCATTCAATGATTTTTATGCGATGAAAAGCCAGCGCTTTGCCAAACAAGGCATTGCCAACAGCTTTACCGGCGATGACCTGAACCGCTTTTTCCGGAAACTTTTTGCCGCACCGGAAAATGACACGCGCAGACAATATCGCCTGCATGTTCTTGAAGTTGCCGGAAAACCGCGTGCGGTCATTGGCTGTGCTTATTGGCAAAGCCCTGACAGTCAGACACCACTGCAACGCGGATTGACTGTGGAATTTGGTGCTTTCGCCGATGATGATCTGGTCACCGCCAGTCCCGGAGATTTTCTGTTTTATGAAGCGATTGCCGGTGCCATTGATGAAAAGCTGGATTATTTCAGCTTCGGTATCGGCGAGGAAAAATATAAGCGTGACTGGTGCGATATTGAGCAGCCGCTTTATGACAGCCATATCGCGCTGACATTCAAAGGCCGTTTGAGCGCAACACTCAATCAGCTGCGCTCAGGTCTTGTCTATCGTATTAAAACCAACAAATATCTCTGGCCGCTGGTGAAAAAGCTGCGCAGTAAGCTGCGTAAAAACGCTTAATCCGGCTTTTATAGCGCCGGCACCCATTGTACGCACAAAACTCGCTCTAACACTTTAAAGTCAAAGCATAATTTTAGATAATTATGCTCTAGGCGTGCGGTACCATCAGAATGGTTACATCGTCCTGACCTGCCTCATGGAATGCCAGTGCCGTCTGCGCCACAGCCTGATCCTCGCTGTCAAACACATTCATCACAAAGACGGATGTATCACTGTCAAGGTTCAGCGCCTGTTCGGCAGAGGATGCACCGGTTTCCACCAGAACAAAATCATAGGCCGTTTCCAGCGCTTCAAAAATTACCGGCAGACGTTCGGCCTGTGCCATTGCGGTCTTCGGATCAGAAAGACCTGTCGGAATTACATCCGCATCCGAATATAAATCACCATGAATAATATCGGTAAACTGCTTCACATTGAGCAGAAGGTCGGTAATGCCGGCAGGTCTGTTGCCATCCAGCATTGCCTGACTGACAGCGCCATTGCCGGTCATATCCACAAGCAGTACCCGCAGGCTGCGATCAGCCAGTTCACGCAGCAAATGCACACTGCCGGCAGATCCGGCATCACCTTCCGGCGAAATCAGGATAATGCGACGGCGTTCCTGCAACATCAGACGGCTGGCAATCGCCGCAACCCCATTGGGCGCATAAATATCATCGGATGCCGGATCAGGTTCTTCCGTGGCATCCGGTTCAGACACAGTATAGCTGTCATAGATACGCTGAATTGTTTCGACATCAATTTCAGGACGGGCCATAGGGTGCTCTACCATCTCATTTTTATCAGGCATCTCATTTGTATCGGAAACAGGATCGGGAGCCGGCTGCGCAATCAGCTTATTATCAAGCTGAGCAGTTTCATTATGCGCAGGGCTAAAGTTCTGTGCAACAGCACCATATTCGTCCCCCCAGAGATTGTGCCTGTTGTCAGCTCTGACAGGACTTGTTGTCATTGCACGACCGCTGAAAAGCTCGCGCAGCAAAACAAAAACCGATAACAGCAACAAGCCTGCTACAAAACTCATGCTGACCATAGGCAGCACTTTTGGGAAATACGGTGCCCCTGCTACAGTTGCCGTTGAAAAAATCCGTGCATCCGCAGGCTGATCTGTACGGTCAGCAATGCTGGAGGCCTCGCGATAGCGCGCCAGATAGGCTTGCAGCAAATCGCGCTGGGCGGCGGCATCACGTTCCAAAGCACGCAGTTCAACTTCCTGACTGCCAGCCTCGGCGGCCTGTGCTTTCAGCCGGTTGAGTTCACGGGTCTGCTCCTGCTCGCGGCTGCGGGCAGTCGTCACCTCATTATCAAGGCTTTTCAGAATTGTATTGCCTTCCTGCCGGATCTGCCGGTCAAGATCAGCGAGCTGCGCACGCAAGCCCTGAATACGCGGGTGCCCGTCCAGCAGCGTTGTCGACAGATTGGCAATCTCAGCCATCAGCGCTCCGCGGCGCTCATTCAGCTGCTGCATAATGCCGGAGGACATAACTTCCGGCAGGCTGTTGACCGGCACACCATTTTTAAGTGCAGTGCGAATGCTCTCAGCTTTCGCTTCACTGGCCGCACGTTCTGCTTTCAGTCGCGACAGCTCCGATGAGATATCGGACATTTGCTGCGTGGCAAGGGAAGTATTATTGCTGGTATTCAGCAGATCACTTGCCGCACGAAAATCTGCGACTTTGGTTTCCGCCTCGCGCACTTTCTTCGTCAGCCGTTCAATTTCAGGCTCCAGCCAGCCGGTTGCATCACCTGTCAGCTGACGCTTGGCAGCGGCCTGTGCTGCAATATATTCCTCTGCAATTTTATCGGCAACATCGGCAGCGATCTGCGGATTTTTGGAGACAAACTCAACCACAATCACCCGTGAGCCGGTTACAGCATAGACCTGTAAATTCTCACGCATACGGGTGAGAACCTGTTCTGACACCGGAATCGTGCGCGGGTCAGGGCGCAATCCCAGCAAGACCAGAACCTGTTTCACCGGCGACATGGTTTTCGGATAGAATTCCGCATAATCTTCAAGCTTCAGATCAGCTGCCACTTTTGCAAGGATTTTCGCAGAGTTAATCAACTCTACCTGCGATTTAACAGCCTCAGGATCCAGTAGCGGACGATCCGTTTCGGAACCGATATTCGGACGTGTGAAGACAGTTTCCCGTGCTTCAATCAGAATACGCGCCTCGGAGCGGTAATAAGGAGAGAGAAATTGCGCAACACCCCATGTCAGCAGAGCAAACAGCAGTGCGCCCAAAACAATGAACAGCCAGTTGCGCTTCAGAGCGGCGAACAGCGCTCCGATATCAATTTCCGCATTTTCTGCTGCATCGCGCATCACTGACCCGATCCCCATAATCCTGAACAGGACTCTAATGGTAAATCATCAAGGTAACTATAGGGTTAAATCCGGCAATCTCCCCTCATCCTCCATATTGAGAAAGTATCAGGGCTTTACTTTAGCAGTTTGTATTTAAAGATAATTTTATCATCGCAACGAATTTTAGCTTTTAGTCTTTACGCCATATTAACCCTAATAATTCAATAATCACCATCAGACAGATGTCAGTTGCACAGCTATGAAATGCGCAACGGAACCTGAACATATACTAATATGAACTAGAGCATGTCGTGCTTAATCAAATTCACAGCGCTCGCTCTAGATTCTTTTAATTGTCGCATGTGCGCGAACGCTAAATGAAACCATTTAGCTGCGACATGCTTTGGTGGGTTCTGACACCAAAGCAATCAGAACGGGATAAGGAAAAGAGCAGAATGAAAACACGTGTTTTTATGGCAGCTTTGGGCGTAACCTGTCTGGTATTGTCAGGCTGCACCAGCTATCGCCCTGCTCCTCCGGCATTCCACGAAGCGCTAAACCAGCCTTATATCCTCGGCTCCGGTGACCGTCTGCGCATTACCGTTTTTGAACAGGCGGGATTAAGCAATACATATTCTGTCGACCAGTCCGGTTATATTGCCTTCCCGCTGATCGGCAGCGTTCCTGCACGCGGCAAAACAGTCAAACAGCTTGAAGCCACTATCGCTTCTAAGCTGCGCGGCGGCTATATCCGCAATCCTGACGTCAGCGTAGAAATCGACCGTTACCGGCCGGTCTTTATCATGGGTGAAGTCGGTGGCGCAGGACAATATTCTTACGTGCCGGGCATGACCGCGCAAACGGCCATCGCTGCGTCCGGCGGCTTTACACCACGCGCCAATCAGGAGAGCGTCGATATTACCCGTCAGATCAACGGTAAAATCTTTACCGGACGTGTGCGCATTACAGACCCGATCCTGCCAGGTGATACCATCTATGTCCGTGAACGGTTATTCTGACCGCCACGGATAAAACCAGCATTCATCCTTCCTGAGGCGAGGTTATTGTGAAGCAAAAATCTTTGCGGATTATCCATTGCTTCCGTTCCCCTACAGGCGGCGTGTTCCGCCATATACGTGATCTGGCTGCCATGCAGAATGCCGCCGGCCATCAGGTCGGTGTCATTTGCGAGTTATGCGAAGACGGCGCTCTTGAGCAACAGCAATTTGCCAGTATGGTGCCTGATCTGAAACTGGGGCTGCATCGTATCCCCATCAGCCGCAGAATAGGTCTCAGTGATATCGGCGCTATTATAAGCACGCGCAAATTACTGAAGCAGCTTCAACCGGATATTGTGCACGGGCACGGCGCAAAAGGCGGAACTTACTCCCGTCTCGGCACGATAGGCATCCATAAAAGCCGGACTCTGCGCCCGCACAGATTTTACTCTCCTCATGGCGGCAGCCTGCATTTTGATCCGGCATCCCTTGCCGGTAAGATCATGTTCACAGCAGAGCGTCTCCAGGAACGGATCACCGATGGCCTGATCTTTGTCTCAGCCTATGAGGAAAATACCTATCAGGAAAAGGTCGGGCATCCGCGCTGCGCTCACACCGTCATCCGTAACGGCATCAGCAAAGATGAATTTACTCCGGTTACACCTGAGCCTGATGCCGCAGATTTTCTGTTTACCGGCATGATGCGCGATCTGAAAGGCCCCGATCTTTTCATCCGCGCTCTGGCGGAACTGAACAAGACAGCAAAGGCGAACAACCAGCCGGTTGCCAGCGGCGCCATGATCGGAGACGGGCCGCAAAAACAGAGCTATCAGGCGCTTGCCACGCAACTCGGGTTGGAAAATCATATCCGCTTTTATCCGGCAATGCCGGTACGGGAGGCATTAAGGCACGGTCACATCTTTGTACTGCCTTCACGTGCTGAATCCCTGCCTTATATTGTCTTGGAAGTTCTGGCAGCACAGCGTAGTATCATTGCAACAGATGTCGGTGGCCTTGCTGAAATATTCGGCGCGGACAGCAATGCGCTTTGCAAGCCGGATGCCGGTGCAATTGCCGTAAGAATGCGCGAAGTTCTGGCTTTCCCAGCGCGCTACCAGGAAACGATGCCGGATACCCTCCTGCTACGCTCACGTTTCAGCAGGGAAAATATGGCTCATGCAGTTGAACAATTTTATTGCATCAACTAAATTACCTGTAAGAGCTATGTAAAACTTCCGTATTTCAGTATAATATAAATATTATTCGCATAAAATTACTCTAATAAAGCAATATTGCGGATATTTACTATCCGGCAACCACAATACATGAAAACCCAGTTTACAACCTCAAACTACGCGTTCTCTCGAGAAAAATAAGAAAAAAGCAACTCTCATCACGGATACAGTGCTTATATTTCTTGTGAGCAAAACTTTAATATGCCGGTGCATCAATGAATGAGAAAAAAAATAAAGGAAACTTTGACAGGAAGGTGCTGCAAAGAAAACCTGACTCAGGTGCATCTTTTACACCAACTGAAAAAGCCGAGTTGAGCCCGCTGGCCATGAAAGTGGCTGCTCAATACAAAAACGAAAGCATTTCTCCCGCTCTGTTCACAGGACTTATGCGCATCTGGGAGTTTGTGATTGTCGCTCTGTGCGGCACCGGTGTTTACCTCAGCTATGTCGGCGCCAGCAGCATCCATATGCTGGAATATTTATTTGCGAATGTTCTGGCAGCCGCGCTCTATGTTATCTTTGCCCAGTTCAGCTCCGGCTATCGCCCTTCAGTGCTGCGCAAGCCGTTTCGTTATCTCGGCCGGCTGATTATCTGCTGGGCCGGTGTTTTCGCCGTTATGGCTATTGTGGCATTTCTGCTGAAAATTTCTGCCGTTTATTCCCGTATCTGGTTTGCCGGATTTGTGATTTCCGGTTTTATTGCTCTCGTTGCATCGCGTTTTCTCGCAGCCAGACTGATGCGCATGCTCGCCCGCAGCGGCCGCATGGAACGGCGTGCGGTTATTGTCGGCGGCGGTCAGAATGCGGAAGATCTCATTCTCGAACTCAACAAGCAGCCGGATAATGATATCCGTATTTGCGGTATTTTTGACGATCGCGGTGACCGTCGTTCCCCGCCGGTTGTTGCCGGCTATCCCAAGCTTGGTAATATTTCAGAACTTATCGAATTTGCCCGTGTCGCCCGCATTGACATGCTGATCGTCTCTCTGCCTATATCTGCGGAAGAACGGGTTTTGACACTGATGCAAAAGCTTTGGGTACTGCCGGTGGATATCCGCCTTTCTGCCCATGCTGCCAATATGCGCCTGCGACCACGTGCTTATTCCTATATCGGCTCCGTGCCAATGCTGGATATTCTCGACAAACCTATCAACGACTGGGATGCTATCGCCAAGCGTTTGTTTGATATTATCTTCAGCCTGTTTGGAATTGTTCTTTTCTCACCAATCATGCTGGCGACCGCTATCGCAATCAAGCTCGACAGCAAAGGCCCTGTGATTTTCAAACAAAAGCGTCACGGCTTTAATAATGAAGTGATCAATGTCTGGAAATTCCGCTCGATGTACAGCGACCAGTGCGATCCTACTGCAAGATTGGCCGTCTCCAAGAATGACAGCCGCGTAACCCGTGTCGGCCGTTTTATCCGCAAAACTTCGATTGATGAATTACCGCAATTTTTCAACTCCTTAGGCGGCAGTCTTTCACTCGTCGGCCCTCGTCCTCACGCGGTCAGCGCCAATTCCAACAATATGCTCTATAATGATGTGGTTGACGGCTATTTTGCCCGTCATAAAGTCAAACCGGGTGTAACCGGTTGGGCTCAGATCAATGGCTGGCGCGGCGAAATCGACAAGCCTGAGAAAATCGTGATGCGCACGGAATATGATCTCAATTATATTGAGAACTGGTCACTGCTATTCGACCTGAAAATCCTGTTTCTTACCCCTATACGCCTGCTGAATACGGAAAACGCCTATTGAACTATCCGCCCCAGCCTGCGCATACGCATTCCGCTTCAGATGCAGCATTCCATGCTCTGAAGGAGCGCGGCCAGCGACAAGCTGCAATACAGTGGCTTGCCCGGTTGTCGCTGGCTACAGGCGTATTTTTCAGCGGCTTCGTCCTCTTTGAACCCGGGCCTTATGAAATTCTGATGTTAGGGCTCATCAGCCTGTGGCTGCTGTTTGGTCTCAGGCTGAGTGTTCATTCGCTGGCATTGCTGCTGCTGCTCACCTTGTTCAATATTGGCGGTGTGCTCTCGATTTTTCAGATGGCTGATCTGAAGAAAGCACCGCTTTATATTGCTGTGTCTTATTTTCTGGCGCTTACCAGCGTGTTTTTCGCCGCAGTCACTGAAAGCGACTGGCGCAGATTGCAACCACTGTTCACCGGCTATCTGACAGCCGCGGTCATTACAGGCATGCTGGGTATTGGCGGCTATCTTAATCTGATCCCTGCTGCAGATCTGTTCACCCTTTACGGCCGCGCTAAAGGTGCTTTTCAGGATCCGAATGTCTTCGGTCCTTTTCTGATCCTGCCTATTAACTGGTGCATTTATCAGGTTCTGACACGCCCGTTCCGGAAAAGCCTACTCTATTGGGCACTGTTTCTTTTGCTGACACTTGCTGTGCTGTTGTCCTTTTCCCGTGCAGCATGGGGTATGCTTGCTGTATCCTTATTACTTATTCCGGCCCTGCTGTTCATCAGCAGCAAGAACCAGCACTTTCGCGGCAAAATCATCCTGATCAGCATCGCAGCAATTGTTCTTCTTGCTTTTACATTGCTGATTGCCTTGCAAATTCCGCAAATCAGCGAATTGTTCACCCAGCGCGCGCGCCTTGAACAGGATTATGACAGCGCCCGCACGGGACGCTTTGCGCGGCACTGGCTGGGTTTTCTTTTGTCTATGGAAAAACCCTTCGGCATAGGTCCGCTGGAATTCGGCCCCATGTTCGGAGAAGACACACATAATATCTGGCTGAAGGCATTGCTGGACTATGGCTGGCTTGGTTTTTTGGCTTTCATTATCCTGACCATGCTCACACTGGGTTTCGGCTTCAGGCTGATGCTGCGGGAGCGGCCATGGCAGCCTTATCTGCTCTGTGCCTATGTTGCATTTATCGGTCATATACTGATCGGCAATGTGATCGATATCGATCACTGGCGGCATTTCTATCTGATAACCGGCATTATCTGGGGTTGCGCAGGGCTTGAACAACGCTATCAGCAACAGGCACGTTTCCAACGCACATCTGCAGCGCAACTGTACCACAACCTCTCAGCTCTTCGCAGACGATAGAGCATTTCCGGTTTTGATTACATCCGGCGAAATGTTCTATTCCTTGTTTTTATGCGCATCACGAAAAGCACCTCACATTTTTCGTGACGTGTTTTAACCGGAGCCGGTCAACTGCACCCTGCTTGTAATGCGTTTATATTCTGCGGAACCAAACCACCGGCACTGACGTTACATCCCTGTAACCGAACCACAACAATGAGGGAGAGCTAAGATGTTGAGAGCCGGTATTTTGTGGATGATGGGTGTTCCGTTTTTTGTCGTTGTGCTGATCTGGTATTTTTTCTTCTGATCCGCAGACGTCCGGCCGGATTTTCTTGTCACAGAAATCAGGCCAAAGTCACCTGATCACGGCCGGTCGCTTTACTGCTGTAAAGCGACACGTCAGCCCGTCTGTACAGACTTTCGAAATCCTCATTATTTTCAAGTTCCGCAACGCCGACGCTGATTGTAAGAACCCCTGAGGCCAGTGAGCCTTCATGCTCGATCTTCAATGCAGCAATCTGCTCACGCAGCCGTTCGAGAAGCTGTCCGGCCTGCTCAGTTGTACAATCATAAAAGAACAGCGCGAATTCCTCACCGCCAATTCTTGCCGCCATATCCTCGCTGTGGCGCAGCGTAGCTCTGATTGTACCGGCAACATGTTTCAAAGCTTCATCACCTGCAGCATGACCGTAAACATCATTATAAAGTTTGAAATGATCCACATCGATCATTGCAAAGCACATAGGCTTCTCCAATGAGCGTCCCCTGCCCATCATTGTCTCAACATGCCGGGAAAACAGCCGGCGGTTTGCCAGACCTGTCAGAGAATCTGTGTCACGCTCTTTGCGCAGCTCCGCAATCATATCCATAAATGTGACAGCCAGCAGCCCGATACCTGTAATGACGCCTATGACAGATATAGTAAATTGCAACACCAGCCAGAACGAACCGGCAGAAAACTCGATGACCGGCGAGGTCGCCATTCTTTCTGCGGTCATAATTGTGCGAGGAAAGAAATGCAGACCGAGCGCTAAGATCAGCCAGAACAATAATTTATCACCGGAATGACCGCGCAACAAAAAACGCGCCTGCAGGGCCGTGGCCAGAAAGATCGCCCCTATCCCCAGATTGATAATATAAATCCGGTAAAACAGATTTCGTTCGATATAATAATAATAAAATGTGCTGCCGACAATTGCGATCATAAACAGAGCATGAAACCAATAGGGCAATTTTCTGCCTGACCGGATCAATACACCATGGGAAAAGAATAAAACGCCGGCAACATATAAAACTGCCGATAAAACGGCATTCTGACCGATATCTGCGGGAACAAATATGACCTGAACGAATGTGCCCAGCGCAACCAGCAGAAAAGCACAGCCAAATAGTCCTAGATGCGGCCGTGTCCGTTCAAGACGCCACACACCGAAAAACATCAGTGAAAACAAAAAGAAGAAAATCGGCGGCAGATAAATCATAGCAAAGCAGTTTTCTTTTTCTCTGAGCCGGAAAACTGCCCGGATTTACTCATCCCACACACCCTCCGACTGCATGCTCCCTGTATTCAGGCTGCACTCCCATATGCCGGTCTTTATTCTCCTGATAATTATTTTAACGGCTTTCATCAAGCAACATAAAATTTATTTCATGCATATAAGCAACTGCAGGTTCTTCTATTCACGGTTCCCCCTCTTTACGGGAACCAAAACCCATTCCGCACGTTTTCATCCTGAGCAGATATTTCACTCTGCATTTGTCTGCACATTAAATTCCTGCAGACAAAGACCATCTTTTTACTATGTGCTGAACGTCAATAATGAGGGATATACCATGGAAGATGCTCAGATCGGCTGGATTGCAGCCATAATCATCGGTGGTCTGGCCGGCTGGCTGGCCGAAATGTTTATGAAAAGCGACCACGGCGTTTTCATGAATATTATTCTGGGTATTATCGGCGCTGCTGTCGCCAATGCCCTGCTCGGCCTGTTCGGCGTTGTACTCGGAGGCTGGCTCGGCTACCTGATCGCCGGTTTTATCGGAGCATGTATTCTGATTGCAGCGGGGCGCATGATCCGGCGGTAACTCCTCCGCCGGTCAACACTCCATTCCACAGTCAATGATTACGGAGAATGAAAATGGCAGATAATGCTGACAATGCCCGTCAGGCAATGGAAGAACAGATTGCAGAACTGCGTGCGCAGATTGATGCGATGAGCAAATCATTGAAACAGCGCGGTGAGGAAGTTGCAGACGAAGCTCGCACCCGCCTGAACCGTGCAGCCTCAACCATCAAAGAACAGGGGCAGGCAACCGTATCTGTCATCCGCGAGAATCCGGGCACTGCTACGACAATCCTGAGCACAGCAGGTATTGCCGGTTTTGTGCTTGGCTTTCTTGTTGCCAGCTGCCGGAATGATACGCGCTGGTAACAACCGCAATACTCCCTGACTGAAGCTCAATAAAACAGCGCCGGAAATTTCCGGCGCTGTTTTGATATTCAGGAAGCAGCTCCGTCACCGCGACAAGTATTGAAGATGTCCATATCCCTGTCATAGACGGTCGATTTTACATTCATTAAACCCAGCACCGTATGAAACAGATTATCATGAGATGCCGGATAATCTGCCAGAGTTTTGAGGCAAGCCTGTTTCAGGTCATTCTCTCTCAGAAAGTCCGGTGAAAACCAGCTGATAAACGGAATAGCCGTTTGCTCCCGCGGTGCGATGAAATAAGGCATGGCATGAAGATACAGCCCTTTCTCGCCAAGAGATTCACCATGATCAGACATATAGATCATCGATGAGGCAAACTCACTTTCTCTGGATTTCAATAAATCAATAATTTCCGCCAATATTTTATCGGTATAAGCGATTGTATTGTCGTAGGAATTTACAATTTCCTGCTGAGTGCAGTCAGCGAAATTAGATGTGCGGCATGCAGGTTTGAAGATTTCCTGCTCCGGCGGGTAGCGCCGGTAATAAGCAGGGCCATGACTGCCAAGCATATGCAGCACGACAACAGTATTGGTTTGAAAACTCTCAAGCCGTGATGCCAGTGTGTCTACCAGCACCTGATCGTAACATTCGCCGCCTGCACAATTCGGATTACCTTCCTGCAGAAGGCTCATATCAATTGTTTCAATGCGATCTGCGACACGTTTACTGCCGGTATTATTTTCAATCCATAAAGGCTGAATACCGGCATGTTTGAGCACATCCAGCAAGTTTTCAGACTGACGGAATTTCTTACTGCTATATTCCGTACGCGGAAACGGGGAAAACATGCATGGCACTGAAACAGAGGTCTCTGTACCGCAACTGCTGACATCGGTGAAATTCAGAACACCACGCTCACGGAGCTTCGGATTTGTGTCCCGGTCATAGCCATTGAAACTGAAGTTCTGTGCCCGTGCTGTTTCACCGACCACAATCACCGTCAACCGCTTTTTATTATTGCCCTCTCGATATGGTTTGGTCTGTACAGCATCTGTGCCGAGCGGCTGAGCAATATAGGTGCGCTCATCATTGACCTTCACGAAATAACGAATGGTACTGCTGAGCGGCGCAAGCGGGTTAAGCCTGCCGGTGATTTCCGCCTTTTTCTCGCGAAACATCGAAGAAAAAGCACCAAAATCTGTCAGAAGCAAAGCAATACCGGCAATCAGACAACCACTGATCAGCAAAGTATTGACCCATAATTTCTGCACGAAAGGCCGGTGCCTGACCTTCACGCAGATAATCAGTGCGGACGGCAGACCGGCATAAAGCAGCATATTGATTACAAAATGCGAATTAATCAGATGACCGGATTCAGCCTTTGTGGTTGTCGCAGCATTTTCAATCATATTCGGTGTAATCAGAACGCCGAAATGATCAATAAAATATGCAGCGGCTGCAGACACCGTCACAAAGAAAATCAATGCAGGTTTGATGAGATATGGCGCTGAAAATAAAACCAGCAAACAATAGGTCAGCAAAAATAATACCGCAGCAATAATACCGGTACTCAGAAAATCTCCTTTGAGATGATCCGCAATGAAAATGAAAGCGGCGCGGTTAAAAAATACAGTAATATAAATGGCCGTAATGAAACATAATAGATTGCTCGCAACAGAAATTCTTTTGAATTTCATAGTTCACCTGTTCGACGTTAAAAAACGCACAGATTCAATATCTTTATCAAGAAACAACACGTTTTTGAGCAAGCTACAAAGCGGATCAAAATCGTTTGAATAAAAATGAGCGTTTTGAAAATTTTTATAAAAATCAATAAATTACAATAAGTTATAAATTTTACCTTTGAGATTTCCTCTCCAAAATTGAAGCACCGGCTTCCGGGCGAAATTGTGACATCTCAATCAAAGCAGGAGTATATTCAGATAAAGCTCCTGCTCCCCTAATCAGTTTTCAGGCTCCGGAATATACCTCACCGCTTTATTCGCACCGCTTCAAAAAGTCTTGTTTCAACTTCCCGTAACTGAGCTATGATGGAGTGAATAAAGTTCTATTTCTCAACCGCTTACGGTGACCGCCAGAGACTTTCCTGCGGCACTGCAGTCAGAAGGACAGACTTGTGATGATTACCGGCCCGCAATCTAAAGCTGCCCGCGCATTAATTGAACTCAGCCGTGAAAGACTGTCATCATTCTCAGGCATTGATATCCGTGTGATTGAGTTATTTGAACGAAAACTTGAAACACCGGATGAAACTGTCCTTGCAGCGCTGCAAAAAGCCCTTGAAGATGCCGGAGCTGTATTTATTCCGGAAAATGGCGGCGGTATTGGCGTGAGATTGAAATTTACACGATCCGAAGCACGACGGCTTTCAACACTGGAAAGCGAAGGCGGCATTGTCGCCTATGACGAAGTTCCTTAAGCGGCATATTCTGTCAGATATCATAAATGCGCCACGGGCAGATCAAAGCAGAGAAGCTTTCTGTCTTTATCTGTCCGTAAAGGTGTTTTTCCCGGCCTCGGAAGCGATCTGTTCAAAGGTAAAACAAACCGATAAGAACTCAGGCTGTTCGCACCATCTTTTATTTCGTTCCTGCCTGCCAGAACTCCTCAGCCTGTCAAAATGATTTCATGCTGAGCAGGACTGCTGCCAATCACACCGAGGCACATATGGCTGATTATCTCAAGCCGATCTTACTGCTTTGCGCATCCAACATCTTCATGACATTTGCCTGGTACGGGCATCTCAAATTTACAAACAAACCGCTTTTGCTGGTCATAATTGTCAGTTGGCTGATCGCTTTTGCTGAATATTGCCTTGCAGTTCCGGCCAACAGAATGGGGCATGGCATCTACAGTGCCGCAGAACTCAAAACCATTCAGGAAGTCATTACTCTCAGTGTATTTGCCGGATTTTCCGTGCTGTATCTGGGGGAAAGCATAACCATAAATCATATGATTGGTTTTGCATTTATCTGCCTTGGCGCTTTTTTTGTATTTAAAGGGCCATTTTAGAGATATACAAAATACCTCCCTTCCCTCAACAGAGAGTGACACGATGAAACTGAATATTTCCGCAATCACTTTAATGAGTGTTCTTATTTCAGGCGCAGCATCCGCAGAGGAACTGACCGTTGAAGGCTCTGGTATTACACGTGATATTGCCTGTTCTTCGAATGATATCGGCATTTACGGTGTGAAGAATACGATCAAACTCACCGGCCGGTGTGATGATGTTGTTATTCACGGCAGCGATCATCAAGTGACATTTGAAGAAGCCAATGATGTATCAGTGACCGGTTCAAATAATAAAGTGACCGGTGGTCGTGTGAATGACCTCTCTGTAGACGTGGCCAACCATGAAGTCACAGCCACATTACGCTCCAATGATAATGACAGGGCAGAGCTTGAAGTGAGCGGTGCACAAAATGTGGTGAATGTTACCCTGGAAAGTGACACCAAAATCGAAGTCGGAGGTGTTGGCCATAAAATCAACTGGTCTGTCGCATCAGGTGTTAAAGATCCGGCGATTTCAATTTACGGCGCCGATCACGAGGTCAGGAAAGCCAACTAACCTTGTTTGCCTGCTTCCGGCACATTCATAGCAATCTGCCGATTATATCAGGTAAGAACAGTCAGGGAAAACAATCATCCCTGACTGTTTTGATGCGGCAATGTAATATTTAAAACCGGTCACAGGGTCTGCTTACCGCTCTATCCGGCTCTTTCCTCCCACTTAATTGTGGTTTTCACCACTGAGGAACTATGTTCTCATTTCCTTCTTTTCGAATGAAGGAATTCATAATGCGCTCTTATTCACTTATTTATATAACTGCATTATCCGCTTTCGCCATGAGCGCAAATGCTGAGGCTGCATCAACAACTGCGAAGCGCCCTGCTTTTACAATCAATGCAGACCAGACAAAACAGTTATCAAAAACTGTCTCCCAGTTCAGCGGCAATGTGGTTATCAAATTGGGAGCCACAGAAATCAAAACAAATAAAGCGAAACTGGTTACGGCACCTGACAAAATAACAGTCTACACGGACACATTTGTCGCCACAGCGAAAAAATGATCCGATAGCTCCCTCTCCCATGTTCTGATTTTACTGCTGTTTTCAGGAATAGCGGCGAAACAAAACCATGCCAATCAGGCTATGAACGAAAGATTTAATGTCGAGGCAATAAACATCTGTGCGGCTTATCCTTTTGAAGGCAGGTGAGCCGTTTTACATCGGTTTCAAGCTTTGAAACATGGTCGGAGCGGCGGGATTCGAACCCACGACCCCTTGACCCCCAGTCAAGTGCGCTACCTGGCTGCGCTACGCTCCGAACACCTAAAAGCCCTAGAATAGAAAGGCTTTTTTGGCAAGAGATTAAAGCTCGCAAAGAACAACGGAAGACTCTTTATGCCTTGAAAGGTATCTTCCGCAGGATATGTCCTTTCATTAGCAAAAGCCTGATGAATAAAATTGCCTGTCCGATTTTAGTGACTGATCTGGTCAATTCACGTTTAGCTTTTTTAAGGCCTTTAGGTTTCTCATCATTGCTTGCGGTTATAACCGTCTTGTCCGGATAGTGCCCACGTTGCAGCTCTATGTCACTGATAAGACAGCCTTCACCTTTTGAAGTCCCTGCCGCTGCCTGCCGCCCTAAAGCAGGAACAATTTGATAAATATTATGCCTGTGAAGTGATTTTCCAAAAACATCGCCATCTATACAATCCATTCCGGGTGTGAAACGGTCGACAATTTCTTTGGCAGCTTTCCGGCTGATAATGTACAGAGCCGCTCCGGAATGATGAGACAAAAGACGCGATAAATAGCGTGTTTTATTCAGCTTAATCCGCTTGCTTGAAATAGTTGTCACCATCAAAGACGTTTCAAGCTTAACCAGATCAGCATCTTGCGGAATCCAACTATCCGAACAAAGGTAATCCTTTGCATCTGCTGAAACGTATATATCGTCTTCCATAACGGCAGCATATTCATCGGCACCAGCAATGATTTTCCTCATAATCATCAAGTGTGTTGCACCGCAAGCAATATCACCTGCCGATAAGTCAAAGCCCGCGACACCTTGCGATCTGTAATCAGAAAGCTCCTGCAGTGAAAATTTCTGCCCGTCAATCGCAGAAACCCTCTCAAACGGAATATCCAGATCAGAAAGCATCTTTGACATTCGCGCCATTCTCTCCGGTGCACGATCAAGATTGATCAGATAACATTTCATAGATGCTTCCCCCGGCTTTTTCAGCTCAATAAATCAACATCAGAGAACGTCAATAATCATTCTTTTTTCTGTCGCAAAACGCTTCACTTTGGAAACACCTCTTTTAAGCTCACGGATAATTTTTTGCTTTTTCGAAAGGGTGCCCCGTTTTTTTTGCACCATGTGAACTACAGAGCGCTCTTCAATATTTTGCCCCAGAAGCAGAGCTTCAGGTGTCAGAACCTGTTCCTGAGCACAGATCGCGGGAACCATTTGATAAATATTATTCTGCGCATAAACCTCACAGCGCGGATCGAACAAGAAATGGTCAATCGGAGCCGGCATATATTGCCGCGTCAATGAGAGCAACTGCACAGCAAGCTCTCTGGAGATAAGATAGCCGCCTGTACCGGATTGAAAACTCAACATTCTTTTTAAATGCCGGTCATGAACAGAAATCTGTTCCCATCTTTTAAAATAAACCTTCATTTTAAAAGTCTCGAACCGCAGCAAATCAATTCCGGCTGGAACCCAGTTCGCATTTTTCAGAAAATCAGCAGCTTTTGCGGTCAGAATTATATCATCTTCGAAAATTGCTGCATATTTGTCATTGCTGGCAACCAGAAGCTCCCAGCATTTCCGATGGCTCATAAAACAGGCGAACTCTGACGGAGTGGGCTTTGGCCAATCCTCACTCAGACCAATCTTTGCAATATCATCCGGCTCAAGATTACGTCCGTCCACCGCCGGAACTCTTTCAAATTGCAGTTTCAATTGACTAAACTGATGGTGACAATGAGCAAGTCTGTCAGCACTTCTGTCCAGATTAATAACAAGTGTTTTCATATGTCACCCAGCATCATGAATTCAGAATTTCATCCATCGGGCTACCCGCAGGAATATTATTTAGTTTCAAACGGGAACTATACAAATGAAGTGCAGATGAACGTCCTGATGTCAGGTTAAGAACTGAAAGTCCTGGTTCATAAAGCAAATTTGTACATTCGAAATGCATATTATAAAATGTGTCTATGCTCGATACATGATCCGTCAAATTCAGTTCACGAACATAATGTGTTAAAAGCTGCGGCCCGATAACACCCCAAGGCTGATCTGCTACATGAACAGGAAATCCAAGTTTTTTCCGCAATATCATCCTGTTTCTTCGGCGGGTCTTCAGCCACGGAGGAATGAAGTAACTATCCTCGGAGGCCTCCAGGATTTTTTTTAATAAATGGCTTTCAGCAGGAATTTTAAGAACAGCATTACATATCAGCTCGGAACTTTCCCAACCGAAAATATATTCAGCTTCGGCAAAAGGCTTCAGGCAATAAACATCACAGTCAACATAAAGCCCCATATTTTCTCGCTGAATGCGATAGCGATAAATGTCAGAGGCAAAAGCCAGTCTGCTGTTTTTTCGAAAAATTTCAATTTCCTGTAAAGACATCAGCTTGCTTGCATCAAATAATCTGACACCTTCAAGAACATCTTCCGGCACTCCGAAAGAATGCAATACGACATCATAGCCATTGCGTAAAAACGATCTCAAACAAGCTGCATGAATTGGGCCAAGCTGTTTGCCGATCCAAACTGTGTTCACAATATTTGACATCAATTCCTCATTACGCCGGTCTGCTCTAACTAAACCAAAATTGCAGTTTGTAAATGTTTTATAGAACCGTCCTTATACTGTTATCCTCACTCCATTTTTCAGCTCTGACACCAAATGCAATTATTTCCTGAGCGGTTCAAAGCCGCATCAAATGTGAACTATTTCCGCTAGTGCTTAATTTTCATCGCTTTTAAAATTGCGCTTGACCGCATATAAAAACAAGAACATTATAGGAACAAATAGAGGATTCTATAATGTCTCTCGCCGCACAAAACCCTGAAAAATATATCATTATGCCGTTCCGCAGAAACAACCAGAAACTTGTTGCGGCGGAAATGCGCCCTGCTTCCAGTGAGGCAGGAGCCATTAAGATTGCCACATCTATGTCTGGCCGGTTTATTGGTGTTGCGGCCTATGCTGTGCTGGTTGATGAGGAAAGCGGCGATATGAACGCGCCGCGCCTGTTAGCAAGCTTTGGCGAAGTGCCTGATTTCAGTGATGATTAAAGCCTGATTTTCTGTTTATTATCCACTGAACATTCGCACTCTATGCAACTTCAACAGTCATTATCAGGCCCCGAGAACCGGCAAAGGATTCAGTATGCGCATCATATTTCTCAAATTGATTGCAACAGCATTTTTTCTGTCGGGGCTGAGTTCTGCATCAGTGGCAGCTCTAGCGCCGCAGTATCAGCGCGCCATTGAAATGAATGCTGTCATCTCTGCGGTTACAGAAACATTGTCTCCGCAACAAGCTGTCACCAAAGTCGTTTATCAGAGTGAAGATCAGTATTTGGTGGTCGCAGGCAATTGCTCAATAAAAGCAACAATTATCACGCTTCCGGCAAAGGCCGGGCTGGTAGGACCAAGACAATTTAAAGTCCAGCTTGGAAAACAGCGCTGCAAAAAATAAAGCCCAAATGTCGTAAATCAGAATTTATGGATCAGGTGAATATCATCCGGCTCCAGAGCATATAGCCTCTTATCCGGCTGTCCTATCGGATGGCCGCCCTGATGCAGATAAAACTCGACCGTATGCCGCGTTGAGGTTGAAGAAATATAGAATCCTTCTGCACCCTGCTCTTTGACAATTTCCATAGATTGCCGATAGAGGCGCGAGGCTAATCCGCGCCCGCGCCAATCATGACTGACATGTAAAAAAGACAGCTGCCGGTATTGCGGATAATCCGTAACCGGCCGCGCATCAACAACAGCGACCGCAACCAGTTTTTCCTCCGCGAAAGCACCAAGAAATGCACCGCCATGATCGTAACACTCCAGCAGGATCGGGGTATAGAGCTCAGGCTCTCCTTCCGGCCAGTCGCGTGTATCATAAAACTCTGAATGTAAATGTAAGCGGCCATCAGCAAAGCGATAAACTTCCTGAATAATCTCGCGCCGCTCAATCTGCCAGACAGATACAACCTCATCACGTGTAAGCGGGCGTATCTCTATAGTTTGCATTCAGACCTCGTTTTGTTGTCATGCAAGCATTATTTCGCTGCGGCTCCGGAATCAACCTTGACGATAACCGACATTCCCGGAACCAGACGCCCTACCTGCTCCTGTCCGCTATCAATCGCAATACGAACCGGCAGCCGCTGCGTTACCTTGATGAAATTTCCCGTCGCGTTATCCGCTTTCAAAACACTGAATTCCGAGCCTGTTGCCGGAGAAAATGCTTCAATATGACCTGTCATTTTCTCATGGTTTAATGCATCCACAGTGAATGTCACCGGCAAGCCGGCTTTCATGCCGTAAAACTGGGTCTCTTTAAAATTAGCAATAATCCACTTTTTATCCGGTACAAGATTTGTCAGTTGTGCACCAATATTAACATATTGGCCCGGTTTCGCACCGATTTCCCCAAGCACACCATCCTGAGGCGCAGTGATTTTTGTATTGCTCAGATCAATTCTGGCCAGATCAACTGCAGCTTCTGCATTGGTAACGGCAGCTTCAAGAGAATGTCTGCGAACAATGATGGATTGTACATCCTGTTTATTCACATCCAGCGCTGCTTCTGCCTGACTGACAGCACCGCGTGCTTGCTCCAAAGCTGATAAGGACTGATCTTCATTGCTTTGGGTCATCACCCCGCTTTTACGCAAGGGTGTTACGCGATTATAATTCGCCTCGGCCACATTCAATGTCACTTTCGCGCTGTTCAGAACAGCCTCGCCGGAGCGCGTGCGCGCTTCTGCGGCCAACCGATCCTGCTCCGAATTTGCAAGTGCTGCTTTTTGTGTCTCCAGCATGGCTTCTGCCTGCTTCAGTTTCTGAACATAAATCCGGTCATCCAGCGTAAACAGCACCTCACCCTTTTTGACACGCAGATAATCACGCTCAGGCGCATTGGTAATATAACCAGCAAGCTGTGGGCTGATCACCGTTACCTGCCCGCGGACATAGGCGTTTTCTGTCATCTGGACAGAGGAGCGAAACGGCGGCAGCTGCCAGGCATAAAGAATGAACAATACGCCACACAGGCCAATAGCCAGAATAAACAATGTTGCCGAATTACGAAAAATCTTCTGCATTTCAGATACTCACAAATCAAAATCAACTTATACGGGCTGCGCAATTGCGCGCCCGTGCATCAAGCGCCAGAGTTTCCCGATTACGGGGAAAACAGCGCGACGAATAATCAGAATGGCCAAAGTCAGTGCAGCAATAGCAGAAACGAGCAGAAACAGATCATTATAGGATAATATAACGGCCTCTTTCACAGCCTGCTGCGCCAAAAGTGCTACCCCTTCAGCCTGCACATAAACAGGATCTGTTATGACTTTTGTCACAGCACCGGAAAGCTGCGCGATACGTTGCGCAACCTGCGGATCGGTCAGAACCAGCTGGTCGTAAAGCCCGCGGAGGTGGAATTGCTGACGCCATGTCACAAAGCTGCCGAAGACTGCGGAACCGAACAGCCCGCCCACACTCTGCGTGAAAATGAAAATCACAATAAAGCTGGTTATATAGGCCGGTCCGTTTTTCAGCGCACTTACCAGCCCTGCCGCCATGGCAGGTGGCAGAAATAAAGCTCCGCCAAATGAAATCATCCCCTGACTGAGATACATCATTTCAGGGCGGGTCAGATTATTGGCATGACCATCCATAAATGCACCGGTCATAATCAATATCAGCGCGACCGCATAAATATAGGCTTCACGCCCCGGACGGATAACCATAGCGCAACTGATGCCGCCCATAAACGAGCTGATAATCAGAAGCCAATAAAGGCCGGTGCTTTGCTCATTATAAATACCCAGTGCCTGAAACATCCCTGTGGCACCGGCTGTTTGCTCTGAAAGCACCAGCCGAAACACCAGCAACATACCGGTAAAAGTCAGCGTCTGTCTGCTGGTCAGCCAGCGGATATTAATCAGAGGATTTTCACGATTGAATTCAATCGCGGCAGCCAATGCCAGAGCCGCAAAAGCAACAGCCAGACAGATACCGATCCACGGAGCCTCAAGCCACCAGTATAAACGGCCGACAACCAGCATCATTGCCAAAAGTCCGAAGCCGGTTGCAATCAGCGGATAGCTGATGAAATCCAGCTTTTCGAGCACTTTCTGATGCGGAATTGGTGTCAGCTTAAGTGTATAGACCGTCGCAAAACACAGCATCGCAAGACCGATTTCCAGCATATAAAGCTGCTGCCACAGACCGGTATCCAGCAATATCGGAGAAATAATGCGCGAAAGCGGTGCACCGAGTGTCGTACAGGTTAAAGCCAGACACAGTCCCCAGCTCATTTTCTTACTCGGAGGAAACGCCTCAAGCATATAGAAAAAGCCGAGCGTCGACATAGGGGATGCCGCAGCCCCCGAAAAGAACCGTACAATCAATGCCGAGTTAAGGTCATGGATAAACCAGTGCAGTGATGTAACCACCACAAAAGTAAGCAGCCCCAGTTCTGTAAACCGGCGCAACCCGTATTGCGTGCGGATTTTCATCAGGAACAGTGTCAGGCTGACATTCGGTGCCATATAGGCAGCAAGCAGCCATGTCGTTTCCGCAGTCGTAGCGCCAAGTCCGCCCTGTAATTGCGGGATATTGACCGCAACCATATTCAGGCCAATGCCCTGTGTGATCCACATCAGCAGAGATGCACACACAAAAGCAGCAGAAAGCAGAAACGGTTTTGCCGGCGGTACAGGCGGCGCAGCAGAAGCCTGCGGAGCATCGGATGCAGGTGCCTCTACCACTTCCTCCACAAGTGCCGGTTTTACGATCTGTTGTGTGGTGGCCGGCACAGCTTCAGCTGATGGTTTTTCCGTTTCCTGCACACCGGCTTTTGCCGGATGCAGCACTGCATCGGCATCATCTCCGGCCTCTTCGGGCTCGTCCTCTCCGGTTACTCTTATATCTGCCATGATAAAATCAGCTGATCGCTTCCATATTCTTCAAAATCACCCGCATAATGCGTAAACCTTCATCCAGATCAGCCTCACTCAGATCCTGAAGAATGCGGATGCGCAATTGTTCGGCAACGATATGCAATTCTTCCACCTGATCATGAGCCGCCTCGGTCAGAATAATATGTTTGGCGCGTCTGTCGCCTTCCACGGCACGCCGTGTGACCAGCCCTTGCTTTTCCAACCCGTCGATCAAACGCACCAGTGTAGGTGTCTCAATCTCCAATGCTGCAGCCAGTTCGGTCTGCGTCATACATTTATGGGTTGAAAGCAAAAACAACGTGCGGGCACGGGACAATGTCATGTCGTGCTCTTTCGCGAATGCATCAAATAAAGTGCGTAATTTGCGACCAGCCACGGACATATCCGTAAGCAAATCAGCACGTTTCTGAACGATTGCAGGTTTCATGAGCACACACATAGGTAGGAAGCTAACAATTATTATGCTATATAATTTTATTTAAAGCATTTTGCAACCCGATATGCGCGATAAGCGTTTACTCATCACTGTATTTAAGGTGGACAAACATCAGACAGTCGGGTTCACATGCCCTTATCCGCAAGCAAATCATTTCATAACGAGGACAAATATGGCGTTCAGCTCCACCAAACTCTTTCAATCTGCTGTGATTTCTGCAGGATTAATGCTCGCAGGATTCAGTACCGCCAATGCCGCAGAATCCGGAATTTACGGCAACTGGATTACAGAGCGCATTCAGGGACATAAAGTTCATGCAAAAGTGCAGTCCACCCTTGATATTGCGCAGGATGGCAAGATTTCCGGCAGTGGCGGTTGTAACCGCTATATGGGCGGCATGGAAATTAAAGGCGATAAAGTAAAGGTGCTGCCCGTTGGTGCAACACTGATGGCCTGCCCGCCACCGATGATGCAGCAGGATTCCAAATTTCATGCTGCACTCAATCTGGTCACAAGCTGGAAAATCAGCAAAAACAAGCTGATCCTGGTTGATGCAAAAAATCGTGAAGTACTTCGCCTGAAGCGCGCCTGAGATCATAAAAACAAAAACGGGGTGGTTTGAACCACCCCGCTCTCTAAAAATAAAAATTGCCAGCCTTTACCGCACCTGATCGAGCAGGCGTTTGCATTCCAGCAAATCGAAAAGTGCTTCCTGCAACAAAGTACGGTTGTCTTTATTCAGGCGTTTGGAATCAGCACCCATCGGCCCTTCTTCATCGCCGCGCAACAGGCCGAATAATTTACGGCCGCCTGAAGACTGGCGTTGTTCTTCCGGATCATAATCATCAATCGCAGCATCCTGCGCAGCTGTTGCCTGCTTCTGACGTGTTATCGCCTCAACGGCAGCAACATCACCATTACCGAGCGCAATGATGAATTGTGCATTATTTTCACGCAGCAAACGCTGCACACCTTTGATTGTATAACCCTGATCGTAGAGCAGATGACGGATGCCCTTGAGCAGCTCCACATCCAGCGGACGGTAATAGCGGCGTCCGCCGCCGCGTTTCATCGGCTTGATCTGGGTAAAGCGCGTTTCCCAGAAACGCAGCACATGTTGCGGCAAATCCAGATCTTCCGCTACCTCACTGATCGTCTTAAACGCATCAGGACTTTTATTCATGTACTGCCCCTTTCCGGTCGTAAAGGAGTATCACTCAAACGATACACAACTTGAATGAATCACATTTCCTGCAAAAACAAGGCATTCCGCATATAAACTTATAAAAAACAGGCCTATCCCTGACAGAAAAGTCGAGAATCCGGCTTTGACCGCGGCACTTTGTTCGGCATTTACAATGATTCTTATTATCACTTACCATAATGCAAAAATCGCAGGCTGCATAATGCCTTAAGCGGAAAAGCTATCAAGGTTTAAAAATCCGTATTATTCATAGTGCAGAGACAGGTCCTCATCCTCCATGATATGTGCAGAAAGCAAAACACCGGCCACATATGCAGCCGGTGTTTCAAAATCAGAAGCCTTTAAACAAGGCAGATAATCAGGCCTTGGCCTTATTACCCTGACGGGCAAGATGCTGATCCAGAATACGCTGTTTCAACACATTTGATGCTTTAAAGGTCATAACCCGACGCGGCAGAATTGGAACTTCCTCACCGGTTTTCGGATTACGGCCAATGCGCTCATTCTTGTCGCGGACCTGAAATGTTGCAAAAGATGAAAGCTTAACAGTTTCACCATTCACAATGGCATCACAGACTTCGTCAAGAATCATTTCAACAAGCGACGCAGATTCCGTACGTGAAAGCCCTACCTTGCGATAGACAGCTTCAGCCAGATCGGCACGCGTGACAGTCTTACCCCCCATGATGAACCTACTCGGCTAGCGTTAAAGGTGATAATATCTTGTATGTGCAACAGGTTACACAGATGCAACGCCGATGGTCAAGCAGACTTTTGTACCGTATGAAACTTCTTTTCAGTCAACAAGGCATTGAAATGCTGTTTGAGCGCCCTACCAACGCAGCAAAACCGCACCCCAGGTAAAGCCGCCGCCCATTGCTTCGAGCAAAATGAGATCGCCTTTTTTGATGCGCCCGTCTTTTACAGCGGTCGCCAGAGCCAGCGGCACGGAAGCTGCTGATGTATTGCCATGCTGATCAACGGTAATCACAACTTTATGCTCGGCAATGTTCAGTTTCTTGGCAGAGGCATCAATAATGCGCTTATTGGCCTGATGCGGAACGAACCAGTCAATATCCTCAGCGCTCAGGCCGGTGGTTGCAAAAGAGGCTTCAATCACATCTGTAATCATGCCCACTGCATGCTTGAAAACTTCACGGCCTTCCATACGCAGGTGACCGACGGTCCCGGTTGTTGAAGGGCCGCCATCAACATAGAGTTTTTCTTTATGGGAACCATCAGAGCGCAGGTTGGCTGTCAGCACACCGCGATCAGAGGTCAGACCATTGCCCTCACCGGCTTCGAGAACCAGCGCACCCGCTCCGTCACCAAACAATACGCAGGTCGTGCGGTCTTTCCAGTCGAGAAGACGCGAGAATGTTTCCGCGCCTATCACCAATACGCGCTTGGCCATACCGCTCTTGATATACATATCAGCCGTTGTCACCGCATAGACGAAGCCGCTGCACACAGCCTGCATATCAAAGGCAAAGCCGTGTTTCATACCCAGTGCATTCTGAATTTCAACAGCGCTGGCCGGAAATGTATGATTGGGTGTGGAGGTCGCCAGAATAATGAGATCAATATCATCCGCTGTCAGGTCGGCATTTTCCAGAGCAGCCTGTGCGGCTTTAGTGCCGAGAGATACAGTCGTTTCATTCTCAGCAGCAATATAGCGCTGGCGGATGCCTGTACGCTGAACGATCCATTCGTCGGATGTTTCGACAACCCCTTCCAGCTCGGCATTTTTTACAACGCGTTCCGGTGTGGCTGCACCAATGCCTTTAACGACGGATCTGATCATCAGTAATTTTCCTGTCTGACATATCGGGCATCTTGTCGGGCATCTGGCGCAAAGCAAGCCATCCGACGACACCGGATACATATATTGATTTTGTGCGTGCTCGTCCGGCGAGACACTGACGTGAATTTATCGCCGGATAATTGCAATATAGTGTCAGTCATTACAAATGCCTGAACGGAAAGCAATGACTGACAGAATAAACGCTTATATGGAAATCATATAAGGCGAATTTACGATAGAGCGGCTTACGTTCAGATTACCTCACAGCACTCGCTCTAGATTCTTTAGTTGTCGCATTGTCACTGTCGTCAGGTTGATCCAATTTGACTGTGAAATGCTCTAAATTAAAGGATCAGGCCGGTTTTGCAGTTGCGTCTGCCGTATCGCCGGTCACTTCAGCATCATCAGCTTTGTAATGGCTGTAAAATGTGGTCAGATCCGCCTCGATCTTTTGCATAAGACCATTGCGCACCATGTCATAACCCACCTCAATCGCCGAACAGAAACCGTCAACATTAGCGCCGCCGTGGCTTTTAATAACCACACCGTTGAGACCGAGAAATACACCGCCATTGACCTTGTTCGGATCCATCTTTTCCCTAAGGCGATTAAATGCGCCTTTGGCAAAAATATAACCGATCCTCGCCATCCATGTACGACTCATCGCACCACGCAGATAGGCCGCAATCTGTTTGGCAGTACCTTCGGCAGTTTTCAGAGCGATATTGCCGGAAAAACCTTCCGTCACAACAACATCGACTGTGCCTTTGCCGATATCATCGCCCTCGACAAAACCGTTATATTCAAAACCCGGCAGCGGTGTTGCCTTCAAAGCAGCGCCCGCTTCCTTGATTGCATCCAGACCTTTGACTTCCTCAACACCAACATTGAGCAGACCGACAGTCGGGCGCTTAATTTCGAACAAGGCGCGTGCCATACCGGCACCCATCACCGAATAATCAATCAGCTGACGGGCATCGGCGCCAATACTCGCACCCACGTCCAGTACAATGCTTTCGCCACGCGTGGTCGGCCAGATCGCCGCAATCGCCGGACGTTCAATATTAGCCATCATACGCAGGCAGAATTTCGCCATTGCCATCAGTGCGCCGGTATTGCCTGCGGATACACAAACATCGGCTTCGCCGTTTTTCACCGCTTCAATCGCCTGCCACATCGTGGATTTGCCGCGACCATTGCGCAAAGCCTGACTAGGCTTATCGTCCATCTGCACCGCGGTTTCGCTGATATGCAGCACCGATACAGCTTTCAGTTTAGGAAATTTATCCAGAAAAGGTTCGACCTGGCCTGCTAAGCCATAAAAAACAAACCGGATGTCAGGATGACGCTCCAGTGCATTCGCCGCAGCGGGGATAACCACTTCAGGGCCAAAATCGCCCCCCATAGCGTCAATAGAAATTGTGACCACTTGATCGTCCTATACCGGTCCTCACAAAACCACACGGGTTTGCCATAAAGGCTGCCTGTCCGGCATGATTTAAATGTATATTCCGCGTCCGCAAAGCAAACGTGAATATCTTCGTCTTTTTCATCTGCGAAGTTGCAGCCCTATACAGCACTGCAACCCGCCCTGAATTTTGCAAAATAACTTTTTTGCCTGCGCACACAACTTATTTTTAATTTTGGCACGCAGACACCATTCCGCGAAACGGCAGCTCCCACAGCATGTTTTTGAATATAAAGCACTTTACAGGCTTTGACTATTCAAATCACGCGAAGCATCCGCTGTTTAAAAACAGAATCTCAGTTTTTGTCACGCAGCTTGGCCAGACCGGCAAAAGGCGAATCCGGCTTGATATCGCTTGCGGCTTCATCTTCGTCATCTTCGATGATTTCTACATATTCCGCCTCGGCTTTACGCGGATAAGGATCAATCGCCAGTTCAAAGAATTCTTCAGCCACAGCGCCAATATCAATGCGGTCACCTTCAAAGGTTTCCGGCATATCCGGACCTTCGGCATCAATCAGCATTTCACCGCTTTCATCCAGACGAATACGGGCAAGGCGGGAGTTTTCCGGCACAAAAACCGTATCCACATCTTCACTGATCGTTGCACTGATCGGCTCAAGCGTAGCAATGCAAGCCTGCACGATCTGCGCTTCGATATGACCACGCACTTTAATGCCGTCTTTCTTCCACTGCGTAATCAAAAAATCTGCTGTGAATGAATCAACCGACAGCAATTCATGATTGGCAGCCAGTAAAGCGCGCTCTTTTTCATTGGCTTCGATCTTAACGGTCATGCCCTTAGGCGGTACATGTGCCACCGGAACCGGATGGCTTAAGCCCGTATTTCCCGACCCGTTATGTTTAGTCATGATAAGTCCATTTCGTTTCAACGCCGGTCCAATAACGGCGCTTGTATTTGTAATATTTATGCAAAGCTGAAGCTTGCTTCAAGGAAGCTGCTGTCCGGCTGCTCACGCAAATGCGCGTAGACCTGCATCACATAAGCGGCCATTGCTTCACTATATTCCCATTCTTTACCGGCCTCGGTCAGGTCCGGACGCACATTACGTCCGAGAGCGACAGCCAGAGCCGCGCTGTCATTCTTATCGATTGCCTCAGCATAGCTCAGCACACGGCCATAATACATGCGCGCCAGTTTTTTCATGCGCTTCGGCACGCCCTGATCGCCGATACCAAGTTCGCGCAGGGAATGGTCGACATCTTTGAAAAACTCTTCTGCAATGTCCTGTGTCAGTTCTTTCAATGCCGGATCTTCAGATTTCAGCCGGTGCATCAGCAAAAACACATGTAATGACAGCATTTCATAGCGGCCGATCGGCGTATCGGGCACAAGAAATTCGGCATAGAAGCGTTTTTGTCGTGCTGCCGCCACGATTTTTTCATAAATCAACAGTGTAATTGCTTCATTTACTCGGGATTTGCGTCTTAATAAATTAAGAATCATCATTTAACGCCCATGCTTTTGTTGCATCCGGATGCAAGGTGGTTTACCCAAGTTCATCTGGATACGGAAGTACCGTTGGGATAATGGTTATGGAGATGTCGTCGTTGCAGCGTATTTTCGCACAAAACCGCAGCAGAAGCTTGCTCATTACAGGCGCAGCCGTGCTTTTTTCGCTCGGGCTTGCCGGTTGCAATACCGCAAGCACGCTCAATCCTTCAGAAACTTTGACTGAAGGTTACGTCCTTGATGAACAGGCGCTTGATTCTGTTCCTGTCGGTTCCAGTCGTGAGCAGGTTCTGCTGACGCTCGGCACCCCGTCAACAACTGCTACATTTGATAATGAAGTCTTCTACTATATTTCGCAGAAGCGTTATCGTGTTGCGCAGTTCATGGCGCCTAAAATCATCGACCGCCGCATTCTTGCTGTTTACTTCAACAAGGATGGCAAAGTCTCTCAGATCGCCCATTATGGTCTGCAGGATGGTAAAGTCTTCGACTTCATCTCCCGCACAACACCGACCGGCGGTAAAGATCAGAGCTTTATCGGTCAGCTCATTCAGGGCGTTGGCAAAATGCCGACCTCCCTGCCGGGTACGATCTAAAATATTTCTGCATGATTGCAGTGATGAGAACAAAAACGCCGGTGAGATATTCTCACCGGCGCTTTTCATTTCTTACTAGAGCATGTCGCGTTTAATCGAACTCACGGCGCTCTATCTCTTTGCTTTTATGCGTATCTTATCCGATCGAAGCGGGGTAAGAAAACAGTCCAGTGGACTGTTTTCCCCGCGAAGGCGGCTTCCGCTTTTCGGAATATGCTCTAGAGCGGTTTACGTCCAGATTGGATCACAGTGCTCGCTCTAGATTCTTTAATTTGCCGCATTATCACGGACGTCAAGTTGATCCAACTTGACTGTGAAATGCTCTAATGCGCCAGTACTGCAAGCAGCAGCAATGCCACAATATTGGTGATCTTGATTGCCGGATTAACCGCCGGCCCTGCCGTATCCTTATAAGGATCGCCGACAGTATCACCGGTAACCGAAGCCTTATGCGCTTCCGAGCCCTTCATATGCTTCACACCGTCTGCATCGGTGAACCCGTCTTCAAAGCTCTTCTTGGCATTATCCCATGCGCCGCCGCCGGAGGTCATGGAAATCGCCACAAACAAACCATTGACGATCACGCCGAGCAGAGAAGCACCGAGCGCCGCGAATGCGGAAGCCTTGGATCCGGAAATCAGCAGCACACCGAAATAAACCACCAATGGCGCCAGTACCGGCAACAAAGACGGAATAATCATTTCGCGGATCGCAGCTTTGGTCAGAATATCCACCGCGCGGGCATAATCCGGCCGCTCCGTACCGCTCATGATTCCCGGCTTTTCCCGGAACTGACGGCGCACTTCCTGCACCACCGATCCCGCAGCACGACCGACTGCCGTCATAGCAATACCGCCAAACAGATAGGGAATCAGACCGCCGAAGATCAGTCCTGCAACCACATAAGGGTTGGAGAGATCAAAAGAGACTGGCCCCATATCACTGAAATACGGATAGTTCTGACTGTTTGCTGCAAAGAATGCCAAATCATTGGAATAAGCTGCAAACAATACCAAGGCACCAAGACCGGCCGAGCCGATGGCATAGCCCTTAGTTACCGCCTTAGTGGTATTGCCTACCGCATCCAGCGCATCCGTTGCCTTGCGCACCTCCGGATCAAGCCCCGCCATTTCCGCAATACCACCGGCATTGTCGGTTACAGGGCCAAAGGCGTCGAGTGCTACGATCATACCGGCAATGCCGAGCATCGCTGTCACCGCAATCGCCGTGCCGAACAATCCGGCCAGCTGATAGGTGGTAATGATACCGAACACGATAACAATCGCTGGCAATGCCGTTGATTCCAGCGATACGGCCAGTCCCTGAATAACATTGGTGCCATGCCCGCTGACAGAGGCCTGCGCAATAGAATTAACCGGACGCTTATTTGTGCCGGTATAATATTCCGTAATCACCACAATCAGGCCGGTGACAATCAGACCAATCAGTCCGCAAATGAACAGGTTTGTACCGGTGATGGAAATACCGGCAACAGTACCGACCTCACCCCAGCCGATGGTCAGCGTGGTTGCTACAGCAAGCCCTGCCACAGACAGCAGACCGGTCGCAATCAGCCCCTTATACAAAGCCCCCATAATGGAATTATCCGTACCGAGCCGCACAAAGAATGTACCGGCAACGGATGTGAGAATGCAAAGCCCGCAAATAGCCAGCGGATAGAGAATGATCGTTGGCAGTAATGGTGTACCGGCAAAGAAAATCGCCGCCAGCACCATAGTCGCAACAACAGTCACCGCATAGGTCTCAAACAAATCCGCAGCCATACCGGCGCAGTCACCGACATTATCGCCGACATTATCGGCAATCGTTGCCGGATTGCGCGGGTCATCTTCGGGAATACCGGCCTCAACCTTGCCGACCAGATCGCCGCCGACATCGGCACCCTTGGTGAAAATACCACCGCCGAGACGCGCGAAGATGGAAATCAGCGAAGCACCGAAGCCAAGCGCCACCAAGGCATCAATCACCACACGGTCACCGGAGGCATAACCCATTATTGCCGTGAGCCATGTGTAATAACCGGCAACACCAAGCAGTGCCAAACCTGCCACCAGCATACCTGTGACTGCACCGGCACGGAAGGCAATCTCCAGCCCTCCTGCCAGACTCATCGAAGCCGCCTGCGCTGTGCGCACATTGGCGCGCACGGAGACATGCATCCCGATAAAGCCGGCCACGCCGGACAAAACCGCCCCGATCAGAAAGCCGAAAGCCGCATAGGCACCCAGCAACCACCATGTAATGAGAAAAACCACCGCACCGACGAAAAAGATCGTCATATACTGACGTGCAAGATAGGCTTGTGCACCCTCGCGGATTGCTCCTGCAATTTCCTGCATCCGCGCATTACCCGCATCCGATGCCAGTACCGAGCGGATTGCCCAGCCTGCATAGACCAGTGCGAGAATGCCACAAATAAGAATGAGTATGAGAACTGCCATGCGTATTCCCCTTATTCTTCGGCCTTCATAATTCCGGAATAATAACCGGATTATCTCCCGATAACGGAGGACGGCATGGAGCAAGGTACAGCAGTCATTTAAAGCGCGGAGTGCGCTTCAGAAAATGCTCACAGTCTGTTCAGACAGAAACAGAGGGCAGTTATTTCAATTCAGAGTCCGGTAGTTTGATTTACCCCACAATCCTGCTCTGATGTTTCAGTCTTCAGGATTATGTTTATTCAGCATCTGTCTGATCAGCATGCTTCAGGCTTGTCTTCCGGTATTCTGTGCGCAGGATGCGAAAGCCTGTAACAAAGGTCAAGTGCCTGTTTTAAAAACGGGAACCGAGCAAGTACCGGCAATATAAAAAGCCGGCACAATATTGTACCGGCTCTGATGGCTTTTAAATACGCCGCAGAGGTAATCACCCCTGCCAAACACCATCAACGCGGTGTTTTTCTGGTGCCGCGGCTGTCACCACGAATCTCGAATGCCAGACGATCCAGCACAGCATTGACAAGTTTCGGCTCATCTTCTGCGTAAAAAGCTTTGGCAATATCTACATATTCGGAGACGATAACAGCTGTCGGAACTTCTTTTTTCGTGCGCAATTCCCAAATACCCGCGCGTAAAATCGCACGCAGGGTCGAATCAAGGCGTGACAGCGGCCAGTCTTCGGTCAGCGACTGACGGATCATCGGATCCAGCACGCGCTGGTCGGCAACCACACCGGCAATAATGGCACGGAACCATTGCGGGTCAGCTTCCAGATACTGATCACCGTCAATATCTTTGCCAAGACGGAAATTTTCATATTCGGCAGCAATGTCCAGCACGCCTGTGCCGGTAACTTCCATCTGATACAGTGCCTGAACGGCAGCAAGGCGTGCGACGCCTCGCTTATTGGCGGTGCGCGGCGCATTCTGCGGCGTCGCATGAGGGGCGGTCATATCAGACTCCAAATTTTTTCTGTAAATCAATCATCGTCAGGGCAGCGCGCGCTGCAAAACCGCCCTTGTCTTTTTCACTGCGTTTGGCGCGGACCCAGGCCTGCTCTTCATTTTCAACAGTGAGAATGCCATTACCGATCGCAATGCTTTCCGCCACAGACAGATCTGTCAATGCGCGCGAGGATTCATTGGCAACGATTTCAAAATGATAAGTCTCGCCGCGAATGACAGTGCCAAGCGCAACATAACCATCATATTCTGTGCCACCGCCGGCTTCGGCATCGAGAGCGAAAGAGATAGCCGCAGGAACTTCAAGTGCGCCCATGACCGTCACAATATCATAAGTCGCACCGGCTTCATCCAGCGCCGCTTTGGCACCATCCAGAAGCGCGTCAGAAAGCGCATCATAAAAACGGGCTTCAACAATCAGAATATGCGGCGGATAGGCCAGATTTCCGGTCATCTCATTCTCCATAATCAGCTGCCTTTAAAGCAATTGAATCCACGACTACCAGAGCGGTTTATTTGAAACTGCCTCAGGTTAAGAACACTGCATCCTTTCCCGCAGGCGCAGGCTGCTTACGGGAACGTATATAAATCATATTCTATAGAAACCTGCGGCACTTACAATGTAAGCAGCCATACATTTTTCAATATGCTTTTTGCCCGCAACAACAGCGAGACCCTGCTGCGACAGATCGATGTCTGCACAACTGAGTTAAAGCAACGCCTGAACGGTAATAACTGCTGCTCTACAGCATTGCGGTTGAAAAGTAATCCCTGTTTGCAGCTTTTCAGTGATTTTGTCGCACGTATAAAACAAAGATGCCGCTTATGCAGATAAGCGGCATCCCGTCCGGTTGTTACAAAAAAGAGATTTATGCCTTAAACTGCGCAAGGCGGGCTGCATAACGTGCCAGCTGGTCGATCTCGATATTGATCTTGTCGCCGACCTGACGTGTGCCCCATGTGGTGACTTCCAGCGAATGGCGGATCAGCAGCACATCAAATTCATTGTCGTTGACGCCATTGACTGTCAGCGATGTGCCGTCCAGTGCCACCGAGCCCTTCTGCGCAATAAACGGTGCCAGCGCTTCCGGTGCGCGGATGGTAAAGCGCACCGCCTCACCTTCCTGCTGAATATTGATAATTTCCGCCATGGCATCAACGTGGCCGGATACAAGATGACCGCCCATTTCATCGCCAAGCTTCAGCGAACGCTCCAGATTGATTTTGCGTCCGGCTTTCCATTCGCTGATCGTGGTCAGACGCAGGGCTTCTTCCCATGCTTCCACTTCAAACCAGCAGGCATTGCTTTCAATATCCGGCAGACGGGTAACAGTCAGACACACACCCGAGCAGGCAATAGATGCACCGATCTCAATGGTTTTCGGGTCATAATGCGTATCAATACGCAGTCTTACGCCTTCATCCATCGGGCTGATTTCAGCAACTTCACCGATATCTGTAACAATGCCTGTAAACATAAGAAATCCTTCTCATTCCCTGCTTATCAAAAACCTGCTTTGCGCTTGTATTCACTCAAAACATCTGACGCAAAATGGCTCTCGCCGGTTTTGACAAAATCCGCATCAATGAAAGCCTGCAAACCCTCAACCGCCAGCGCCTGACCATCTCCGTTGGAAAGGATCGGGTTCGGGCCGTCAAAAATCATCAGCTTATCAACCAGTCCCTGAGCAAGGAAAGCCTGCGCAACGACTGCACCGCCCTCAACCATGACTGTTGCAATACCCTGCGCTGCAAGGTCATCCAGCAATTCCGGCAGAGCAATTTTTTCATCCTCGCATTCCGTCGCCAGAATGCGGCATCCGGCTTCAATCAGCTGCTGGCGTTTTGCCGGATCAGCATTATTTCTGGCGGCAATCCACAAAGGCACCTGACGCGCGGAACGCACCAGTTTGGATGTGAGCGGAATACGCAATTCGCTATCGAGAATAACGCGGATCGGCGAACGATCCTGCAGCCCCGGCAAACGGGTATTCAGAACCGGATCATCCGCTATAACCGTTCCGACACCAATCATAATCGCATCGGTCTGGGCACGGCGCATATGCACCTGCGCAATACTGACCGCACCGGTAATGGCAATCTGACCACGTCCGACGCAACCGACATAGCCGTCAACCGACAGCGCCAGTTTCAGCATCACTTCCGGACGCTTGCGGAAAGAGCGTGACAGATAACCTGCCAGTTCATCATCGCCCTGCTCGCGGCAAACATCGGTAACAACTTCCAGCCCTGCATCGCGCAAAATCTGATAACCACGACCTGCAACACGCGGATCAGGATCGCTGCTCGAAGCAACCACACGCCTGATACCTGCAGTGACCAGAGCGGATGCGCAAGGCGGTGTATGGCCGTGATGGGCGCAAGGCTCCAGCGTGACATAGGCGGTAGCGCCCTTTGCCAGTTCTCCGGCTTCAGCCAGCGCCTGTGTTTCTGCATGCGGACGTCCGCCTTCAGCCGTCACACCACGCCCGACAATCACCGGCCCGTGGCCGTTATCCGCTACAATCAGCGTCGCCACAGAAGGATTGGTTCCCGTAATACCAAGATGGCGGCGTGAATAGCGGATTGCAGCCGCCATAAAGCGCTTATCAAGCTCCGATGCACTTCCCTCGCCAGAATGGGTCTGACGGGCTGTCGCGTTCTGAGGTTCATTCATATGCCAAATTCCAGTACGGAGTGTTTTGTACCGCCTGCCTTTAAGCAAAACAGATTCAAAACCTATTTACTTTAACACGCATCTGACCCGAAATAATTTTCAGTTGCCAAGATGCATTCAGTTCACAAGAGGCATCAGGTTCAACGAACATCCATGCCTCAAATTCTTATTTAAAAGCAGAAATCTGCCAACAGATAGAGTGTATTACGCACTCTGACCTTACTCTTCATTATCTGCCGGTGCAGCATTTTCCGGATGGCCAAGCTCATCAATGACATTGTGGAAGTCTTTGGCAACACTGAAATTGCGATAAACGGAAGCGAAACGGATATAGGCAATGTCGTCCACGCCCTTCAGTGCTTCCATCGCCAGACGGCCGATCTCTTCCGACGGAATTTCAACCTCGCCGGAACTTTCCAGCTGGCGCACAATACCAGAAACAGCGCGTTCCACGCGGTCACTGTCCACCTCGCGCTTGCGCAGCGCAACCTGCACTGAGTGCATCAGTTTATCGCGGTCGAAAGGCACACGGCGGCCGCTTTTCTTGACCACCATCAGTTCGCGCAATTGTACGCGCTCAAATGTCGTGAACCTGCCGCCACATACAGAACAGACGCGACGTCTGCGGATGACCGAACCGTCTTCCGCCGGACGGGAATCTTTGACCTGCGTATCTTCAGACTGACAAAACGGACAGCGCATGGCTAAACTCTCAACTTGTTACCGCGCCTTGCAGCACGGCAGCCATTCCAGCCTGACAGGTTGTAAACGACTATAATTCACTCAGATTGAAATTATCTAAAGCAGATAGGCTGCTTTGTCATCAGCTATGTCCGGCAAGCTGCACAGACAAAAACGCCGCGTAACACTTATGTGATACGCGGCGTCTGAAATTACAACATAGTCACAACCGGCTTAGCCCAGATAGCCATACATCGGGAAGCCTTCGGTCAGCTCCACAACTTTCTTCTGAACAGCCTGTTCAACAGCTGCATTGCCTTCATCGGAATTGGCAGCTTTAAGACCGTCGAGCACTTCAGTGATCATATCACCAATCTGTTCGAATTCCTTGATACCGAAGCCGCGGGTTGTACCGGCCGGCGTGCCGAGGCGGATACCGGAAGTCACAAAAGGCTTCTCAGGATCGAACGGAATACCGTTTTTGTTGGTGGTGATATTGGCACGGCCCAACGCTGCTTCAGCGCGCTTGCCGGTCGCATTTTTCGGACGCAGGTCAACCAGCATCAGATGGTTGTCGGTGCCGCCGGAAACGATATCTAGACCATTTTTCTTCAGGTTCTCTGCCAGAGCCTTGGCATTTGCCACAACATTCTGCGCATAGAGCTTGAATTCAGGCTGCAGTGCTTCGGCCAGTGCAACCGCTTTACCGGCAATCACGTGCATCAGCGGGCCGCCCTGAAGACCCGGGAATACAGCCGAATTGAACTTCTTGGCCAGATCACCGTCATTGGTCATGATCATACCACCGCGCGGACCGCGCAGGGATTTGTGGGTGGTGGTGGTGCAGACATGAGCATGCGGCACTGGTGACGGATGAACACCGGCAGCAACCAGACCGGCAATATGCGCCATATCCACCATCAGATATGCACCGACTTCATCGGCGATTTCACGGAAACGCTTCCAGTCCCAGATGCGGGAATAGGCAGTACCACCAGCCAAAATCAGCTTAGGCTTATGTTCGCGGGCAAGACGTGCCACTTCATCCATATCCAGCAGGTGGTCATCTTCACGCACACCATAGGATACGACATTGAACCATTTACCGGACATATTGACCGGAGAGCCGTGGGTCAGGTGACCACCGGAATTCAAATCCAGACCCATGAATGTATCGCCTGGCTGCAACAGCGCGAGGAATACAGCCTGATTCATCTGGCTGCCGGAATTTGGCTGCACGTTGACGAATTCTGCACCGAACAGTTTCTTCGCACGTTCAATCGCCAGTTCTTCAACGATATCAACATACTGGCAGCCGCCATAATAACGCTTACCCGGATAACCTTCGGCATATTTGTTGGTGAGGATTGAACCCTGAGCTTCAAGCACTGCGCGGGAAACGATATTTTCCGATGCAATCAGCTCGATTTCGTGACGCTGACGGCCAAGCTCCTTGCGGATTGCGCCGAAAATTTCAGCATCCGCTTCTTCAAGACCCTTATTAAAGAATGCTTCGAGAGAAGCACTGTTCGCCTGCGACATATCCTATTCCTTCCGGTTCCCAGTCAAATTCCCAGTCAAAAGTCAATCAGACACCACTCCCGCCGCCTGTTTGCGACGGTCATGGAATTCCTCGCTATTTTTTGACGCGTATCTTATCCGAAAACCGGCTCCCGCTTTTCGGGATACGCTCAATGTCTGTCCGCATATCAAAATGCAGAACAAAAAGCACGTAAATTCAATGTTGTTTACGGGTTAACTCACTCCTGTGTCGGGTGGCAATATCACACTTGTAACACCTGCTCCATGGCCAGCAGGCGATATGCCATGACGTAAAACGGCTAAAGTCCCATTTATATCGTTTAAATACAAAAAAAGCCGCCCGAAGGCGGCTTTAAATTCAGACGAGTATTAAGGGATCATGTATTCTGCCTGGTCATCCGGCTGGTACATTTTTTGGAACTGCACCAGCATTATTGCGACCTCAGGCTGTGCAAGATCAGATAGCGGTACCGATAGCCAGTTCCGAAGCGCCGTCCATCTTGTAAATATCATCGCGGAACTGCGGAATACCGTCACCGGTAGACCATGCGGAAATATAGACAAAATACAGAGCCACAGGGTCAGCCACCTGAATCGGATTATTCTGACCGCTCTTAATTGTGTCTTCGATGGTCTGACGATCCCATCCCCCGGTGTTTTTCAACAGCCACACATCCAGATCGCGGATATTCTGCACACGAATACAGCCTGACGAGTCGAAACGCATCAGATTGTTGAAAGTGCCTTTCTGCGGTGTGTCATGCATATAAACAGCATGGCTGTTATGGAAGTTGATCTTGGTCGAAGCCATGGCATTGATCTTGCCAGGATCCTGACGGAACATCAGCTTCACTGCATCTTCCGTGTTCCAGTCAACGGTTTCCGGCGGAACTTCCTGTCCCTGACCATTATAAAGGCGGATCTTGTTCTTGGTCAGATATTGCGGATCTTTACGCATCAAAGGAATGATATCCTTGCGGATGATCGACTTTGGCGCTGTCCAGTATGGATTGAGGATCACTTCATGGATTTTTGAAGTCAGGATCGGTGTCTGGCGGTCGATCTTACCGACAACTGCGGTATGGCGCTGTACTACGCGGCCATTTTCAATCGCCTCGATCTGTGCTGCCGGAATATTGACCATGACAAAACGTGTCTGATCGACATTAGCCAGCGAGCCAAGACGCTGCAGATTAGTATTCAACTGACCAAGACGGACATCGGCGCTGACATTGAGCGCCTTATAGGTCACATCGCCCATCACGCCGTCAGCAGGCAGACCGTGGCGCGCCTGAAAGCGCTTTACGGCCGCATCCACATAAGTATCAAAAGAATTGGAAGCACCGATGCCCTGAGGCAGATCACCGGAGATCATCAGGCGCTGACGCAGGATCGGCACAACCTGACTTTTCATGCCGAGACGCAGGCGCTCATTGCCCGGCACAACCGGCCAGCCGCCATTGGCAACAATATTATTATACTGATTGATCGCTTCGCTGATATAATTCAGCGTCTGCGGGCTCATAATCGGCTGATTGGTGGCGATGGCTTTGGCACCGCCGGTGCCGCGTGCATCGAATGTATCGTTCCAGTTACCGCGACGGCCGGATGACAGCACATCATTCAGGCCGACAGCCTGAGCAAGTGCCGCAGAAGAAACTGCCGGCACCGACAAAGCAGCCAGTCCCAGACCGGCAGCGCCCCGCAAAAACAAACGGCGGTCAAGCGCCTTGGTTGTTTTGCTGTCTTTTACATTATGCTTCATTCTTTGATCCTCAATCCGCCGTAACGTGGCACACCGGAATAGCTGGCCGCATGAGACAGTCCCGCTTTTCGGGATGCGCTCAACTTCAACTCTGGAACTAAAACAAACCCGAATAGCAGTATAACTGACTAAACCTGCATCCGTTGCTGATACACAAACATCCTGCCGGACTTAACCGCTATAAACAGTTTTGTGGCTTAAACATGTCTGCACCTATTCCGGCAAGTCATAGCATTCATCACAAACTGAAAATTATTATTACAAGATAAGCTTAATAAGTGAATGTGGCCATTTCGCAACGATCAGAACTGTCAGGATTGCCAGTGTTACTGCTCAATAGCTCTGCCATGCATGTGACTGAATTTTTGCAATCGCCTCAAAGAGTTATGCATAGAAGCCAAACGCGCAGCATCCGGCACTTCCCTGCCCGATGTCTCCAGAAACACATAAGTATAGAGCTCATAGAGGCCGTCTGCCACTGCCTGTCCTTTTTCTGTGAGCTCAAGAACAGCCAGATCCGCTCCGCCTGCCGCAGTCTCATCCGCACCGGAGGTCGCATAACCTTGTGCAAACAGACTTGCCAGCATCACCACTGATTGCGATGTGACAGGCTCAACCATACGGTAAAGCTGGACGGTATCACGCAGACCAAGACTGATACAAAACAGCATCAATGCCTGTTCGGCATTCAGCGGATAATCCTGCCGACCGGAAAAAGCATCGTCAAAAAATGCCAGAACCCGCTTATAATGCCGGTTCAGCTGCCGCTCAACCTCCAGACACAGAACCTGCAAGCCTGTTCCTTCAGCAGAACGGGAACCTGCATATCCGGCACCGGATAATGATGTCTGAAACGGCTCTTGCGTTTGCATGCAGCTTGTCTCCGCTTTTCCAAAGCACAAGATCAGCCCGCCGCCTCCGAATGCGAAGCGCGCAGAAAACTGAAATTTGCCTGAGGAGACTTTAAGAAACAGCGGTGAAATTCGGCTTAAGCCACAGGGCTAACAAGTGGTTAACAACCGGCTTTCTCAATCCGGTCATTACCCATGTTTTAATGAACAGGCGCTGCCAGTGCACGTTTGCCTTGCAAAAACAGGCCGATACGAAAAGCGACATAGATCAGCAGAAACGCAATATTGACCGCCGCCAGTGCCGGAAAATATTCAAAAAAACGTGCAAAAACTGTGTAAATCAAGGCCTGAGCCACAGCAGTAATCACCCACAACACTGCCCCCCATGAGGCACGAATCCACAACCCCGTCGCAACAATCGGCAGCGCAATCGCGAGACTCACACAAACTGTCTGCCATTGCCACGGCATCAGATCGAAACGCCATAACAGCCCCGGATAAAGACCGATCAGCCGCAGCCAGTAATAAACACCGCCGACAAGACAAACCAACGCGACAAACCGGATAAACAGAATGAACCAGCTATGCAGGGCTGAATCTCCCGTGCGCAATCTCAGCTGATCATCCATCATGCGGCTCATTACCCTTGTTTATTGTCTTTAAGCGTTAAAAAAGTCCGGCAATTGCACCTGCGCCAATGTTGCAGGTTTCCATACCGGATTACCGGTCTTGTCGATCAGAACAGCGCCGACACCGGCATAGAAATCATGCCCTTGCAGCAGAATCTCTGCCAGAGCGTACTCTATTTGCATCTGCCTATCCAAGCGCGCGCTGTAACTCAGCTCTCTGTTTGCACGAATAAATGCTTCGGCATCCTGAAAAAGTGTAAAAATCGCCTTCAGACTGGTTGGTGAACGTTTACCCAGCAGTTCCGCAATGGCTGCGGCCTTCTCACTACCCGCCTCTCCTGCTGTTGAGAATTGTGCCAGAACCTGTTCCACACTCTCCGCCGTACAGCATCGGGCAATCAGCCCCCTGTCCTGTTCCGGCATTTCCCAGTCCGGCACATCAGATTGCATAGACAAGAGTATATCATCCGGTTGTTCACCGCCGATCAGCCGCGCACGCAACTCCGCCAACTGTTCGGCCTTCAAAGCGTGAGTGGCAATCCCGCTCTGCAAACAATCTCCCCAGCGGATCGCCGAGCCGGTTAAGCCGAGATAAAAGCCGAACTTGTCCGGCAAGGCAGGTAAAAACGCACTGCCGCCGACATCGGTGAAAAAACCGATCCCGCTTTCCGGCATGGCAAACAGCGTATTCTCCGTCACAATCCGGTGTGAGCCATGGACGGATATTCCGGCACCGCCCCCCATGGTAATGCCGTCAAGCAAAGCAATATAAGGTTTTTTATAGGAGCCGATGAGGCGGTTGAGGCGATATTCATCCTGGAAGAAATCATAAGCAGGCGCACCGTTTCTGCCTGCATGATAGGCAGCCACAACATCACCACCGGCACAAAATGCACGCCCTTCGCCTTCAACGATCACAGTTTTCACCTGAGGATCATCGGCCCAATGCAGCAAGGCGCGCTCCATTGCCTGCACCATTTTGTGTGTCAGGGCATTCAGCGCTTTCGGACGGGTCAGCCGGATCAGTCCTGCAGAACCTTGCATAGTAAAAGCAACTTCATCATCGCCGCCGAAATTTTCCTTGAAATCAGATATCATCACGCCGCTTCCTCCGCTCTGATGCACCTTATTCATTGATTTTCCTTTCCCGCATTGAGCATGATTCATAAGTGAGTAAAGCAAGCGCGGCAATGTTTCACACCTCAAAAATTGTTTTTATCAAGCTGTAACCACGATTTGGGTGTTAAGGCTCCCTCATCGAAGTCTGCGCTGCAGGAAATTGCAGCTTCATGGGCCGAAATACGGAAAAGACATGATGCGTAACATTGATGAGATCACCCAAAGCCGCCGCTTGCGCCGTACGCGCCGTACCGACTGGTCACGCCGTATGGTTCAGGAAAACAGTTTAAGCATCAATGATCTGATCTGGCCGTTTTTTGTCTGTGAGGGCAGCAATGTCACCTCGCCGATTGCCGCAATGCCGGGTGTTCATCGTTACTCCGTGGATATGGCTGTGCGTCAGGCAGAAAAAGCTGCGAAACTTGGTATTCCGGCCATCGCACCTTTCCCGAATGAACCGGCGCACATTAAAACGCAGGACGGCTCTTATATTGCCGATCCTGACAATCTCATCAATTCGGTGACCCGTGCGATCAAAAAGGAAGTTCCTGAAATCGGCATTATTACCGATGCTGCGCTCGATCCTTTCACCACGGACGGCCATGACGGAATTTTACGCGACGGTATTATACTCAATGATGAATCCGTTGAGATGGTTGTGCGCGGTGCGCTGGCACAAGCTGAAGCCGGTGCGGATATTATCGCCCCTTCCGATATGATGGATGGCCGTATCGGCGCAATCCGCGATGCACTGGATGCCAATGGTTTCCAACATCTGCCGATTATGTCCTACGCGACCAAATTCGCCTCTGCATTCTATGGCCCTTATCGTGAAGCAATCGGCACGGCAGGTGTGCTCAAAGGTGACAAGAAAACCTATTATCTTGATCCGGCCAATACGGATGAAGCGCTGCGCGAAGCCGAGCAGGATGTGCTGGAAGGCGCGGATATGCTGATGGTCAAGCCGGGCCTGCCTTATCTCGATATTATCCACCGTATCAAAAGCCAGTTTGCCCTGCCGACCTTCGCCTATCAGGTCTCCGGTGAATATGCGATGATCAAAGCTGCCGGTCAGAATGGCTGGATCGACGAAGAGAAAGTGATGCTGGAAAGCCTGCTGGCATTCAAACGCGCCGGTTGCGACGGTATTCTCACTTATTTCGCTCTGGAAGTGGCTGAGAAACTCAAAAACGCCTGATCCCGTCTATGTTTTTATAAAAGCGCATTCAGCCTCAGGCAAAATGTGCTTTTTATTTCGTATTGCATTCAGAAGGCTTACCGGCAGAGGGCTTACCGGCGGGCAATCTTGAAATCGGTACTGCGGCTTCCTATCTCCCTGATTGTAAGTTTAAAAGGAGAAACCATAAGCCGATGAATGACCGAACAATCCATAATGATATTGTTCTGCCGCGTTTTGAAGACCGCCGCCTGTATGAAGGTGTGCGCACCAGACGTGTATTCGCCTTTGCGATCGACTATTTCATTGTGCTTTTGCTGTGTATCCCTGTCGCGATCGTCATCGCTTTTCTGGGTATTCTGACCCTGGGTCTGGGTTGGATGCTCTATGGCATCCTGCTGCCGCTGGTGGCGCTGCCTTATGTATATTTTACAGTCGGCGGACGTAATAAAGCCACCACAGGTATGCGGATGATGGGTATTCGCATCGAGCGTATGGACGGCCATCAGGTCGACGGTCTGTTTGCAGTGGTTCACTCGGTCTTGTTCTGGGCTTCCTGCGCAGTGCTCACCCCGTTGATCCTGCTGGCAACTCTGTTTCTGGATTACAAACGCGGCGTACATGATATGCTGCTCGGCGCGGTGATTGTCCGTACCAATCCGTAACAAGATGACAAGCTGAACGTGAACAGCGCGGGTATCTCCGCGCTGTTTTCTTTACCAGCTTTTTTATCGCCCTTTATGCGCTATGAAATGCGACAAACTAAAGAATCTAGAGCGAGTGCTGTGATCCAATCTGGATGTAACCCGCTCTAGAGCGAGTTTTGTGCGCCCAACGGTGCGCCCCGCGCGCTCAATCACAAAAGCGGGATTTTACATATCTTCGTTTTCAATTATTATTAACCACTCTGCAGGCCTTTAA
Source organism: Ochrobactrum sp. SFR4 (assembly GCF_019730395.1). Classification (NCBI taxonomy): domain Bacteria; kingdom Pseudomonadati; phylum Pseudomonadota; class Alphaproteobacteria; order Hyphomicrobiales; family Brucellaceae; genus Ochrobactrum; species Ochrobactrum sp. SFR4. The sequence goes on along the minus strand of NZ_JAAPBB010000002.1, from coordinate 331,029 downwards.
CTGCACAATTACAGACGGGAATTTTACAATTCGTCTTTATTGCGTTTTGACAGGCGAAACATGACACAACATCAACCGCAACCGCAGCAATTTTATCTCACCGCCCCGTCTGAATGTCCGTATCTGGACAATCGCGCAGAGCGGAAGGTTTTTACACATCTGGTTGGCAGCCGTGCGCCGGAACTCAATGATCTGCTGACACAGGCCGGTTTCCGGCGTTCGCAAAATATCGCCTATCGCCCCGCCTGTGAAAGCTGCAATGCCTGCGTGTCCGTGCGAATTCTCGCCGGTGAATTTCAGATGACGCGCTCCATGCGCCGCATCTGGAAACGTAATCAGGATCTCATCGGCTTTGCCAATAAAGCTGAGCCGAGTTCCGAGCAATATTCCCTTTTCCATGATTATCTTAATCACCGTCATCATAATGGCGGCATGTCGGAAATGTCCGTGCTTGATTATGCGATGATGGTTGAGGACAGCCATGTGAACACGCAGATCATCGAATATCGTATGCGTGGCGCTGATACGATGATTACAGGCAAAGGCGAAGGTCCGCTGATTGCTGCCGCCCTCACCGATGTGATGGGCGACGGCGTGTCGATGGTCTATTCGTTCTTCAATCCGGAACTGGCTGACCGCTCACTCGGTACCTATATTATTCTCGACCATATTATGCGCTGCAATGCGCTTGGCCTGCCGCATGTTTATTTGGGCTACTGGGTCAACGGTTCTGAAAAGATGCATTATAAAACCCGCTTCAAACCGCAGGAGCATCTCACAACCAATGGATGGCTGCGTACGGAAATTGCGGAATAACGGATTTTATCATTATATCAGTTCCGCAACTGACAATAACCGGACAAAGCAAAACCTGTTATGCATGCCAATAAGATTAAAACCGATCTGACGCTAATACAGCGCTTGATTGCCTCCCAGTTTCCGCAATGGCAAAATTTACCGCTGAAAGAAGTTTTCAGCGCGGGTACCGATAATTCCATGTACAGGCTTGGTGATGATCTGGTTGTCCGCCTTCCGCAACGTCCGGAAGCAGCAGTGCAGATTCTTAAAGAACAGCGCTGGCTACCTGTCATTGCTCCGCATCTGCATTGTGAAATTCCACTGCCATTGGCCAATGGTGTACCTGCCACAGATTTCCCTTATCCATGGTCAGTCTGTCAGTGGCGTGAAGGTAAGAATGCCATAGAAGCTACAGTTTCTGATTTTCATCAGGCGGCCGTAACATTGGCATGCTTCATCAATGATTTGCAGTCTTTGAATGCAACAGACGGCCCTGTTCCGGGCGAACATAATTTTTATCGTGGTGTTCCGCTACAAAACAGAAATGAGCAATATCTTACAGCGCTTGACCAGATACATGACATGATCAACACCAAAGCCGCTCTCTCTCTTTGGCAACAAGCACTGAAAGCAGACGAATGGAGATATGCGCCTGTCTGGATCCACGGCGACATTCACGCAGGCAATCTGCTGGTTCGCAATGGGCGTATCAGCGCGGTCATTGATTTTGGCGGCCTCGGCGTTGGTGATCCCGCATGTGATATGATGGTTGCCTGGAATTTTCTGACCACTGACAGCCGTGCGGTTTTCCGTGAGGCCGTCAAAGCTGACGATGCTGCGTGGAAACGAGCTCAAGGCTGGGCACTATCCATGGCCGTGATCGCCCTGCCATATTATCGAAATACCAATCCGCAGGTTGTCCGGTCTTCACTCAACACAATTGAGCAATTGCTTGCCGATCTATAAAAGCCCTCTTGCCAAGACACCCGTCTCCTCAAAAGGGCTTTTATCTTTTAAAATTATAAAACCATTTCAGTATATTAAGAAAATACTCTCACAATAAGATTCATCTCAGAGTGATGGTATCAGGACTGAAGCGGATTTAAGCCTTGCGACCAACCTTAAACGCCATGCCGATTGAAGCAGGCGCAACCGGCGCAAAGCCGTATTGTGCATAGAGATGTTGCGCCGGACCATCAGCAATCAGGCTGACATAGGCACTCTCCGGCGCATGTTCATCCAGATAGGCTTTGATCTCAAGCATAATCCGCTTGCCAAGTCCCTGCCCCTGATAGTCAGGCAGAACCGCAATATCGCAAACCTGATAGGTTGTGCCGCCGTCACCGATGACGCGTCCCATGCCGATAATCTGATCACCATCAGCAATCTGCACAGCGAATAATGAATTCTTCAGACCGCGCTCGGCTGCGTCATTTGTTTTTGCACTCAGGCCGCTTGCAGCACGTAAATGACAATAAGTCTGCACATCCGGAATCTGATGCAGCACCTGATATTTTGATTCAGCAGGCATGGCTAAAGGTTTCTTCCCATTGGTTTATCGGCAATCAGAACGGTTTCATCCCTACAAGAAACCGTTCTGATCAAATTTTACGATGTGAATTTACCGGTGCGCGGGAAACCCTTCGGCACCATACGTCCGGCAGAAGCGCGCGCGCCCGTCCATTCCAGCAATTCTTCTTTACTGCGTGTGAATGTGCGGTCAGCGGAATCCTGCCATGTCAGCCCCTGCTCGATAGCAAAGCTGCGGATGTCGGACACACCGCCGTCTTTGTATTTCTGCAGACGTACACCTTTACCACGCGCGAGTTCCGGCAGCTCGGACAGCGGGAATACCAGCATTTTGCGGTTTTCACCGACAACAGCCATGGTATCACCGGTCACACGCTGACAGATTTTCATCTCATCCGGCAGTTTCACATTCATGATCTGCTTACCCTTACGGGTATTGGCAATGACTTCGCTTTCGCTAATCATGAAGCCATAGCCCTCATGAGAGGCCAGTAGCAATTTCGCGGATGCATCATGAACAAAAGCGGTCAGAATATCCTGATCATTGTCCATATCGACCATGATACGGATGGGCTCCCCATGGCCGCGACCACCCGGCAAAGTATTGGCTCCGATGGTGAAGAACTTACCACCGGTCGTTGCAACAACAATCTTATCCGTGGTTTCGGCATGGAAAGCCAGCTGCAGTTTATCGCCCTCTTTAAAGGACAGGCTGGAGAAATCTGCCAGATGTCCCTTCATGGCGCGCATCCAGCCTTTTTCTGATACCACAATCGTGACCGGCTCGCGCTCGATCATCGCCTGATGAATATCTTCCAGATCATGGCTCGGCGCTTCGGCAAATTGCGTGCGGCGCTTACCCAACGGTGTTTCAGGCCCGTAGGTCTCGCGAACCTTTTTGATTTCGCCGCTGATCGCCTTCCACTGCTTGATTTCCGAACCAAGCAATTCTTCAAGCTGCGCTTTTTCAAGTGTCAGCCCGTCAAACTCTTTACGGATTTCAAATTCTTCCAGCTTGCGCAGAGAACGCAGGCGCATATTGAGGATCGACTCAGCCTGCATGTCTGTCAGGCTGAAGGTGCGCATCAGTTCCTGTTTCGGCTCATCCTCTTCACGGATGATGCGGATAACCTCATCCAGATTGAGATAGGCAATCAGATAACCGCCCAGAATTTCCAGCCGCTTTTCAATCTCATTAAGCCGGAATTGTGAACGGCGCTGCAGAACTTCCTTACGATGTTCCAGCCATTCTTTCAGCACACCACCCAGCGAGAGAACATTCGGCACTTTGCCATGGGAAAGCACGTTCATATTCAGCGAAATGCGGCTTTCAAGCTCGGTGAGCTTGAACAGCGATTCCATCAGCAATTCAGGATCAACTGTACGGTTCTTCGGCTCCAGTACGATACGGATATCTTCAGCCGATTCATCACGGATATCGTCGAGCAACGGCAATTTCTTCGCCAGCAGCAGTTCAGCGATTTTCTCAATCAGGCGTGACTTCTGCACCTGATACGGAATTTCCGTAATCACCACCACCCATGTACCACGACCGAGATCTTCCTTCTCCCATTTCGCACGCACGCGGAATGCGCCGCGGCCTGTGCGATAAGCCTCAAGAATATTCTCTTTTGGCTCAACCAACACACCGCCGGTCGGAAGATCAGGTCCCTGAACAATTTGCACCAGTTCTTCAACTGTTGCCTGCGGATTGCGGATCAGCAGCAGCGCGGCATCACACAGCTCCGCCACATTATGCGGCGGAATATTGGTGGCCATACCTACAGCAATACCGGAGGAGCCGTTTGCGAGAAGGTTAGGAAAAGCACCGGGCAGAACGACCGGTTCTTCGTCTTCCTCATTATAAGTCGGACGAAAATCGATGGCGTTTTCTGTAATACCTTCAAGCAGCAGTGACGCCACTTCGGTCATGCGTGCTTCGGTGTAACGCATAGCCGCCGGATTATCACCGTCAATATTGCCGAAGTTGCCCTGCCCGTCTACCAGCGGATAGCGCACGGCAAAATCCTGCGCCAGTCGCGCCAGCGCATCATAAATAGAAGCATCGCCGTGAGGGTGGAACTTACCCATCACGTCACCGACAATACGCGCGCATTTCGCGTAAGAGCTGCCCGGATTAAGACGCAGCAGACGCATGGCATGCATGATGCGGCGGTGAACCGGCTTCAGACCATCGCGCACATCCGGCAGCGCACGATGCATGATCGTGGACAGCGCATAGGCAAGGTAGCGCTCTTCGAGCGCCGATTTCAGATCAACTGTTTCAACGTGATCGTCGCCGCCTGAAGGCGGAATCAAATTATTTCCCATGGAATATGGTTAGCAAGCGGCTGATTCTGCGGCAAGTCAGGATGCGTTTACACACAGTGAATAGGCCGGTTTTCCGCATTATTCTCGTTATTTCGTCAAAAATACAACGATAATGACAACAGATTTTCGATCATCCTCAAGTGTGACTTGCAGTAAAATAAACGGGCTGTTACGAAAATGACAAAATTGCCATGTTATTAGGCAATGACAGTATTTCGTATGTAATATTCAGGTCAACACTTAAGGAGCCTCTGATGCCGGTTATGAAACCGCTATATACCGCAGCCCGCACTCTTTCCGTTGCTACAGCACTCACTGTGATCTTTGCTGGTTCAGCTTATGCACTGGACGGAAATGATGTAGCCAAGCGTCTGCAGGCTCGCTTTGAAGAACAGGGTACAAAAATCGAGTTCGGCAAAGTCGACACCGACGGTTCAACTGTTACCCTGCGCGACACAAAAATCGATTTCAAATCCGCTGAAATGGGCAGTTTCACCGTTGGTGACATTGTTCTGACAGATGTTGCTGAAAACGACAAAGGTGCCTACACCGCAGAAACAGCAACCCTGCAGGATTTTGAGAAAAAAGACGACAAGAGCACCTTCACTCTGAAGGGCGTTGAAATCGGCAAACTCTATCTCGCAGCAGATGACGAACAGGATCCTGTTGTCAAAATGCTGTATTATCAAACCATGAAGGCCGACAGCTTTACCATCAACGAAGATGGTGAGGACATGGTCAGCATGAAAGATATTTATGCCAGCTCATCCCCTTATACAAAAGGCACACCGGTCTCGATGAGCTTTGGTATCAAGTCCATTGATCTCGACATCGAGAAAATGGATGCACTGCGCAAAGGTGCGGATGCAAGCGCCGGCAATGATGAAGCTTCGCAAACACCAAATCCGATGATCGACCTTGGCTACAAACAGCTGAGCATGGCAGTAACCTCCACTGGTTCATGGGAACCGGAAAAAGGCGATCTGGCCATCGACAAAATGGAATTTGACGTCAAGGATGTCGGCAAATTCGACACCACAATGAAGCTTGGCGGCTATGATGCAAAATTCATCAAATCCGTACAGCAGGCCAGCGCTGAAATGAGTGCAAATAAGGAAAATTCCGATGCAGCCGGTATGGCAATGCTCGGTCTGATCCAGCAGCTTTCGATCAGCAACATGGCTATCCGCTATGACGATTCATCCCTCACCCCTAAACTGCTCGACTATTATGCCAAGCAGCAGGGTATCTCCAAGGAAGACATGGTCAACCAGATCAAAGGCATTGCGCCGATCATGGTTGGCTATCTCGGCCATGCGGATTTCGCCATGCAGGCAACGACTGCCGTCAACACCTATTTTGACGATCCTAAGTCTCTGACAATTGCTGCAAAGCCGGAAGCGCCTGTTTCCTTCGCTCTGATCGCAGCAACTGCAACTGCTGACCCTAAGAAGCTTCTGGACCTGCTGGCTGTTAAACTGACTGCCAACCAGTAAGTTCTTCTGAACTGAACAAGAAACCCGGCTTTTAGCCGGGTTTTTTATTGCCTGAACATTGCGCAATAAAAAACGCCGCGTCCGTTAAGACGCGGCGTTTTTAATATTTAACCCTGAAACAGATCAGTCTTTTTTGATCGGGTTCACACGGATATGCAGATCACGCAGCTGAGCCGGTGTAACTTCTGCCGGTGCGCCCATCAGCAGATCAACAGCCTGCTGGTTCATCGGGAACAGCGAGATATCGCGCAGATTTTTCGCACCAACGAGCAACATAACCACACGGTCGATACCGGCGGCCATGCCGCCATGCGGAGGCGCGCCATACTGGAATGCACGGTAGAGGCCGCCGAAGCGATCTTCCACATCCTGCTGGCTCAAACCAACCAGTTCAAAGGCTTTGACCATAACTTCCGGCAGCTGGTTACGGATCGAACCGGATGCGATTTCAAAACCGTTACAAACCAGATCGTACTGATAGGCTTTGAGCGACAACGGATCCTTCGTTTCCAGCGCTTCCAGACCACCCTGCGGCATGGAGAACGGGTTATGCGCGAAGTCGAGCTTCTTGTTGTCTTCATCCCACTCATAGAACGGGAAGTCGATGATCCAGGCCAGTTCGAAACGATCACGGTCTGTGAGGTTCAGTTCTTCACCTGCGCGGTTACGGGCATCGCCGGCAAATTTGTAGAATTTCGACGGCAGACCAGCCACGAAGAAGCAGGCATCACCATCTTCCAGACCCATCTGGGTACGGATCGCTTCAACGCGTTCTTCACCGATATTCTTGGCAATCGGGCCTGCACCCTCAAGCTTATCGCCTTCTTTACGCCAGAAGATATAGCCGAGACCCGGCTGACCTTCACCCTGCGCCCATGAGTTCATGCGATCACAGAAAGCGCGCGAACCACCGGTTTTCGCAGGGATAGCCCATACTTCAACCTTAGGATCATTAGCGATCATGTTTGCGAACACTTTGAAACCGGAACCGGCAAAGTGACCGGTCACGGCCTGCATTTCAATCGGGTTACGCAGATCAGGCTTATCCGAACCATAGGTGCGGATCGCGTCATCATAAGCAATGCGACGGAACTGCTGGGTTACCGGCTTGCCTTCAGCAAATTCTTCGAAAATGCCGCGCATAACCGGTTCCATTGTCTCCCAGACTTCTTCCTGAGTGACAAAGCTCATTTCAAGATCGAGCTGGTAGAACTCACCCGGCAGACGGTCTGCACGCGGATCTTCATCGCGGAAGCAAGGTGCGATCTGGAAATAGCGGTCGAAACCAGCCACCATCAACAGCTGCTTATATTGCTGCGGTGCCTGTGGCAGCGCGTAGAACTGACCTTCGTGAATACGGCTCGGCACGAGGAAGTCGCGCGCGCCTTCAGGTGAAGAAGCGGTCAGGATCGGTGTCGTAAATTCGTTGAAACCGATCTCGTTCATATGACGACGCATAGATGCAATGATCTTGGTGCGCTTCATGATGTTTTTGTGCAGCGTGTCGCGGCGCAGATCGAGGAAGCGGTATTTCAGACGGATATCTTCCGGATAGTCCGGCTCACCGAATACCGGCAGAGGCAGCTCCTTGGCAGCAGCCAGAACTTCGATCTCTTTGGCAACGATTTCGATTTCACCGGTTGGCAAATTCGGATTTACAGCCTCATCAGCACGGGCGGTTACTTCACCGTCAACGCGGATCACCCATTCACCGCGAACGGTTTCAGCAACTTTAAATGCCGGGCTTTCCGGATCAGCAACGATCTGGGTCAAACCATAGTGGTCGCGAATATCGATAAAGAGAATACCGCCGTGATCGCGGACACGATGAACCCAGCCGGAAAGACGAACTGTCTGGCCGACATCCGACTTGCGGAGGGCTTCGCAGGTATGGCTGCGGTAACGATGCATGTTTTCTGCCTTCAGAAGAGTGTAAAGAAACGTAAAATCGCAGATAAAATCTGATTTTTATGTTGTCGGACAAGCGCATTTTGGCCACGAAAAGTCAAGTGTCAGACCCTTCTACAGCCAAATTGATTCATTCTGAATGTTCTATAACCGCTTACAACTGTGAGCAACAGACAGCAGCCCCCTGCGAATTGCAGCCAGAGTAGTCCCAGCTACGATAGAATCGTCTGAAACGCTCTGGCTTTATTATTTTCACGCATTTCCGAACGCATCGAAGTGGGAAAAGAAATCAGTCCGGCGAACTGATTTCCCCGCGAAGGCGGTTCCCACTTTTGCTGGAAATACTCTAAGTCACAACATATGTGATTTTTAAGCTTACGCCCCCGCGACAAAGCTATTGTGATTGTTTATAGAAAAATCATGGAACTTATTACGACAACACAGGGTCTTGAACAGGCCGTTTCACAGCTTTCAAAATCTGATTTTGTCACTGTGGATACCGAATTCATTCGTGAAACCACTTTCTGGCCGGAACTTTGCCTGATCCAGATGGCATCGCCGGACACAACGGCATTGGTGGACGCGCTGGCACCGGGCATTGATCTCAGCTCTTTCTTCGCCCTGATGGCGGATAAATCTGTCGTCAAAGTGTTTCACGCTGCCCGTCAGGATATTGAAATCGTTTTCCACCTCGGAAATCTGATCCCTGAGCCGGTATTTGATACACAGGTCGCGGCGATGGTTTGCGGTTTTGGCGATGCCATTTCCTATGACCAGCTGGTTGCCCGTATCACCGGCGTAAATCTGGACAAGTCGTCCCGCTTTACCGACTGGCGCCGCCGTCCGCTGAGCGACAAACAGCTGGATTACGCGCTGGCTGATGTGACCCATCTGCGTGATGTCTATCTCTATTTGCAGGATCGCCTGACCAAAGAAGGCCGCAATGACTGGGTGAGCGAAGAAATCCGCATTCTCACCGCCCGCGAGACCTATGACATGCATCCTGACGATGCGTGGAAGCGTCTGAAAATCCGCCTGCGCAAGCCTGCCGAACTGGCCGCCATGCAGAAGGTTGCCGCATGGCGTGAACGTGCCGCACGCGAACGCAATGTGCCGCGTGGCCGTGTAATCAAAGACGATACGATTCAGGAAATCGCCCAGCAACAGCCGCGCGATGCGGAAGCGCTGTCCCGTCTGCGTACCATTCCGAAAGGCTGGGAGCGTTCCTCTCATGCACAGGGGCTGGTTGAAGCGATCAATGAAGCACTGAGCATTCCGAAAGAGGATATGCCACGCCTGCCGAAGCAATATAATGCGCCGGAAGGCACCGGTGCCGCTTCAGATGTGCTCAAGCTGCTGCTCAAAATCATTACCGAAGATCACGGTGTAGCACCGAAGGTTGTTGCCTCTTCCGATGATATTGACCAGATTGCTGCCAAGGGTAATGCAGCGGATGTACCGGCACTGAAGGGCTGGCGTCGTGAGCTTTTCGGTGAAAAAGCACTGCAAATGATTGAAGGAAAAATCGGCATCAAATTTGAAAACCGTAAGATCAAGGCAGTTCCGCTGGATTAAACATGAGTGCCAAGATCAAAGTCAGCGTTTTTCTTGGCATAAGTCTGGGCGGCTATATTGCCGGTCCGGTCAATGATCTGTCATGGCTGTCCGTGGTCGAAGCTGATCCGTCTGAAGATACAGCTATAATGCTTTTAATGACTGACGTTGATGTATTGATTATGGGACGCAATACCTGGACACAGTGCTGACATTCGGCTTCTGACTTTATGAGGGCACAGGTTGTTGTGCTGACCAGCCGCCCGCTGGCACCGCTTTATGGCGAAACCAGCTTCAACAGCACACTCGGCGATCTGCTGCCGGAACTGTCTGCGCGCGGTCTCAGGCATGTCTGTCTCGATGGCGGTAATGTTGTGCGCCAAGATCTGCAACAACAGTTGGCTGATGAACTGACTTTAAGCTGGATACCGGCCACAACCGGCAAAGGTGTGCGACTGTTTGAAGGTGATATGTCCCTGAACCAATGGAAACTCACCGGCCATCAGGCTTTTCCAAGCGGATTGCTGCAAGGTCGTTATACATTCGACAAAACGATGTAAAAAAGCCGGATTTGATCATCCGGCTTTTTATTATTTCAATGCTGCAATGCAATATTTTAGCTTTATTCAACCGCAAAACGAAGCGTCTTGTCGGTTACCTTAGCCAGAACATTCAGCCGGTTATCCAGTCGCTCTGATACCAGATCACGATAGACCTCCGGCACCACCAGCGCCAGAACATCGCCTTCCTGCCGCCATTTAAGCTGCGGGATTACTCCCGGCATTGAGGCAGAGAACAAATAAACCACACGCAGCAATGCACCCAGAACCCGAGCCCGCTCGCGCAGACGCGGCGTTGCAATGCGAATGATTTCCGGCGCGGCATCATCATCCATTACACCTTCATGGCGATAATAATTGGCCAGCGCCATATAAGCACGCCCCGGATGGTCAATCCCGATGAATGACCCATGGGCAATAATATTAAGCGCCTGCGGGCCGCGATAATCGGGATGCGCGCGCCAGCTGATATCGGCCAGCAGACAGGCCGCACGGCGATAACGATATTCATCCTCGGTCTCGTCATAACCAAGCTGCTCAAACGCGTAGCCGGTCCAGTCCGCCAGCTCGTGCGCATGGCGCGGTGAGCGCGAACGCAGCACCGCCTGCTCTTCAGCAGCGGAAAGCAGAGGATCGAGTTTTTGCTCTTTTTTAGCGAGCAAGGAGAACAGATAGCCCTCACGCACGCCCATTGCCGAGAACACAATTTGTGCCGGCTGCATACGCTTAACAACTTCCATCAGCACTGTCGCACCATAGGACAACAGCTGACGGCGGTTTTTCGACACAGCCTCAATGCCGCGCATATGATCAATATCAAACCGCGCCACACGATAGAGGAAGTGATAGGCATCTTCCGGATCCATCGCATAGCCATGCATGACATGCAGCGGATAATGTTTGGCACTCATATGCAGCTTGGCAAGATTTCGCCATGTACCGCCCACCGCATAGAATGTGCGGCCTTTGCCCTCTTTCAGAAACTCGACATCACCGACATATTTGCGGGTGATTTTCGCAGCTTCCGTTATCTTACCACCGGACAAATCCTGCAGGCGCAAACCGCCAAGCGGCAATGTAATGCCGCTGCCGATTGCCTTGTCAGGATTGTCGCCATGCACATCAACCAGTTCGAGACTGCCGCCACCAAGGTCACCGGCGATACCGTCCGGATGGTGAAAACCGGAAATAATACCAAGTGCTGAATAATAGGCTTCCTCGCGGCCGGAGAGAATCTGGATGTTTTCACCCAGAATTTCTTCCGCCCGTGCAATGAAATCCGGCCCGTTTTCTGCTTCACGCGCAGCCGCTGTGGCAATTGTATAGATTTTTGTCGCACCGGCCTGCTTGGCCAGCGCACGAAAACGCCGCAGCGCCTCAAGCGCACTGGCGACCGATTTATCATTCAGACGTCCGGTTTGTGCCAGTCCTTTACCCAGACCGCTCAGAATTTTCTCGTTAAAGAAAATTGTCGGAGAACGCACAATACCTTCATAGATAACCATACGCACGGAGTTGGAACCGATATCAATAACTGCGACCGGTTCCAGACCTTTCAAGCGGCCCTGTGCCAGAGACAAAGTCATGCGTTACGGTTTCGCTCTGCGCGAACGCGGTTGTGACGCGCAATCAAACGCGGTGCTGACGATTTCAGAGACTTGCCGCGACCGGACAGGCTGGGATTGGTCATGAAATATTCCTGAGCGTTAAAAGCTTCTTCCCCGTCCACGGGTTTAATCCGCTTGGAGGTTCCGTCTGAAAGTACCTCAAAGCTTTGTTGATTATCGTAGAGATTTGCAAGCATAATCTGCGATAAAATCTGTTGATGCACGGTCACATTTGTAACAGGCACCAGCGTTTCCACGCGGCGGTCAAGGTTTCGCGGCATCATATCTGCCGAGCTTATATAGACAATTGCATCTTTGGACGGCAAATCCTGCCCGTTACCGAAGCAGAAAATACGTGAATGCTCAAGAAAACGACCAACAATGGATTTGGCGCGGATATTGTCTGACAGACCCGGAACCTGCGGACGCAGACAGCAAATGCCGCGTACCACCAGATCAATCTGCACCCCTGCACTGCTGGCTTTATAGAGAGCATCAATGATCTGCGGATCAACCAGCGAATTCATTTTCATCCAGATCGCCGCCGGACGACCCGCTTTCGCGTGTTCAATCTCATTTTCAATATGTTTCAGAATCCGGCGGCGCAATGTAAAAGGCGAGATAGCCAGTTTCATAACATCTGCCGGTTGCGCATAACCGGTAATGAAATTGAAAATATGCGCCACATCGCGCGCCGTATCGGCATCAGATGTGAAGAAAGACAAGTCAGTGTAAATCTTCGCGGTGATCGGGTGATAGTTACCCGTACCAAGATGCACATAAGAGCGCAGTTTTTCATCCTCGCGGCGCACGACGAGCGACATTTTCGCGTGGGTTTTCAGCTCGATAAAGCCGAAGACCACCTGCACGCCCGCACGTTCCAGATCGCGTGCCCAGCGAATATTCGCTTCCTCGTCAAAGCGTGCTTTCAACTCCACCAGCGCGGTCACCGACTTACCGGCTTCCGCCGCATCAATCAGCGCACGTACAATCGGCGAATTGTTTGAGGTGCGGTAGAGCGTCTGTTTGATGGCCAGCACATTCGGATCAAGTGCCGCCTGACGCAGAAACTGCACCACAACATCAAAGGACTCATAAGGATGGTGAACGACAATATCCTTCTCGCGGATTGCCGCTAAACAATCGCCGCCATGCTCACGGATGCGCTCAGGAAAACGTGGGTTATAAGGGGTGAATTTCAGATCATCGCGCGGAATAGCAACAATTTCCGAAATCATATTCAGCGCCAGCAGACCCGGCAGAATACTCACACGGCTCTCGGAAACACCAAGCTCCATGGTCATGAACACCCGCAGCGCTTCCGGTATATCGCTGTCGAACTCAATACTGATAACCCGTCCGCGACGACGGCGCTTCAGCGCAGTTTCGAAATGGCGAACCAGATCTTCAGCATCTTCTTCCACTTCAATATCGCTGTCGCGAATGATGCGGAATGTACCGGCGCCACGCACTTCATAGCCCGGAAACAGGCGTTCAATGAACAGACTCACCACATCTTCAAGCGTGATAAAGCGATAGATACCCGCCTCAGACGGTATCTGCACGAAACGGCTGAGCGCCACCGGCAGGCGCAACAGCGCCACCATCGGGTGCTTGTCGGTTATGCGCGACAATTGCAGCGCCATCGAGAAGCCGAGATTCGGAATAAACGGAAACGGATGCGCCGGATCAAGCGACAAAGGCGTGAGAACCGGAAAGATCGTATCCAGAAAATGATGTTCAAGCCATTTCTTGTCGTGTTTTTTCAGGCGGTCAGAACGGATGATCTCAATATTTTCCTGAGCCAGTTCCTGACGCAGCATTTGCAGCGTTTCCTGCTGCGCAACCTGCAAAGTGGCAACTTCTGCCAGCACAAAATCAAGCTGCTCCTGCGGTGTGCGGCCATCGGCTGAACGTGTGGCCACACCTGCCCGCACCTGCCCTGCAAGACCGGCAATACGCACCATGAAAAATTCATCAAGATTGGCCGCCGAAATCGACAGGAAACGCAACCGCTCCAGCAGCGGCTGATGTTTGTTCACAGCCTCTGCCAATACGCGCTTATTAAACTGCAACCATGAGAACTCACGATTGACAAAGCGCTCCGGACTGTCAGACAGATTCCGCACAGCATCATCGGCAGACATATCTGAAACAGCAATAATATCTGTCTTGGCCATTAATGCCGGCATATTACCCACAGGTTCAGCCTCTTTAACCGATCCATGATTTTTTTTATGCGACACGTTAACAATCCCTCTGAAATCGTCGGCTCTCAGAAATCACCGGAAAGACCGGACGATATTCGATCCTCTAAACAGTGCTCCTGTTAAGGTTCGTTTATGCATTCTGTATGACAAATTCTTAACAAAGCGGAGATTACAGCAGAAACTATAAAAAACACTTCCGCTCCTGCATTATTCGCGATACATCAGAGCCAAATTATGCGTCCGAGCGCTGCCGGCATCAAGGTTCCGCCTGCTGTCTCTCTCACGCTTTGTTGTTACCGCATTGATGTGGCGAGTGATTCCGCTCAAAGCATAAATGCTTTAAGGTGATACCATCACTGGAGTCGTCATATGTCAGATCATATCATCCCTCATTTTCAGAACGATGCCGGCCACAATGCCATCAGCATCGGCGTTAAAGAATTCATGTGCGTTGGCGCCAATCCGCCATTCGACCATCCGCATGTGTTTCTCGATATGGGCGATGAGGAAGAAGTTGTCTGCCCTTATTGCTCAACCCTTTATCGTCACGATGCATCCCTGAGCGCAGATAAGACTGTGCCTGCCGGCTGCACCTTCAACGATCCTCAGGTTGCTGCTGCAGAATAATCCTGCCTGCCTCCGTGAAAATGCGCCCCGTTTTTCACCTTCAGAGCAGATGTTATTTTCTTTCAGACTGCTCTGACACCACGCTTCAGTTTCTGTAGATGCCGTTGTGCAAGGATAAGAGCGGGATAAAATCCCGTTCAGATATTTCCGGCATCTGCCTCAACGGCTGTGAGGGCAACCATGCAAAACCAGAATAATCAGCGTATTCTTATTTCCGGTGCCGGACTTGCCGGTATGACCACGGCTCTGGCTCTGGCAGAGCGGGGTTTTTCCGTGCTGATGATGGAAAAGGCACCGGCACTTTCCGAAGTCGGAGCCGGTTTGCAGCTGGCACCCAATGCCACGCGGCTTCTTGCCCGTTTGGGCATTATGGAAGACCTGCTGCCCCATGCCGTCAGCCCTGACGCGCTCTATCTGATGGACGGTGTGAAAGCACAACCGCTTATTCGCATGGAACTTGGGAGCCAGGCAGAACAACGCTGGAATGCGCCCTATATTACCTGCCATCGTGCAGATTTGCAGGCAGTTCTGCTCAAGGCCGTGCGCGCGCATCCGCAGATTACTTTGCATCTCGGGGCTAATGTGCTGTCCCATCACATTTCAGAAGACAAAGTGACGATCCGCGTTGATCTCAACGATCAGATTACCGACTATAGCGGGCAATTGCTGCTCGGTTGCGACGGTGTGTGGTCAGCGCAGCGTGCCGGACTTGTGGCGAATAATGCGGCCACGCAAAATGACAGCCGCGCAAGATTCACAGACCACATAGCCTGGCGCACCACCCTGCCCGCTGAACAGCTGCCGCAGAGTTTTCTTGATAGTCTCAAAGATACACTCAGTGTTTCTGCATGGCTTGGTCAGGGCGCACATCTGATTGCCTATCCGATTAAAAACGGTAAAGCCTTTAATTTTGTCGCGATTACTGATGGTGAAGATATCGGCACAAGCTGGGATATGAAAGGCGACAGCGCCGCTCTGATCCGCAGTTTTTCAGGCTGGTCTCAGGCTGTCAGCGATGTAATCAAAGCCGCACCGCAATGGACATTCTGGCCGATGTTTGAAATGCCGGAGCCAAAGCTGGTGATTGATAAGCGCCTTGTGCTGCTTGGCGATGCTTCTCATGCGATGACACCATTTGCGGCACAGGGTGCAGCAATGGCTATTGAAGATGCGGCCTCGCTCGCAGCACATCTCTCACCGGAGCAAAGTGATCACAGCGAAGCTCTCGCTGCTTTTGAAAAACAAAGACTGGCGCGCATTGCCAAAGTTGCCCGCCGCGGCAAGCTCAACCGTTTTGCCTATCACGCCAGCGGCCCTGTGGCTCTCGGTCGTAACATGCTGTTTAAAATACGCAAACCGGAAGACTTCCTGCGCGATCTGGACTGGCTTTATCAATATGATGCGGCTGACATTACATCCTGAACCGCATCATATTTTTCAGGCTCTGCCCCGTTGTTCAAAAACTAACATTGCGATCAGAACGGGACAGGGAATAGTTTAGTCTTTTGCCATGGCCTGCTTTGCAGCTTCCATGTCCATCCACATCACTTCCCATATATGGCCGTCCAGATCTTCAAAACTGCGGCCATACATAAAGCCATAGTCCTGCACAGCTGACGGATCTGCCTTGCCACCGACAGACGCAGCTTTGCTGACTAGCTGGTCTACCTCCTGCTTGTCCGATGCTGAAACACACACCAGAACCTCGCTGACAGTATGTGCATCGGCAATGTTCTTGGGTGTGAACTGGCGGAATTTATCATGGGTTATCAGCATAACGTGAATAACGTCCGATAAAACCATGCAGGCTGCGGTTTCATCGCAGAACATATCATTCTTCCGTGCTCCGATTGCCTCATAAAAGCTGATCGACTTATCGAGATCACGCACGGGAAAGTTCACAAATATCAGTCTGCTCATTATAATTTCCTCCTCAGAATATTTGGCAAGCCTGTTTAACTTCTGCGGCAGAGCGGTTCCGGTTAATATTGAATCAGTAGAACCGCTCTAATTCTTTGTTTTACGTGTACCCCGAAAACTGCTTCGCACTTTTCGGGGTACGCTCCAGTGGCAGCATATTACACCAAATCAGACAGATTGAGACAGGAGCCCGATTTGATAATTTATCGCACAGCCAAATCCTTCGACGCTGCAAAACTTGCAGCTTTATCCATCGAAGTCTGGCTGCATACCTATGCCAAGGCAGGTATCAGCACTGTTTTTGCTGAATATGTACTGCAGCGTTTTACGCCGCAATATTTTGATCAGCTGATCGCGGATGGCGCAAAACAGATCATTGTCGCGGAACAGGATGGTCACCTGCTCGGCTATATTGCCATTGATTATCATGCCGCATTGCCCGAAAGCCTGCATGCGCTGACAACAGCCGCAGAGATCAGCACACTTTATGTCAGAGCCCGTCATGCCGGAAGCGGTATCGGCTCCGCCCTCATGCAACAGGCACGTGAAGCGATAAAAGCACAGGATATTGGCCATATCTGGCTTTCGGTCTTGCATGATAACCACCCTGCATTACACTTCTACAGGAAACAGGGTTTCCAAAGGCAGGGTTCAATCTGGTTTGAACTTCCCGGTGAGCGCCATGAAAATTATGTACTGATACAACCGGCCTTGCCTGCCTGAACAACAGGAGAAAACAATGCCGATACTCGGACTGGATCATATTCAGCTTGCAATGCCTGCCGGTGGTGAGGACAAAGCCCGTACATTTTATAGCGGCCTGTTAGGTATGACGGAAGTTCCCAAACCCGACAATCTGGCAAAACGCGGCGGCTGCTGGTTTGAGTTGCGTGATCTTAAAGTTCATCTCGGCGTTGAGCGCGGCTTTGCTCCCGCACAAAAAGCGCACCCGGCTTTTCTGGTTGATGACTTGTCAGCATTTTTAGCAATGCTCGCAGAACATCAGATTGAATCGACAGAGGATGAACCGCTGACCGGTTATCTTCGTGCCTATATCAACGATCCGTTCGGCAATCGTATCGAGCTGATGCAGAGATTATAAAGGCTTTACCTGATGAAACATCAGACAAGATGAGCCTTTTACAAAGCCCTGTTTTTCATAAAACGGAACCAGCTGTTCAGGGCAATAGAGTTCAAAACTCTGAACTTTTTGCAGATCAGGGTGCCGAATGATGCGTAAGACAATTTCCTGTCCAAGCCCCTGTCCGCGCGTGGATTCATCCACAATCACATCAAAAATCAATGCTTTAAAAGTATAATCCGTCAGCACACGGGCAAAACCAATGACGCGATCCTGCATATCACAACAGGCGATAATCAGATCGCAATGAACAAGCATATTAATCGCATCATCATAAGAACGGCTCTGCGTCCACCATTCCTTTGTGTAAAGTTCAAAGAAACTATGATGGTGTTTTTGCTCCAGCTGGTTCAGCCATTGATATTGCATTTTTTCTCCCATCGCTGCCTGTATAGTTTTAATATGAATTTTACAGGCATATTTTATAGTCACGGCTAAACACACCGGAGAACATTTTATGAGCAATGTCCAGTTTGAGCAGGTCTGCCCTATTTTCAGAATTTTCGACATTGAGAAAGCCAAAGAATTTTATCTCGACTATCTGGGTTTTCAATGTGACTGGGAACATCGCTTTGCTGAAAATATGCCGCTCTATATGCAGGTTTCGCGCGGCAATCTGGTGTTGCACCTCAGCGAACATCATGGCGATGGCAGCCCCGGCGCCAATATTTTCGTGCGCATGCAGGGTGTCGATACCCTGCATAAGGAAATCAGCAGTCGTAAATACCGTTTCCTGCGCCCCGGTATAGAAAATGAGCCATGGGGTCGGGTTCTGGCTGTGATTGATCCGTTCGGCAATCGTATCCAGTTCTGCGAAGGCCCGCATGACGAATAGATAATAAAAAACACCCGCGATTTTCATTGCGGGTGTTTTAATATGTTTCTGAAAATTAGTGCAGGATCTGGCTGAGGAACAGCTTGGTACGCTCATGCTGCGGATTGTCAAAGAATTCGGATGGCGAATTCTGTTCCACAATCTGCCCCTGATCCATAAAGATCACGCGGTTGGCAACCTGACGCGCAAAGCCCATTTCGTGGGTTACGCAGATCATGGTCATGCCTTCTTCAGCGAGGCTAACCATGGTGTCCAGCACTTCCTTGACCATTTCAGGATCAAGCGCAGAGGTCGGCTCATCGAACAGCATAATACGCGGCTTCATGCAGAGTGAACGGGCAATCGCCACGCGCTGCTGCTGACCACCGGAAAGCTGCCCCGGATATTTATTGGCCTGCTCCGGAATCTTAACGCGTTCCAGATAATGCATCGCGATTTCTTCTGCCTGCTTCTTCGGCATTTTGCGCACCCAGATCGGAGCAAGTGTGCAATTCTCAAGAATTGTCAGATGCGGAAACAGGTTGAAATGCTGGAAAACCATACCGACTTCGCGACGCACTTCATCGATCTTTTTCAGATCATTGGTCAGCTCTTTGCCGTCCACAATGATCTGGCCTTTCTGATGCTCTTCAAGGCGGTTAATGCAACGGATCATCGTTGATTTACCGGAACCGGAAGGTCCTGCCACGACAATACGCTCCCCGCGCATTACCCGCAGATTAACATCGCGAAGCACATGGAATTCACCATACCACTTATGCATTCCGACAATATCGACTGCGACATCGGTTTTGGATATTTCCATGATTGCTCCCGTTTCTTCCATCGTCGGCTTCAGCAAAGCGCCCGATTGCATGCTCATTCTTTATTCCCTCACTGACCATCCGCAGCAATAATGCTGATGGTATTCCCGATTGAATGGTTTCATCCGTCTGAATGAAACCATTTCTGTTCTTTGGCAGCTGTAAGCGAAAAACCAACTCCCGGTTTTCCGCAGCCGCTTACCGATGGCTCGTATCCAGCCTTCGCTCCATATATAGCGAATAACGCGACATACAGAAACAGAAAATCCAGAATACAAATCCGGCAAAAACAAGACCCGTTGCCGGTGTCTGCGGTGTTGCCCAAGTGGCATCCGAAAAATTCTGCCTGACGATTCCAAGCAGGTCGAACATACCGATAATGTAAACAAGACTTGTGTCTTTGAACAAGCCGATAAACGTGTTCACAATACCCGGCAAAGCAAGTTTCAGCGTTTGCGGCAGGATAATGAACAGAGTTTTCTGCCAATAGCTTAAGCCCAGCGAATCCGCGCCTTCATATTGCCCTGACGGAATCGCCTGCAAACCGCCGCGAATGACTTCAGCCATATAGGCGGAAGCGAATAATGATACGCCGACCAGCGCACGCAAAAACTTATCAAAGCTGGTACCCGGCGGCATGAACAATGGCAGCATTACACTGGCCATGAACAGCAATGCCACCAGCGGCACGCCGCGGATAACTTCAATGAAAATCACGCAAAGTGCCTTGATAACCGGCATATTGGAACGCCGCCCCAAAGCCAGCAAAATACCCATCGGCAGCGATACGGTAATCCCCACTACGGACAGGATCAGTGTAACAAGCAGACCACCCCAGAGCGATGTTTCGACATAGCGAAGTCCGAATGAACCGCCCACCAGCAGGAAATAGGTGAAGACCGGAAAAACAAGGAACAACAGAACTGCGTTCAGCATTTTATGCGGCAGTTTACCGATCAGCATCGGCACCAGCAAAATCACGAAAACCAGCGCCACGAGTTTCACCCGCCAGCGTTCATCAACCGGATAGCGCCCGTAGAGAAATTGCTGGAGCTTTGCATCGACAAAAGCCCAGCAGGCACCCGACCAGCCATCCGGCTGCAAACCGCCCTGCACCGTTGTGGTACAGAATGTGCGGTCAGTCCCCGCCCAGACAGCATTGACAAACAGCCAGTTTATCAATCCCGGCAGAAACCAGACAATCAGCGAAATACCCATGATTGTCAGAACGGTATCTTTAAGGCTCGAAAACAGGTTTTCTTTCATCCATGAAGCAATGCCTTTCTGACTGGCAGGTGCCGGCATCGGATCAACCATTTGCGAGCGTACATATTGTAAGTCTGAATTTGTCATCTTACCGCTCCACCAATGCCATTTTCGCGTTAAACCAGTTCATGAATGCAGAGGTAATGAGGCTGATGCCGAGGTAAACCGCCATCCAGATCGCCACAACTTCTACCGCCTGCCCTGTCTGGTTAAGCACCGTACCGCCGACAGCCATCAAATCCGGATAGCCGATAGCAATAGCCAGAGACGAGTTTTTCGTCAGATTGAGATATTGGCTCGATAAAGGCGGAATGATAATCCGCATCGCCTGCGGCACAACAACAAGGCGCATCGCCTGCGGTCTGCGCAGACCCAAAGCTGCGGCTGCCTCTGACTGCCCCTTGCTAACCCCCTTGATGCCGCCGCGCACTGTCTCTGCGATGAAGGATGCCGTATAGAATGACAGCGCCAGATAAAGCGCCAAAAACTCAGGTTTTACCTGTGTACCGCCGGTCAGATTGAATGAGCCAAGCTTCGGAATATCAAAGCTGACAGGCATTCCCGTGATAAAAAATGCGAGCGCCGGCAATCCTATTATCAGTGCCAGAGCAACACGCCAGAACGGAAAAATCTGCCCTGTTTTTGCCTGACGTAAACGTGCCCAGCGATGAATGACAAAGGCTGCAATAACAGCGGCGACGAAAGCCGCGAATATAAGCCATGCATTCTCGCCCCAGATTATGGACGGAAAGAAAAAACCGCGTTTGTTCAGATAAGTATCAAACGGCAAAGCATAGCTGCCGCGCACTTCCGGCAGAACTGACAACACGCCGAAATACCAGAAGAAAATCACGAGCAATGGCGGGATATTACGAAAAGTCTCGACATAAATGGTACAGATTTTGGCGATCAGCCAGTTTCCCGAGAGACGCCCGATACCAACCAGAAATCCGATGACCGAAGCTGTTATGATGCCCAGTACAGCAACATAAAGCGTATTCAGAAGACCGACCACAAAGGCCCGTGCATAGTTGGAATCCGCATCATAACTGATCAGCGACTGGCTGACGTCGAAACCTGCACGACTTTTCAGAAAGTCAAAACCGGATGCAATGTTCAGCCTCTGCAAATTTGCGGCTGTATTTCCTATTATCCAATAAATCAAAGCAAAAACTGAAATAAAAACAACCGCCTGATAAAATAATCCGCGCATTTTCGGATTATTCAGGAGGGAAACTTGTGTTTCCTGTCGCTTGCCGGTTACGGCGCTTTGATCTGCCATGCGCACCTCATGCTCTGCTGTCAGATATTTGACCGGATACTTGACCAGATATTTAAAAAAGCCCCCTGCGCCTTTTTGCCTATAGCCGGATTATCAATTATAAAATTCACACAGGGATTACGGCCATATCGGCAGGTACCTAAAATAACGGTACAATCTTTCAGCTATCTTTTGTTTTTATTGCACGTCGAAAAGCGTTTCATGCTCAAGCTATTTGCTTTTACACGTATCTTGCCCGAAAACCGGCTTCCGATTTTCGGAATACGCTTCAGACGGCACAAAATTACAATGTTTCAATTATTTCAGGTACAGAAAGCTATCCTGCATCACATGATGTGATGCAGGTGCTTATTCCAATTATACGCCGATATTAGCGGATTGGTATACCATATTGCAGACCACCTTTGGTCCACAGCGCATTAATACCGCGGGCAATTTTCAGCGGGCTTGATGTGCCGATATTGCGTTCAAAAATCTCGCCGTAATTGCCGACATTTTTAACAATCTTCACAACCCAGTCATTATCAAGGCCCAGATCGACACCGATCTTGGTTTCAGCTTCTGTTCCGAGAAGTCGTTTGATTTCAGGTGAATCAGACTTCATCATCTCTTCAACATTAGCCTGAGTAATGCCGGCTTCTTCCGCATTCAGAAGCGCGTTGTGAACCCAGCGCGCAACATCTGCCCATTGTGCATCGCCCTGACGGACAACAATACCGAACGGCTCTTTGGATATGATTTCCGGAAGAACGACGTGATCGTCAGGGTTGGAAAGCGCCAGACGCACACCGTAAAGGCTGGACTGATCCGTTGTGTAAGCATCGCAACGGCCGCTGTCATAAGCAGCATTGGCTTCTTCGATTTTCTCAAAGACGACCGGATTATATTCCATCTTATTGGCCTTGAAATAATCGGCCATGTTCATTTCAGTTGTCGTACCGGCCTGAACGCAAATAGATGCGCCTGACAGCTGCAATGCTGATTTAATATCCGGAAGTTTCTTACTGTTGACCATAAAGCCCTGGCCATCATAGTAATTCACGCCGGCAAATTCCAAACCGAGAGACGTATCACGGCTGATTGTCCAGGTTGTGTTGCGGATAAGAATGTCGATCTCACCGGATTGCAGCGCAGTAAAGCGCTCCTTAGCATTCAGCGGTGTAAATTTAGCCTTGGTTTTGTCCCCGAAAATAGCCGACGCCACAGCACGGCAGTAGTCAACATCGAAACCAGACCATTCCCCCTTATCATTCGGGGCGGCAAAACCCGGCAAACCCGTATTGGTGCCGCATTGTACAAAGCCTTTTTTCTTCACATCATCCAATGTGCCGGCAATTGCTGCAGAGGTTGTAACGGTCAAAGCAGCCACACCGGCCAATTTGAGTAAAGTTGACTTTTTCATATGATGCTCACCCTCATTATCGTTAAACTTATTATCAGCATTCAAAAATCAATTTCGGCATTCTGTCATATCCGGCAAAACCTGAACCGGATCTGCTTTTCGTTTTGACAGCCTGATATCCGGCTTTAACCGGTTTAGTTCAGCCTGTGATCCGCAAGGCGGAAACGGGATGCGTCTAAAACTGTGTCTATCGAAAGCTATTATTTTCGACAGGTCAAGGGTCCAAACACGGAAAATTGTTCAGCCCGCTCCCCGAACACAGCTTGCTCTGCCTCAAAAACCTTACCTTAAGCGCCCTGCAACTTGATTCTTCTGCTGATTATATTTTTCAACTCAGGAAATAACTGCCCTTCCCCAAGACGGAACAGCAGACCGGATTGCGCCAGAAACCGCGCCAGAATCAAGGTGGTAGCCGTGCCGATAGCAAAGCCGGTCACAACATCACTCGGATAATGCGCCTGAACGAAAACACGGCTTGAGGCAATCAGCGCCAGACCTGCATAAGCAAAGAAACGGTAACGCGGAAACCACAGCGCCAGCAGTGTGGCCAATACAGCTGCCGTACAGGCATGACCGGACGGAAAACTGACATAAGCATGGCTGAAATCAAACGGCTTGAAACCAAAAGGCCCTGCACTATCAATAAGAAACGGGCGCGGCCTGCCTACAAAATACTTGAGAATATTCACGATCAGTCCGGCACTCAGAATCGCAGAAATACCGAACAGGCTCTGACCGGCAATTGTGCCCAGACGATTATAGTTTTGCAGAATTTCAGGAATTTTAAGGCGATAGCCCTCCTGCCCGCGCAATCTGTGCCGCATCAACAGACAAACTGCAATAATGACGGTGAATAATGCAACATAGGGGGCGGCCAGTACGAGATTCGTCAAAGACTTCAAAAGCTTTACAGGCGACCAATGTACTGAAACAGCAAGTCGGGACAAATCCCCGTCAAAAGGTAAAAGCAGGCCAGCTCCCGCAATCATAACCAGCAGAAACAGTGTCACCTGATAAGACCACAGACCGGCCGCATTCTGATAAATGCCCTCATGTTCAGCCTGATGCTTAAATTGGTTCTTTCGCCGTTCCAGCCCTGCCTGAAACGAAGTTTTCAATTCTGAAAATTCATATAGTAAACTCATAAAACTCTCACACCGTAACTGCTGCAATCAATAAAATTGTTCATCTCTTACTGTGCTGTAAATTCGTTTTATCGCTTCTCTCAAATAAAGCATAAGGTTTCAGGACAAAGCACAAAGATTATGCTCTAGTCACAACTGCCATTTTCCGGCTTAGTGCTGAAAATGAAAAACGGCACTGCTAACACACTGAAAACACGAATATTTTCAGAAAAAGCGATTCCGTCACGGCACAAATAACGAAGACTCACACGAGATAATACAGACTAACAGGCAGCAGGAGGCGTTTTTATGGTCAAATCAGAAAAGGGTACGGGGGATTTAGGTATCAACACAATGCTTACCCATTGCGGTAATGATCCCTATGCATATCACGGCTTTGTCAATCCGCCGGTTGTGCGCGCTTCAACTGTCCTGTTTCCGGATGCCGCGACCATGGCAACGGAAAACCAGAAATATACCTATGGCACACATGGCACCCCTACAACGGACGCCTTATGCTGTGCGATTGACGAACTGGAGGGTTCGGCAGGCACTTTGCTCGTTCCGTCCGGTCTGGCTGCAGTTACCGTTCCTCTGCTGGCTTTTCTGAAAGCCGGAGATCACGTTCTGTTCGTTGATACGATTTATAATCCGACGCGCCGTTTCGCAAATACATTGCTGAAGCAATATGGTGTTGAGATCGAATATTATCCGCCGCATATCGGTGCGGATATTGCCGGACTGATCCGCCCGAATACACGCGTCATTTTCACAGAATCACCCGGCTCCAATACATTTGAAATTCAGGATATTCCGGCAATCGTCGAAGCAGCACATCAGCACGATATCGTCGTGATGATGGATAATACATGGGCTACACCTCTTTATTTCAAAGCGCTTGATTTTGGTGTCGACATTACAATCCATGCCGGAACAAAATATCCTTCGGGACATTCCGACATTCTGTTCGGCATGATTTCAGCGAATGAAAAATGCTGGAAACAGCTGGAAAACGCTTACACAGCCCTTGGCATGTGCGTAAATTCCGATGACGCCTATCAAATTCTGCGTGGTCTGCGCAGCATGGGGCTCCGTCTCAACCATCACCAGCAAAGCGCCCTGACCATTGCCCGCTGGCTGGAACAGCAGCCTCAGATTGCCCGTGTGCTGCATCCTGCGCTGGAAAGCCACCCGGATCACGCATTGTGGAAACGTGATTTCAAAGGTGCCAGCGGTGTTTTCTCTGTGGTTCTCGCTTCAGGCGGCAAACAAGAAGCCCACAAATTGCTCGATGCGCTGAAATTATTCGGCCTCGGCTATTCATGGGGCGGCTATGAAAGTCTGGCTGTGCATGTTCAGCTCGGAGACCGGACAGTTGCTGCAAAAAGCTATGAAGGACCGGTGATCCGTCTGCAAATCGGGCTTGAAGATACACAGGATCTGATTGCCGATCTGCAACAGGGACTTCAGGCGACGTTTACAGCCTGATAATCCGTAAAATACGGAAGCTTCTAAAAGCGGAGACAAAACAGTGCTTTTGTCTCCGCTTTTATAGTGTGACATTCATGCATTTTTGGTTGGAACTGCCGTTTTGCCTCTTGCACTCCTGTCCTGAAAATTCTAGACACATCTTATCCTTTGAGGATAGCGGAGCGTAGCGCAGCCTGGTAGCGCACCTGATTTGGGATCAGGGGGTCGGAGGTTCGAATCCTCTCGCTCCGACCATGACAAATATTGAATATTATAGTGAAATTTGTCTCTCGTTTAACAGACCAGCAAATATAAGATTTGACGGTCGCTTTTGTGCCCTGAGGTATATGAATATGGTTGCCCGTATTTATCGTCCAGCCAAGACTGCCATGCAATCCGGTAAAGCCAAGACCGAAGCCTGGTTTCTTGAATATGAGCCTGAAGTAGCCCGTAAAATTGAACCGCTGATGGGTTATACTTCTTCCCGTGATATGAAAAGCCAGATCCGCATGAGCTTCGAGAGCCTCGAAGAAGCCATCGCTTATGCGCAGAAATACGGCATTGCCTACCGGATTGAAGAGCCAAAAGAAGCCAAACGCCGCAAAGTGTCTTACACGGATAATTTCCGTTTTGACCGTCAGCAGCCTTGGACACACTAATTACATACCGCTTTCAGAATATGCGGTCCCGTAGCTCAGCTGGATAGAGCACCGGCCTTCTAAGCCGACGGTCACTGGTTCGAATCCAGTCGGGATCGCCATATAAATCAATACCTTATTGATATTGCGACAAAGGCTGGTTTACAGCTTTTTTCTACCGGTTTACATTTTTATTCATTTTCTGTTCTCACGGTCACCACCCCACATTAACAATTCACAGCAATTCACAGCTCTGTCAGGCCATGAATAATCCCTGTTGACTCTTTCGCGTTTTGAGAACATTTGTAGAACAAATTAGAGATTATTAAAACTTATACCCTGCTTTTGCGCACTCGTTTGCGCCACGGAGGAGTGCGCCTAAATGGGCAACTGGAAAACCAATTACAGGGTCAGTGATTTATCTGACACTCAAAAGCTGGAAATGATCTGTAAAAAATGCAGCAGGCTTGTTTACATTAACAAGGCCACAATCTGCACAGCCAAAGGACGCGAACAATTATATCTGGATGAGATAGAGAAACGCGCCCGATGCAAGGCACGAGGCTGCAAAGGTCAGATGCGTATGGCCATGGTTCGGCAGGATGAAATGTCCGGCTTTACCGGAGGGCTGGCATGATGCCAACTTTACGCAGCTTAAGTCATCTTGACCTGCTGCGCCTGACCTGTGGAGGGTGTGGACGGGTCAGAGATATACCGTCGCGATTCATGGCTATGATGTGCGGGGAAGAGACCGAAATACTCACTATGCCACGTCGAATAAGGTGCCATGTCTGCGGTTATCGCGGCATCAGTAGCGTGGATATACTTGCTGGTCAGGTCGATCTGCAAGGATCGTATTTTATTTATCAGGAGGATGACGGTATGAGGAGGCTATTTTGAATGAGGACTCGGCACAATGAGTGATAATACCCCGCCATGGGAAAACAAACCGGCCAAACAGGAGGCACTCTATATCCACTGGTGCATGCATGAAGGCTGCAAAAAGTGGGGGAGCTTTGGCTTTAACGGTCGCTATGGAGTTGAATGGTTCTGCTTTGAACACAAAGAGGACGGCAATAAAACAGTTAAGTGACATACATATACTAAAGCTCTATAGACTGCTGTTACAATTCTCCAACATGAGGGATTGACCAACTCATATTGGGTCGTACTGCTTAATTTCAACTACAACTTAAAATTGATATAAATAAAATTAAAAACTAATGATTGACAAAAAATATTAATAGTCCATATTGGTGTTATCGATATTTTACTTGTTTAGCTTTGCTTTTTGCGCAGCATCTGCGCCCTTAACGAACCTTTCATCTCAAAAATCGCCATCATACTCGTAACGCTATCCTGCGTTATGAGCACCTTATGTTGCTATGAAAGGGTTCATTATGACCACCGGCACAGTTAAATGGTTTAATTCCACTAAAGGATTCGGCTTCATTCAGCCTGACAACGGCAATGCAGACGTATTTGTTCACATTTCAGCCGTTGAACGCGCTGGAATGCGTGAAATCGTTGAAGGCCAGAAGCTCGGTTACGACCTTGAGCGTGATAATAAGTCGGGCAAAATGTCAGCTTGCAATCTGCAAGCAGCATAACTTGGTGTAACTCACTCCTTTGACCACGGATGTACTGGCACTGGAGAGAATACACATAATGAGAGGTCAGGCATTTTTGTCTGGCCTTTTTTATTTCTCACATCAAGATTGGCTACCAGATGAAATCAATGCATAGCTTATTACGTCAAAATGCAGAAATTGCCTTTGAGAAAACGCAGCTTCAAAGCAGTGTTCATGCACGTATCTCCGATGAAATCGAAGAAAATGTGAAACTTCGTGATGAGAAGACCGCGCGATTAAAAGCACAAAGACTTGCTCAAGCAGCGATCACACCGCCTTCAAAAACAAAGAAATCAAAACCAAAGAGCAACATTAAGCCACATTAAAACCACCCTTTATCATGAAGCTGACAACCCCAAGGATCAGAGCGCTTATTATAAGCCAAACGACCTTAGCCAGAGTATCACTTACACCGGATATTTTCTTCTCAAGATCGTTGAACCGGTTGTCCATGTGCTTCCACTGCTCATCTTTGCGTGCATCTGCGATTTCAGACTGAACCTGAAACTTCTCCAGAACCACAAGGCGCGGGAGAATACCGGTCAGCTGCTGCTCAAGATTTACAACGCGGGAACGAAGATCGAAATCATTCTCTGTTGGCGACATCACCAGCACCCCGCCTTTTTCCCGTATGCATTATGACCAGCAACGCCCTTGCCTGCGCTCTGGTCATTGCCAGCCAGATAGACCGCCGTTTCCGGTTTAAGGCTGATTTTCTGCCAGCCTGCGCAATTGTTCGCACTGGTCGCGCACCCCGCCAAGCTCAACACACAGAGCAACGCTGTCCATATTGTTGATTGTCTCATTAATCCCTGCCCTGTTCTGGATTGCCTGCGTCACGGCCTGAGCGGCTTTCAATGCTGCATCCTGCTTGCCGTCATATTTCCCAAGCGCATAAAAAAAGAGGCCTGAAACTGCCCCTCCGATAACCGCACCAGTGATGTGTTGAAAGTTGATCTTCATGCCGCCTGATCCTGCAAGCGCTTGATGAGGAAATATGCACCGGTGGCAAATGCCCCGACCATGATGATAGCAAGCGCCCACTGGATCGGACCCGAGCCGGAAGCCATACCGCCAAGACCGGATAAAAGACCACCAATTGATGCCCATGCCTCTGGCTTTTTAAATGTTTCCATGAGAGATTGATCTTTGGGGTTGGCCTTAGCCGAGGAAGTATTCACATCGGTATTTACTTGGAATCCCCGTATGAGCTGACGTGATTGCGCCTCCACACTGATCACCCGCTTTTGCCAACCCCGCCCGAATGTCGGCCATGTTTTCAGGGTTTTCATGAACCGGAGGCGTTCAGCAGCATATGCCGCAATAAGATCGCCTTTATAAGACTTCACGGACGCGACAGTCTGACCGCCAACAATGCCGTCCGCAGTCACACCAACCACACGCTGCAGTGATTTAACCGCCTGAGCGGGTCCGCTATTCACCCCATAATCAAAAGCCATGAAGTCAATGCCAACCGGAAGCAGATCGCCGCCGGATTGCACCCAATATGAGCGCCGATAAATCTTTGCAGCTTCTTCCTTGGTGAGCGCTTTGACCTGTGCCGGTGTAACGCTGGCAACACCACGGTGTGCGGCTAATGTCCTATGTGTAATGCCGTATTTCGTAGCACCTCCCGGGTCTTTCGGATTATTCACATAGCCGCCCTCATGACCAAACATCAGGTCAAGCGCGGTCGTTAAGGTCTCACGCATAGCGTTCCTTTCTAAAAATACCCTTGAGATGAAAAATCCACTCACTAAATCGAGCGCGTCACACCAACACATCGTTCGTATTAAGGAGGTTTTTGTGAGCGACCGTTTGTTTGACAAACCCGTTTACGTTAAAAATGGACGTTATTTAACGTTAGAGATTGCCAGTGTTCACGATGCACTTATGTTCCTACATGAATGGCCAGAGAATGATCGCGATTTGATATATGACACCGCTTGGAAGGCATGCTGCGACGCACATGATGGTATAAAGCCAGTGATTGCGGCGCAAAATGCGATTAAAGGTTTTGCCCGCAAGCGTGGTATTCTTGATACTCCTACCGCCCCCATACCTTGGGCAATTGAAAAATCATCAAATAGTGGGCAGTTGTCTGCTTAACTAAATTTTGTGAGTAAGTCTGAGGCGTATCGTGCTCGGGCTTACTCACTGCAATAAATACCTCTTCAAAGGCTGATAAAATTATTAATGAAAGAGCAATAGTCAGACAGTTAAGGCTTGCTGCCACATTGCATCGATCTGCTCCTGAGTAAGAGACAGATGAGTGGCCACTTGATTGAGAAGCGGATGCAAACGCCGGTATTCAGAAGCGTCCTGCCATTCGATTACAGCCTCATCGCCCATTGCGAGAATGGCGACATCAGGGTCGGTGAAAGACCCTAATCGAATGTGCTTGCTATGCAAGTTTGGTCTATAATCACACGTGCAAAACATTATAGTCTGTGTTAATCAGTAGTATTCCGAATGAATAGTGCCGATAAAGCCGCGGGGGATTATGGCGGACAATCGCTTAATTAGTTTGCAGATAGCTCGTGGCATCGCTGCGCTTCTCGTGTTTGTAATGCATCTGTTTAATATGGCCGGTGCCGTAACTGGATCAAAGTGGGCTGCAAACGTAGCAGAGTTCACTCATCTCTTCGGACATATTGGAGTAGATGTTTTCTTCGTATTGAGTGGTGTGGTTATCTGCGTTGTAGTGTCTAGAATAGAAACCGACACAACAAATGCAAATACGGCATTTAACGCTACAGACTTCTTAGTGCGAAGGATGGTGCGAGTTTATCCGCTATTTTGGATGACGCTTGTTGCGTGTCTAATTCTCCCAGCAACACCCGGTTCTGATAATTCTGTCACCACACTGTTGAATAACCCGTCTTCTATTTTTCTGCTCTCAAAGCCAGAAGCTCACCCGGTTGCGTGGACACTGGTTTATGAAATACAGTTTTATATTGTAGCAACAATCCTTTTGTTGTTTGGACGCCACAAACGGAAAGCATTCATAGCGTGGGCGCTTTTGCAGGTGTTTTTCGTCGCCGGTGCCAAGGCTGCACTGCTACCGCAGTGGCAAATATTCGATCCCCTTTCGCTTGAGTTCTCGATGGGGATCTTGATTGGAATGTTTGTTTCTCTACGCACTCTAAAAAGGCCGATGGCATGGATTTGCGCTGCTGCCGTAGCCGCACTTTGCTCAAGCCTCTATTTTGGAGGTAATGCCATTGCCTTCGACGCAACGTTGCGAGTTATTTTCTGGGGCATACCATCTGCCATTTTTATAGCGGCAATGATTTCTTATGAAGCCACTCACACACTTAAGAAAACAGCATTTTCGAGAATGGGTGACATTTCATATTCAATATATATGTGGCACCCAATTGCCCTTTTGCTCTCTCTAATGATCTTGGGAAGCTGGAATACAGGTGGCAACACGTTTGTAACCATCGTTTACATAGTGTTGAGTGTATTTTTGACATTCTCAATTAGCAAAGTAAGCTATGAATATGTAGAAAAGCCTTTAAGTCGGCTCTTCTACATACGTCCCCGTCAAATCAAAAGTGCTTAGGATTAAGATTGATTTGAAGTGGACGATCATTTTGATGAGATGCAAGCCACTGTCGAAAGACCTCATCACTGAGGTGCCTCTGCCATTGCGCTTCTGAAATCTGATCAGAACGATATGCCGCTAATATGAGGTCATACCTACTCATGCCGATAAATTCATCATTCGCCAAGAGTAACCTGAACCTGTGCTTGTCCAGATGTATGGGTACCCGTTGGCAGAATTTATAATTATCTGTCCGGGCCATCCCGTCGCAGGCAGCGTCTTTGACGTCGTAATAAGACTTTCCGATTGGTTGCCTATGAAGTCGGGCTTTTCAAGTGAAGACATGTATAGATTGCCAGCTTCGTAAAGATGGTCGGGGTCCATAGCCGCGGCGGCCGGATCAAAATAGATAACCTTGTTAGCTGCGTTAGGGACGTAATCATTGTAGTATTTGAAAGCGCAACCAATAACATTCAGCTTACTAATTCCAGCAGATGCGTCGGCAAACGAACCATAGATATTGTACGGCGCTGGGGCATCAGGCAGGGAGCCTGTCTGTGTAACACGAGAAAAAGAAGTCGATATAATATTGTGGACTACAGGATTGATAAGAGGCCCACCAGCAAATCCGTCGCTGTTCAACCAGATGTCAGCCAATCCTGTGTTATGCTCAACATAACAACCAGACATATTTAGACCTACACCACCTTGGAAGCCTGCGTTCTGGACACGCACTCCCCACGCACTAACGTCTCCGGGAGCAAAACCTCCGGGAATTCCGTTGTATTGGATATGGCTATCGATTATTCCGACTTGAGTACCTCCAATTGCATATAAACCGTATTGAGAGTTTAAACTAATTTCGCAGTCTCTGAATGTATTTCCGTTAGGATGGCTGCTATTTGGGTCACTTCCAGACGAGTCAAGAAATACTCCACGCTTATTCCATCGAAAATTACAGGCATTGAACTTAGAAAACTCCAAATCTTTCGCATTCAGACCAATATCGAAGCCATCGACCGTTACACGATCAAATCGTAAGTATGCTTGATGGATAGCCTCGACGCCGTAAACACCTGACGATGTATATCCGGGGCCAATCATGGTTATATCAGAAACATTGACAAGGCTGTGATGCCCCTCCCCCTGTACGCTTGCCCCCTCTAATCTCAAACAAGCACCGGAACCACTATAACGAATAATCGTATTCCCTGCGCTTTCTCCGCGAATAGCGGGTCGTTTTCGCTCGGTCATAGATATGCTGGAGGACATATCCACAATAAGGGGCGATGATATTGAGTAATAACCAGCAGGAACATCACCAGGGATGATAAGAGTTTTGCTCTCTGCTACAGCAGCAGCAACGGCATCAGCAAGCTTATTATCCGATGCGGTACCATCACCAAGAGCGCCATAGTCTTGTGGCGTGAAAACTTCTGCAATTTTCTGAACATATGGGCGGGCAACGGCTCCCGTTCCGGGGCGCAGAAAGCCCATAAAGGACCACCAAGCTCCGTCAGCGGTTTGAAGCTTCTTACCAGTTGGCTCGGCGTGGACGCGCTCATACTTCCCGCCACGCCTATCTGAACCAACGTCATTGACGGTCTCAATAATGGCGACTGAATTCGGTACTATCGCCGCCTGAGCATCTGCTAAATTATCAAAAATTTGATTGAAGCTTTCCGGAATATTACTGAGTTGTCCAATTGGAATGTTGCCAGTTTCATCAAGCGTAGCAACGCCTCCTGCGGCTCCCTTTTCGCGCGCCATCAGTGTAGCATGCCCGCCTTCGGTCGTGCCGTCATGCACACGGAGGTTATTATTCGTTGTGTCGTGTGTAATTTCACTCATTGCGCCAATGAATGCCGTGTGCTGTGCATCAGTTCCTCGGCGCCAGCGTACTTCGGTGCTCATGTGAGTTCCTTTCGGGCAATAAAAAACCGCCTCATGGGCGGTGAACAATGATCAGTTGAATTGACGAAATTAGACGTCTGTCAGCGTTCCGTAATCGATGGTCGTTTCCAGCTGCATAACCTTGGTGGGATCAAGCAACTCAAGGCGTTCAGACTCCGCAGTCGTAAACGCCTGATAACCGTTTGCAAATATGAAGGTCAGAGTTCCCGAGCCAGTAACTGGCTGGCTAGAAACTTCGAAACCTTCCGGTGCCGACAGATCAACAGACGTCACGGTCCCGTTGCCGTCACCTTCGGGTAATTCATCCAATCTGGCTAATGGAATGCCGCCCACAGTTGTGCCATCGTGCACATGCAAACGTCCGGTATCAGTGTTGTGTGTGACTTCACTCACGGCACCTGTGAATGCGGAATGATCGGGGGTTGTCCCTCTGCGTAAACGTAAAACAGTTGCTTTTGCCATTATTCCAGTTCTCCAAAATCATTGTCGAAATATTCCATTGGCGTTGAGACAGACCCAAAATCATAACTCTCCGAATCTGAAGCTATTTCTCCGGCATCGATGTCCTCTTCCCCTGTCATGAGATACCTCCGAAATCCCTGTCAAAATATGTGCTGGTGTCTGAAGTCCATCCAAAGTCATAAGCCAGCCCCGGCTGAAACCCGATAGACCCAGACACGGCAGCCTCCACAAGGTCTTGAGCTGTCTGCGCAGCTGCTTCTGACGAATTGGCCGCAGCCTCAGCACGTGCAACCATGACATCAAATTGACTAAGCTGACGGAAAATAGCGTCAATCTGCGATTGGAGCTGCCGATCTCCGGCGATACGTTCTGCGCGCTCCAACGCATCCGCAGCGATACGTTGCGCCCTCTCTAATAAATCAGCAGCAATGCGCTCTAGTCGTTCCCTGACAAGGCCATCGCCAATCAAAGAAATTCGACTGTCCCGATCTTGTATCGCCATTGTCAGGCGATCAAGCTGAAGCTCAACCGCCTTCGCATCATTCCTCTGTTTGTTCTCCAAATCAACGGATTGCTTGGCCTGCGTCATACGGGTGCGGACGACTTTTAGACCGGCAGCGGGCGCGTTGTAGAAAGACACAGTGCCGCCACTCGGCCATGAACTTCCAACGATAGAGTAATGCTGGTTGAGATATTGAGGTATCTCAAGGCCGTCGGCATCGCGCAATGTCACCACAACTTCATCAGCCTGCAAAAAGCGCCTCGGATATGGAAAATCCTTAAGCGCCCCATCTGCATCTGAAATGAACTCTAGCTGGTCTGGCACGGGTACAGTCATGGAAAGCTCCATAAAAAAAGCCCCGCATGAGCGAGGCAAAATATTCAGAATGCGAAAAGAATTTAACAATCGGACGCAAAGCGTCCGTATGATCGACAACCATCTGACATATGCGGTTTACCCTTGGGTGCCATAACGACAATCAGAAGACATACAATAAAGATAGCGCCTGATTTTATGGCGAAGTCATATTCCTTTTTGCGGACGGCTGAAATGGTCATCAACCCTGCAAAGATCATAGGAAAAAATGCGAGGACGGCGAGAAGGGTTAGCAAAAACAATCACTTTTTCCTTGTCTCTGGCAGATTCATCGCATCACCTGCTTCATTCTCGACTTTATTCAGAAGACCCCGAACATAGAACAGGTTCTGAAACGGCAATAGCCCTCTGATTTTATGCAGATCGGCTTTTGATGTGTCGCCAGCAAAGATGGAGCCCGACACTTGGAATATATCAGAGACTGCATCCGGTGTCGGACCGAGGAATGCGCCAACCACATTACGTGACTGATAGCGGCTCATTTGTTCGCCGGTGATACCAGATAGCCCAACACGGCCACGGCTAGCCTTCTCAGCAATATTATTTATATCCATCATCCAGCCGCTCAGACCAGACCAGTCAAATGCGTTGGTTGCCCAAACCATCGCATCGTCTGAAAGCTCTCGTTCTGCTGTCAGCTGCTTGGCCATATAGGTCATCGCGCCGAGTGAGAGGGCAGTAACAATGCCGGCCAATGTATCCGCATCACGTTGCTGGATTGCTGAGAGGGTAATTTTCTGCATGGCAGACACGTTGAAGCTTTTAAACTGGCCAATTGTCTTACCTAGTTCTGTACTCATCCAGAGCGGTTTATCTTGCCCGGGCGTTACAATGATCCGATCAACATCTCGCACTACGGCCGTTCGAAAGGCTTCTCGCGCCAGACGATCATCCCAATCTCCCGCTTTTGCCAGCAGCACGCCGTCGTGTGTTTCGCCGTACTTCTTGAATTGTTTATGAATTCGCTCAGCAAGATCGGCATTGATGCCAGCAGCGCCAAGTTTCCTGATCTGCTTTGCTGTGGCTGCACCTTTGGCAATAGCTTCGGTTGCATGAAGCATATTGGTCATAACGATCATACCACTGAACTGTTTCATCACGGCGTTCCATGGAGCCATGAGCGATACAACGCCGAAGCGAGTACCGGCAGATTTAACGGCGCGTTCAAACTTGCTGCCACGCCCGAAGTCGTCGCCAATTTCGGCCAACGACATTGCACGGCTATCAAGGATCATATCGAGAGCAGTACCAGCTGCCTTGACCTCTTTGCCTGCCAGACGAACAGCTTTAATATTCGATACAAGAGGCAAGAAACCATCACGGAAAGTCGAGGTCAGGCCATGCTTAAAAACAATGCCAGCCATATCGGGGAAAGCTGAGAGGGTCATGCCTCCCAGCAAGCGCAAGTAATTAAGGTTACGTGCCACACGACCGGCGCGAAGCACAATACCATCTGGATTTGATGGTAAGGCATACTGGCCACGGATACGGTCGCGCATGCCTTCAATATCACGCACTGCACTCTTGCGGGCTTTTTCGAGACGCGCGCGTTCTTTAGCCTTCACCTCGGGAGTAGCTGCCTTTCCCTCTTTATCAAGCATACCATCCACGGCAGCAATCTTACGATTGGCTTCATCGTTGATCTTGCGGATTTGCTCTGCCATGTCCGGTGAACCGAACTTATTGGTCAGTTCAATATCCGCAGACATAGTGCGCACCTGAGCGTGGAGCACCTCTTCAATATCGGTATTGAGGAACTCCTGTATCTTCGTGCTTTCAATGCGCAGAAGACGCTCTTTCAATGGGCCACGTGGCCCCGAGACAATGCTGTCATATGGGATGCGACCATCAGCGTTACCCAGAATTGTATCTATGGTCTGGTCAACGATATCTGTGATCTCATCATCCGACAGGCGTGAGAATTCATCCGCCTTCTTGGCAGCTGCATCAGCCTTTACATTAGCTTGCCTCGCGACGTTTTCAGCGTCACTGATCCGCGCTGCAGCATCTCGTTTCGACACAAAATAATCATTCAGGATACGCGCAAAATCAGTTCTGTACGCAGCAATTTTATCTTTGTTATACATACGAAACAGGTGCGATACATCGCCTGCAGCGGCAATATCTTCGGGCAGCAAGCGGGCTTCAATGGCGGCTCGCTTCATTGCATCGTCAATCTGCCGGTAGATTTTTGCCGCTTCCGCAATTTCAGGAACGGCATGCGCGTCGCCGCTAAACGCCGCCCGCCCCACTTCCTCTTTAAACTGCTTGAAGGTCATCTTATCACCGCCGGTTATGCGCTGCATTTCAGAGCGTATTGGAGCAAGGCGGCGCTGCCATCCGGTCGGATCTGGCGCATTGTGAAAATATTTTGCGTATGCTGTATCGATCTGTTGCAGAGTATCCGCCAGCGGTGCCTGCCACATCTTCATTCGAGTTTCTACAGAGCCCCCGATTTCTGTCGCAACACCTTCAGCATTGGCTTTGTATTCCAGCGGGGTTTCAGCCAGCTGTCGTGCAGTCGATCTCGCCTCATCAAAATCTGAAAGCTGCGAACGGATAAGAGGGTCTTGAGAGCGAACACCCCAAAACTTCTTGATCAGTGCTTCATCTTTAATTTCAGTCGGGCCTTTGTTTACGGCCGCAGCGCCAGCTGATTGTGCGCTGCCACCGCCGAACGCCGCCATGTCAGCTTCTTCAAAAGCTTTATTCTGCTGTTCGATCTTACGACTAAGCCCAGACAGCTCAGTGGATGATAGATACCGGCCTGCCAGCGTTCCAAGCACTCCACCCAGCAGAACTGAACCACCAATATTAAAGACGCTTTCTTCGCCAGTGCGTGTCTGCTGTGTCAGCTGCAAACCAGCTTCGGACACAGTGGCGTCAATACCAGCACCAATTGCTGCCCCTGCCGCAGTTCCGGCCGCGCTCTTTGCTGCACCAAGCACGCCACCGCCAATAGGTAAAAGCGTTGGAAGGTCAAACACGCCAGCAGCTAGTGAAGCAATTGTACCGTGGATGCCAGCAGCATCCAGAGTTCTGCGATCCGAGACTTCACGTTGAATTTGGATTTTCAACGCATCCGCCGCTCTCTGATTAAACACGCCTGAGAAGCGTTCCACATATGGTGCAAAATCCGGATCATCCTTGACATAATCGATGGCATTGAAGCCTTGTTCGATTTCGTAAGGGTCTGACATGCCTCGCGAAGTGATATAAGATGTGACCATATTATCCGAACGAAAGGCTGCTGCCATTGTCTCGCCCATGGTCGGGTCTTGCGCTACATCAGCAGGCGCAACATTTGTCAGGTTTTGCACACGAACTGCAGGTTCATAAAAAGGCATCAATTACCACCTGCATTCAGTAAGCCGCTATCTTTGGCGTTTTGGAATAGTTGAGTGCGCTGCTGATTAAGACCGGATTTCACAGTCGGCGTTTGGCTTGCCGGCACAGGAATATTAGGAACTGTTGGCTGAGGTAAAACTTGCTGTGCCTCCGGATTATCCCATGCAGAACTTGCCCCCATTGGGATATCGCCGCCGTTCATATACTCAGCCATTCCGAGGCCACTAACTTGATTTCGCGTAGCTGTTTCAAGTCGCTTATCTTGTTGTTTTCGTGCTGCAGCTGACACAACAGACAAGTCTGGTCGCCATTGTTTGCCATAAAGGGTTTGCAAATTCCCCTGCTCATCCTTGTAAAGAACGGTGTAGCCGGGCAATTGATGGGACTTCACTTCTGAGCCGGTTTCAGGTGTTGATACCAGTACAATACGGCTCATGATGCTATCGCGTGTCATTGTGCGATATTCCGTCAGTCCGTCTTCATTCCGGATAAAAACTTCGCGCCCTTCAACTAATCCGCGATAGCCATCATTCCCCTTTGTTGGATTGAGCAATTGATCATTCGGAAATGCCTGCGCCAGATCATTGATAAGCTGATCTTTAACATATCCATACGGGTCGCCGTCATTTGGCTTTGCTGGCCAGAATTTTTCCGGCGGGTATTTCATCACGGACTTCGTGCCAGTGATTTCTGTTGTCCCGTACAACCGCTTCATTTCAGCATCGGCGCGGTTCTTTGCAAGTTCCGGATTGCCGCCAGATGCGTAAAACTGCTCTTCTGCAATCGCTAGATAATCAGCCGCAATCCCCGCAGCTTGCTGCTCGTTGAAACCTAATTTCGGGTCATTGAAAGGCAACCAGCTATCATCGAAAATTGCGCCAATATCCGTGTTCTCGATCTGCTTCCTGAACTCTTTGGCAGCTGGCTCTAATGCTTTACGCTCACGAATTTTATTCGGATCATTCTGCTCAGCGATGCGCCGCGCTGCATCAGACGACGACAGATTAAGCGTATTTACATAATAGTCAAAGTCATCAACTTTCTTCTGAACTGCACTCCCGCCGTCACGGCGACTAAGTGCAGACGGATTGATCTGTGAAAATCGTGAGGCTGCTTGTAAAGCGGTTTCGACCTCATCAGGAACCTGACTTTCTGCTCCGGCGCGGAGTTGGTTCATCGTTGATTGCGGCACTGTGCCAGACTGAACCACCAATGATTCAAGCGCTGCCTGTCTATTCTCCAGCGCAACAGCCTGATTGATAACCCCGCCAATTGCATCCACCTTCTTCTTTCCATCCGACGAGTACGGATCAAGGCTGAGCACACCATTCTGGAAGTCAGCCATCGCCTGAGCTGTCATAACCTGATCGCCCTGACGGGATCGCAAAGCCGACAGAAGCGTAGCTTTATCGCTATCATTCATCCGGCTCGATAAGATTTGCTGAGCGCTGGAAATTTCACCCGTCTGGATACCAAGCTGCAAAGCACCTTTCTCGCTATTGTAGGTGGCGGTTGCCTGCGCATCGATAGCTGTCTGCCCCCGCTGTGCGGCGGCATTCATCTGATCATATAGCGATAGACGTTGAGACAGCGACAAATTAGCAAAGCGCGGATCAGCAGGTGTCTGCCCCGCCGAAGAGGTTTTGCCTCCCATCTTACCTGCTGACCATGCGGCTACATCACCGGCAGACTTACCTCGGAGAAAACCATTCGCCTGAACAACCGCTGGCCCAACAATACTTTCTATTGAAGCATTCGGATCAGCCTTAAGAACTTGAGCAGCGCCGCGTGGCCCCAGAAAATGGGCAAGGTAAATATTCCCCGGGGTTTGCTGAATGCCTTGGTTTGCAAGAAATTGAGCGTTTTCCCGTGTATAGGCTGTTGTCATCTCGCGGGAGAGTTGCGGGTTTGTTTTTAGGGCAATGAGTTCCGCATTAGATTTTCCGCCGGCAATATCTGGGCGGTATTTACGCACCATATTGAGCCATGTGCTATCAATGAACTGCCCCAAACCGGCTGCTGATGAGTTCGGATTTTTTGCCTTGGCATTGCCACCGCTTTCAACACCGATGATTTTCCCGACCACAACACCAATCGCATCGCCACCAACAGCAGGCACCCCAAGCCGATCAGCTGCACCAGTAATTGAAGCAGGATTTGCTTGAGCTTCACGCACTTCCCGCTCACCAATGGTCAGCGAAAACATTTCGTCAGCCTGTTTTTTAAGCTTTTCTTTTTCAGTCGGTGACAAGCCAGAAGCATCGATAGTGCGGTGCGCGTCCTGCTTTGCCGCATCAAACATGGCCGGATCGTTAAAAACCTGATTTTGCAGTGTCTGCTGGCGCTCTGTAATACTTGTGCGATACCAGTTATTTCGCTGATCGATTTCTGCAGCCGCTCCTTTGTCGATCCATTGGTTTCGTGCAGTGGAAACCAGCTCAGCAAATTTGGGTTTGAGGCTGTCCGGTACAGATTTCAAAAATTCTTCTGACCGCTTGGTATAGATGCCCGACACATTATCAGTGAACCCTTTACCTGAAGGGGCCATGCCTTCCTGCTGCTTGGCGAAATCTAATGCATTATCATCCTGCCAGCGTTGAAAAGCTTGATTGGTAGCAAAATCATCAACCTGCTGCTCCATCTGCTGACGACGCAAAGCCATCTGGTTCTGCATGTCTGCATGATTGCTGATTGCGTTACCAACCTGCGCCAAGCCCTGACCAATGCTGTTATCTACGCGTGTGTCAGGAACGCCGCCAATATCAATGGTATGGCCAGCTTCAATCGGACGGATTTGAACCATTAAAACATACCTTGGATCGCGCCACTACGAGCACGTTGATATTGAGTATAAGGATTTGAAATCATTGTGCGCTGCTGGTTCGTCTGGCTGATGCCTGTGAAAGCATTCACACCTGTGGCCAATGCCCCCATATACCCCCCCGTCATCGCACTCTTTGCATTTGACCGAGCAAGTCCTGACTGGAACCGGTAATTGTCGCTTTGTACCTGAGCGCCGTAGCGAATAGCCTGCTCATCTAGGCTCGCCTCAGTTGCGCTGTCCTGCAGCACATCAATTGCAGAGCCAGACAACGCGATACCGCTTGATAGATACTGACCCCGCATAGATGCGAGCTGCCGGTCACTGGAGCGGCTTTGAAGGTTCGCATCATAGTTTCCCTTCTCTGCTGCCATTTGCGCCTGACGGTCAGCATATGCTGCTTGTGATTTATATGAGGCGGATTGCGCACTGGCTCCGGCTACCTGTCCAGCCATCGAGACACCTGCACCTATGAGCGTCATTGAGAGTGGGTCAAAACACATTAAGGGGTACTCTCCAATTGCAAGACCAGTGACCGGACAAGCAACGGCAATGGCTCATCTGTTTCAAAGACAAGCTTGCCGCCGCCCTCCATCCATGATCCTGATAGGTCGCAAGGCACGAATCCGGTGCGAAGTTCAATCGCGCTTCCGAAAAGGCTATCACCTGTTTTCAGCAGCTGCTCATGTAAGATCGGTTGCCAATTCTCACCGCCAGCTGATCCGACTTTTGCCGCGCCTGAGTTCAAGACATCAATGCTTGCCGCAATGATGGTGCGGTTACGTCCGAATAGTGTGCCATCTTGTTGGGGGCCTGCTACGGGTTGTGTGATCGCTCGACTTTTATATTTAAGGCCAATGCTAATTTTCGCAGCGGGAAAAGGAAGCGTTACGTTCCCGCCTGAAACCTGCAAATCGTTGACCACACTGCCATCAGCCAGAGCCGCAACTACTTCACCTTCAAGGTGCCCAAGACCTGTAATGGTACTGATCTCAGAGCCGTTATACTTGGCTCCGCAATCGACATGAAATGCGTTTTCGACAGTATCAATATCGCCATCAAATGGTCGCTCAAGAACTTCGATATAGCGTTTTAGCTGCCCATTGATTGACCGCCGGACGCAGAGATAAACATCGTCAAAGCCCTCTTCTTCCCCCGGAATAATTGCCAAGCTTTCAACGGCGCCGCCTGAGATTTCATGTTTTGCAAAACCGACAACCTTCTGCTCCCTGTCATAAGTGACTGAAACCAGAGACCCGTCTGCCATGGCGCAGTAAATTTGCGGATCAGGGCGCTCACAATAGCCCCAATCGATAATCCCGCTTTTAAACAGATGCTCCCCAAGCAGAGATAATTCCGGTGCGACATAACGGTTTTGGTCGCCCAGAACGAGTTCACGTATCTTCGTCGCACCTATGCCGGCATAAATTGTAACGCCACCAATCGACAGAGGCTTGAGAGCTGCTGCGCCGCTCGTAGGGCCTTTGCGCTGAGATATATTCACCGCCGAGAATGTTTTATTCAGATCAGCGGGGCCAACAGTTCGAATTTGACCTGCTGAGCCTGTTACCAAATCCTCGTCGTCAGCCAACCATAGGATTTCATTCTGATTTGATGATAGTAGAGTTATGGCCAGCCCATCAGTCTCTACATTTGGCTCACTCAATCCGTAATCGTCAAAGACCCCTTGTTTAGAGCCGAAGACCGTTACCGGCTGACTATTCGTCCTCGCCCACATCAAACGCTCATTGAACAGCCTGACACATGCTGGCCAGCCTGAGGACGGTGAAAATGATCCCATACGCCATGATGCAATCGGGGCAGTGTTGAACAGCTTATGTCCATACAGCTGGACTAAAACCTGCGTCGCTGAAATATAGCCAGTAATTTTTGCCCACTGCCACCGTGCCGATGGCCCGACATACCGAATTGTGCGCCCTACATCTGTGGTATGGAATCCATTACCGTTATTGATGCCGGCTGTTGAGGATGCAGTTAGCGTTGTTGGTACCTGTTCAGTTGCCAGCCGATGAAGGCCAATGTCACCCCAACGCAGTTCAGTTGAATCATTTCCCTGCGGCCCCATCCAATTGAAACGATACTTTGAAAATGCCCGCTTGTTGTCGGTTTCAAAATAATGTCGTCCACGCCGTGACCAGCCGCTTTCGCCTTCAACGACATGCAGCACGACCCAATCTGTACCGTCCCACCCTTGGAATTCCCAGCCATTCGGGCTGTCATACATGAATTCTGAGTTTGCCCCTGTTACCCAGTAGTTATCAACGGCTTCTGGACTTGCCAGATCAAACTGCTGAAATCCTGTTCCTGTATTGGTGCTAGAACTGTGTCCCACAATATTTACGCCACCATCACCTCCCGGGCGCAGAGTTGTAGAGACATTTTCTTTGTCCATGTAAGGGCCGTCATTGAAAACGACATCCTCCATTGACCAAATAACATCACCGGCGCGGAGCAGTTTTTTCGGGCTTACATCTTTGTGCGCAAAATATGCAGCATCATTGAACTGATCGTAGCTCAATCTTTGCAGGCTCGAAGCGGAATAAGGATGCGAAATGGAATACGGAGAAGCGCCAGAATATAACTGCGCTCTTTCAGACAGGAAGCGCATCGTCCCGTTTCCGTTTAGTGCAAGGACATATGCCTGTTCTTCTGAAAAGCGGAATGGTAGCAATCGTGTCAGCTGGTTGCTGTCTGCTACTTCTGCAATAAATACCGTACCAGACCGGCGACGAAGCCCGCCATGTGTCAGTACATTAAAATTCACACAGTACGACAGTGACGATAGCCAGAAATCAACGTCAGAGCGAGACCCTAAAAGTGGGCTCGTCCAGCCTTTATCAAATGTAGCCGTATGTGAATAATAAGCCATTAGCGCTGCGCCACCCAATCATCATCAGCGGCACGCGGACTGGTGCCTTCTATCGCATCAATGCGCCATGCTGAATCAATCGCTTCACGGTAGAGGCCTTGGGCTACTTGCACATAGGACACTTTCCCTGTGACCCAGTGGCCGCATTTCATCGCGATGTAAGCTGCCAGCGCCTCAACGAATGCAGCTGGATACCGATCATAATCCTCAGTACGTCGAACATAGCGAACCTTAAGCGGTCCTTGTGCATCTGTGAGAATCCGAGAGCCTTCAACCTCATGACGGATCGGTGTGCCTTCTGACTTTCCGCAAGCTGTTACCGGCAACACTCTCAGGCAGTCGTGCGGAACTGTAAAAGCGTGTCGCCAGCCGAACGCAGGTGCAACTGTATCCACAGCCAGTGACACGCGGTGGAGCGCGAAATTCCAATCATAGCGAGATAACAAGCTATCTCGGGATGTATCGAAATTACGCTTCATCCAGCGGACAATTGGCCGATTATCATTCTCAAGGCTGGTAATCTCAGCCTCTTTGAGAATATCGAGCGCCTGATTGCAGATATCAGTGGGGGTCATGCTTCCTCACCTTCTGGCTCTGGTGCAGGAGGCGGTGGCGGCTGGGTTTGCTGCGCGTCGCGGCGCTGCTTCTGCTTTTTCAGATACCACCATGACAACGGAGGGCTATATGCCGCCATTGCACTATTCCGTCACCGGTGCACGGACG
Organism: Ochrobactrum sp. SFR4; assembly: GCF_019730395.1. Lineage (NCBI taxonomy): Bacteria > Pseudomonadati > Pseudomonadota > Alphaproteobacteria > Hyphomicrobiales > Brucellaceae > Ochrobactrum > Ochrobactrum sp. SFR4. The sequence goes on along the minus strand of NZ_JAAPBB010000002.1, from coordinate 286,311 downwards.
GGTTTCTGCATGCGCTTACCGTCTGGTCTGTGTCTGTTCAAAACATCGAGAGTGGCTTTGCCTGCTGCATTAGCCGCTTCGATATTCGTTTCACGAATAGAACGGTCGATCTCGCGCTGCTCCAAATTTAATTCGTGCAACGTCTTTTCGCGCTGAAACTCGATATCTTTGCTCATGGAAATCTCCAAAAAGAAAAGGAGGGCAATTGCCCTCCAGTTCGATTAGCCGTTGGTGACGAGGAAGCTGATCGGAATCTGCTTGCGCTCTGGATAAACGCGATCCCAATTGGCGGCTGTTGCCATCTCTGCGGTTGTCGGGAACTCTCCCGCCACGCTGGCATCAGTCCATTTGATGCCGTAAGGGTGCAGAACAAACTGACGGCGCGTATAGAGAATATCACCGCCAACGCCGTTACCCTGTTCAGGCTTGCGGTCAATTTCGATATTCGGACTTGTGCTCATCGCCTGTTCGTTGAAGCAGATTGCTTCATTCCCAAGCAGATACGTCACATAGCTGGTTGGGTTGCCCGTACCGTTACTGATGATCTTTGCAGTATCGGACACAACAACACGATAGCCGAGATATGTCGGGAAGCGAACTTCTCCGCGCGCATCGGGGATAAAGTCGATGAGGTTCTGTTTCTGCAGGCGGGTGTAAATTGCCGAGTGCATAATCAGCGTCGACAAATCTTCCGCCGCATCACCCATTGTCTGCTTTGTATCAAGGATAGCTTCAGCAGAAATCAGATTTGCGTCTGTGGGCGTGCCGGTTGTGATCCCGATATTGTTGACCATATCACCGGAATCGTTGGCCACATTGTCCAGATACACACCATGGAGCGAGGCAACCAACAGCGTATTCAGATTGCGGATCCACCAGTCTGAGACAAGATTGCCAATCGCCTTCATTGGGTCGTCACCAGCCAATACACCAGACAGACGCATGGATGACCACGACTTGGTGCGGACATGACGAGCAGCCACATCTTTACCGGCTTCGATTTTGCCCGGAACACTGAGCTGTGTCGGATCATCAGAACCAATATCACTGTCAACATCGGTCAGATCACGCCAGAAAGGCACGTTCGACGTCTTGCCCCCACCGATCAGGAATTTAGCCATATTGGCATCGTTCCGAAGAATACCGGACTGGAAGATTGCGCCACGCTCTTTTGTGCGCTTGATCATGTATGGATAGAAAACTTCAGGGACGATAACGTCCGAAATGCGGGTAGTAGCCATTGCTATAACCTTTCCTGAATGGCTGCCGTCACTTACAGGCCGTAATCAGCAGGGTTTCCACCTGCTGCACGGATCAGTGATCTGGCTTTTGACGGATCGTCACGAACGAGCTGTCCCTGTTGTGTCAGGTTTTCATGCTCGGCTGAGAATGGATTGCTGATTGTGCCACCGGCATTGAGAACAGTTGTGTCCTCGCCGTACATTTCCTTGCCAACTTTGGAGAGTGCAAAGGCGATCTTCGGGCTGAGAACAGCTCCATCAACCGACAATGCCCCAAGACGGGTGAGTTCATCCTTCAGACCCAACTGGCCAATAGCGCGGCTCGTATATTCGAGGTTCTGCTTGTAGCCGTCAGTATCCGGATCGCCCCACTGCATAACGATTTCACGGTGGGTATCGCCTTCGGCTTTCGCCATGGCATCGCGTGCCGCAGTAAAGCCTCCGGCCTGCATCCCAACGAATTTGTCATGCAATGTCTGGGCTTGCGCAGGCGTTAAACCGGCCTCATGCGCCCATGTACGGAATTCAATCGCGCTCTTTTCGTCATAAGGGAAACCTTCCGGCACAGCTTCAGTGTTGAGTTTAAGCTCATACTTATCCGGCGTTTCAGGTCGTCCTAACTTGCCGTAGAACGCATTCCAATCATCAGCCGAGGCATCTGCCTCTGGCACTTTCAAGGCCTTGCTTGCGTGGGTTTCCAGCTCACGATACGAACGGATCGCATCATCTGCCGTCTTCCACTGCTTCGCTTCGACTAAAGTGCGGTTATCTTCAATTTGAAGGCCAGCCACCCAGTCAACGCTGCTACCATTCGACCCTTGATCAGTAACAACGGTTGCATTCTGAGCGGTTGTAGATGTTTCCACCTGCCCATTCTCGTCTGCCATAATGATTATCCTTGTTTAGAGGTGCTCGGCTTCTGCGCGAGCGGCTTCTTCCAAAGCTCTCAATTGTTCATCACTGAGAGACAGGAAATGAAAAAGCCGCCCGAAGGCGGCTCGTTGTCCGGCGCTATAACCGGCTTGGTAAAGTGAGAGATCGGCATCAGGCGGCTCAACCATATAAAAACCGGTCTGCGCGGCCAGATCAGCCAACACAATTTGGGCTGCCTCAGTGTGTTTTCCGAACACTTCAAGATAAGCGGCATGAAGTTGTTGCTCTGTTTGTGCCGGAAGTATTTGGCGGGTTTTGGAAACGTTGCGCCACGTCATGCCGGCATCATCCCGTTAGCTTGTGCCATTGCCTGCATCGCTGGCGTTGCATCCTTGGCAGCTGTCGCAGCTCCCTGCATCATGGCAAGAGCTGCTTGGCTTTCCTGCTGCTGTGCCATTGCTTGGCGCTGCTCAGCAACCAGTTCATCACGTTTAAACATCTTACGTGGTGCGCCGTTGATTTCACGGGTCAGTTCGAGTGTTTCGTCACCATCGATTTTCATGAGCGTTGAACGATCGTATTCACCGACAACAGTTGCCATTTGCAAAACACGTTCGATGCCCTGCATTTCTGCCATGCGACGCATACGAGCCAGAGGGCCAGTGAATTTCACACCGACATTCTTGCCACCAACAGATGAAGGCGGTTCAAGCGGTGAGCCTTGTTCAAACGCGCCCTTGCGCTGAACAATATCAACCTCACGATCAATCGCACCAGCAATACCTGTTTCGATCTTTGCACCAGCAGGGCCGAGCAATTCACCCTTCTCATTCGCACGGAGCAATGCCTCGGTCGCTGTCATCTGAGGGTTATCAACCATTGTCTGGAAAAGGTTGATGTACATACTCTCACGGACAGACAGGCGTTTGGCTTCAATCAATCGCTCGGCAAATGTCGGGTTTTGCGCCTGAATAATTGGCTGTGCCAGCAAGCGCCCCTGTTCATCCAGCATACCGGCGTTAACTGCCCCAGCATTCAGATTGAGGCGCTGATTATAAATACCCCGCATAGTTGCCATCGGCGGTTTAATCATCTGCTGCGAGACTTGAGCAACAGTCTTGCCCATCACCTGCAGCATTTTGATTTCAGAGAGCGCAGCCATGACAGGAGACTGGCCATAAGGCGAACCGTCCGTCTGATCCCACCACATCACCTGATACGGGAATGTGAAGAAGCCGCTCGACCGGATCAGATGACGGCTTTCAACCTCTAACCAGAATGAGGCATATGGCTGATGACGACGCTTGTCTTTATGCTCTCCTGCTTCCTCACGCGGCATAACACAATGAATGAACGTGAATGGCTGGTCTGGTTTGTTGGTGAGAGCGGATTTCACCTTTTCCGGCAGGCTGTCGCCTTCTTGTGAGAAATAGCCCTCAGCAGCCCGCGCTGTCAGTTCAAAGACGCGGATACACTTATCAACATCGTCGTAAGCATCAATGCCCAGATATGTTTCAACCACCGGTATAGAGCGGTAGAAAAACGGTACTTTGACCGTATCAATGCCACGGCGGCCGATATTCTCTTCCAGATACAGAATACCTGTGCCAAGTCCGCACGCCCCGCGAATTGCCTTCTGATTAGCCAGCGCGAAATTGCTCTTCGCATCATACCGCGCTGTGAAATGGTAATCCCGCAGCCGGTCAAGCCATTCCTCTTCAAGATCAGTCGGATCTGGTGAAAACGGATCATCAAGCGAGAACGCGTGCCATTTCTGGGCACGCGGTGCAATCAGGCTTTCCATTCCAGCATTCAACCGGTCAAGAGACCATGCTGCGGTTGCATCGAATATTTCTTTGCTCCGCTGAGCTGCTTGCGGTTGTTGCGCTGTACCGGTCAGCGATGAAGCAATGTTCATCCCGTTCAATTCGTATTTATGGGAGGCATAAGGCATGCACAGAGTGACAACATCGCGCCATGTGGCTTCCCAATAATAGCGCTCAACAGCCATTTGCTGCTGCATACGCATGATGTCGTCAGCAATACCCATATTACATACCGCCGATTGTTGTGCGCTTCAGGTTCTTACCGTAATCCTGCGCACCGAGCGGCGTGGTAATGATTGTTGCTGCACGTCCCTGCTGTTGCTCTGCAGCGGCCATTTCATTGGCACGACGAGACTTTGCTGCCTCTGCATCCGCGTCAGGCACTGCCGGTGCATCAGGGATTTTCGGGGTATCAGGTTTAAAGCACATCTTGCCAGTCCTCTTTCAACCACGCCCAAAGCTCGAAAGCCTCACCGTTCACGCCATAATTTAGCATGTCAGCTTCTTTTCGCGCTCTGATGCTGGATAACCATTTATGCGCGAGGTCATGATCAGCTAATGATCTGATCTCAACGCGCGTTACGCCCTCAGCGATTAACCGCTCAGGCCATTCATTTAAGCAAAATCGTGTGATTGCAGGCGTTGCCCGCTTGAACTTTTCTGTGCCGTAAGCCCACGCATATCGCAGATGCGGCTGGTATATGTAATTGCCAATGGATACACCAAAGGCAGCGACCGGCTGCCCATCAATCCAAGCAGTCCAGCACCAGTTAGGCGATGAGAGATAAGACGTTGCGCCTGCTTGTGTACCGCTTTCCAGTATCGCCGTTGCGAATATCTCACGTCGATCTTGCTCGCGCAGGTTCGCCGCCACGTAACAAATATCACGTAGTTTTCCGGCTCTGATTTCTACCTTCACCATGTCAGAATTTCATCATCTTCCGCGACAGTTTGCCATCCGCCAGTAGGTGGCTTATTCGCAACAGCAATCAATGCAGCATACGGTTTCCGGTGCCATAGCTGACAAATAACATCTGCGCGGTCAGGCGATGAACCCACGCGCTTTTTAATGTCTTCTTTGCTTTCGATCAGGATATCAGTGCCGGTTAACTTCCAGCGTGGTGTTGTGAGTTCTGCCAGTAGCCTCGGATCATCGGGCAGCATGAGTTTTTCATCGTGTCCGCCTTCTGGGTCGAGCGCCTCCCGCACCTTCCACCACATTTCAGCGCGTAGATTCCTGAAACCAAACTTACCGTCATAGGTTCGAGCGCCACTCGCTGCAGAATAAACGATACCGGCGCAATCAGTGTTGTGATGATTGAGCAAGTGAGACCGCGGCCCAGAACCCCATCCACCCGTCAGATCAACGGACAAATCAGCGTCGTCTCGTCGGTCTTTCATCATCAGCGATGAAATCTCAATCGGATCTTTGACATTCTTGCCGCTGATCACCTTAAGAGGCGCAAACCAGTTATCCTCATGAATTGAACCAAGGACAAGATTATCCTGTCCACCAAGCGCAATATCAGCGCTCAAGGCTATCATTCTTCTGCGCCGTTCAGCTGCTTTACGCCAGCGCTCCTGCGCCAGCTTTACCCATTCAGTCGGGATTACCTGCCATTCATGATCAGTACGACCGGCGAGGAAGTCCCCTTTCAAAAGCTGCGAACGTAATGGCTCTGGAAGCCCTTGCAGAACAGCGCGATAATTTGTGTCTTTCAGATACGGGTTATCATCTAGTCGAGCCGGAATGAATGTGCGCGACATCGCAGTATAGGTTTCTTCGCCGCGTTGATATTCGCCCTGCTCTGCTACCCATTCAGTTTCGCCACCAACACGGATTGCCCATCTCAACTCACCGTCCTTGGCAGGGTTTGAGTGTAGAGGGTCCAGCCACGGGGCAAATTCCTCGATTAGCCAATCGCCTTCACCACCACGTGGGGGATTAGAGCCGAGAATAACACGACAGCGCTGACCTTCTTTCGTAGAACGCAACCAGCCAATGAGTGAGAACACCTGATCACGTAGAAACTCACCAGCCTCATCAAACCCCATGAAGTCACGAGCATTACCAGCATGCTTGCGCCAATCGTCAGGCTGATTGATACCGGCAAATTTTAACTGCCTGCCGTCTTTCAGCTTCCAGAGGTTTTCATTCCCACCTGCGAACCGGCCAAGCTCTCCAAGTATCTCTCGTGAGAAATTGATAATGCCATCAAGCTGTACAGCCTCACGACGAACGATCAGGGCACGTGAATGCTCATTTGCAGCACAGCCGACCATGAGAGCAGTTTTGCCGCCACCAGCAGCGCCACCGTACAGCAGAATGTCAGCTTTGCTTAACAGTGCTTCTGTCTGCGGCCCCGGATTAGGAATGAAAGGCTTTGATAATTCAGCAGATACCAGCTCTTCAATCTGCTTGCGGTCATCATCTGACAACTGCGCAAGAACGCTTTCCAGCGCTTTCAGGTCAATCGCTGGCTGCATCCGGATTTATTCCTTTGCCAAGCACGAGAGCAACTGCCTTAGCTAGCGCACGAGTGTCCATCCCCTCATTGAGAGGCGCACCGTCTTTGCCAGTCACTTCATGCTCCTGCTTATCGCGCCATTGATCTTTACGGCGGTTTTTAAGCCAGAAGATTGCAGCTGTAGTATCGGCAGGAGCATGCTTAGTAACCTGCACAACCTCGACCTCTTCCTTATGCTGCTCGACCTTGATCTTGATTGCTTGCTCTTCGGTGTAATCGTAACCGGTAGCCTTCTGGTACAAGCTGCGCTCAACGCGTTCATCGGCTTTTTCTTTGCCGCTTTTTATGGAGTGACAAAACTCTTCATGCTCGATTTTCCAGCGATGAATAGTACGGACTGATACGCCGAAGAAATCAGCGATTTCACTATCTGTAGCACCAAGCAGACAAAGCTTTTCTGCCTGTGCAGCATAATCCGGCTGATAATCTGTCGGCCTGCCTGTTACCGGCGCTTCATCAGTCATCACTTACCCCTTGCTGCGGCTGCAATCCATGCAATGCCAGCGAGAGCCATCCACATGAGAATGACCATACCGATAAAGTGCCAGAATGATTGAAAGGTGAATTCTAGGAATTTCATAAATTATTTCCCGCCGACCAAGCTAGTCTACGCAACCTGAACTGACGAAACACCAAATTCTTACGAATTAAAGCGCCTTCGACCAATATTAATGATACGATTAATTGTTGAGCAAAATGATCTGAGCAGATATCTGCCCATTTCTGGAATTTTCCGCTCATAAGCAAGAAAGTGTCCATCATGGCAAAAGGCCAAATTCGCGGTAATCGCGAAGTGCGAAAACCGAAGAAGGACAGATCAACCGTTATTGAGCCGTCATCTAGCACAATGACAGGTCGCTTCCTTACCCAAGTAAAAGATACTGGCAAGCAAAAGAAATAGCCGAAAATATCGGCTAACTAATGGAGGTAGGCGTTTTCGCGCCTACCCTAGTCCTCATTTCTGTACTCTTACTACGCGGATAAAAATACGAACAAATCAACCAGTAAGAAATACGGTATTCATCCAAAAATAAAAAAGGCCGGGGCAAAACTGCACCGACCTTCCTACTCATCATTAAATTGCCAGTGCCAGTACATCCGTGGTCAAAAGCTTAAATTGATGAAGACATTTGCGAGCGACAGACGCGTTCCAGCGCTCATTAGCATTGCCTGAACTTATCTATAGAAGTGGATTGTGTTCTAAATAAGTTTTTGAATTAAATAGGGAATATTTCAATCCTATTAGCACCACTAAGTCGCCTTAGTTGCTATTTATCTAAAATAAGCACATCCTCTTTAAGCGCTGTTTTTTATCCAGCGCTGCCATTGATGGCTCAGCACACTGGAGCCGCAACCAAAGGAGGACAGCATGTCTTCCACTTATTTAACATCACATAATCTGAACATGCTTGCTCGTCTTCTTGATGAAGTACGCATTACCGGTGAACTTGCGGAAAACGATATTATCGCAGAGCGTTTACTTGTTCATCGATTTGAAAGAGGCACATATGATGAAAGGCGTTTACGCATCATATTACGACGCCATATCTTCAATTATCCTAACGAAACCAAAGAGATAAACGAGTGGGAAAATGAAGGCGGAGCAGTTTCTTCCACATAAAAGAACTAGCTTTGATAACTTGACAGTAATTACTCAATACTAAACTAGATTAGAAGGGGACAGAAATGACCGTAACGGGTTTCATTTTTGGGGCGATAATTGGTTTTGTTGTAGCAGCTTCACTTATCGTCTCTTCTTCCGACAACACAGTTATGGGAATTGCTATAGGTATTGCGCTTACCTTCTCTTTTGGAATTGTTTTTTCAAAGTATAAGATAAAATCCTGAATCAAAAAGGCAGCCTTTAAGCTGCCTCTCAAGTCGGATTTGTCGTTACACGCAAATCACCACAATACAAAATATAGTATATTCCGCTTAAGCGGGCAACATCCTATTGTGTTTTATATCCCCAATGCACAGCCAGCGCATCAAGCCCGTCTTTCACATAATCGCTATAAGTGGTCTTCTCACGCTGGCTCGTGGCGATGTCTGAAATCTCCATCCCCTGCCCGACAACCTTGATCATCAGATCAAAAGCCTTCCGACCAAGCACAGGCTTGCATTCATTTAACCGCTGTACCGCATCAATCATGCTATCCGGCAACGGGTCAATGCCCTTGCCGCCGTCCACTTGCTCACGGCCATAGTCAATGGCAATTGTGCCTTTCGCGCCTGACCGCTCCCAATATTGACGGAACCGGCCAGCCGCCGCCCATTGCGCGTCATTGATATGGCCGCGTGAATAGAGTGTGCCAACCGCACTCTCCTTGATATTCACATAGGCTTTGATCTTCGGCGGGTTCCAGCTCTCGCCTGAATGATCCGGTGAATAAAACGGGTTCGGAACACGATGCACACGAATATCCGATTTGAGTGTTCCCACTTCGCCTCGGGAGATTGCTTTTCGCTGTTCTTTTGATGGTGCTGCCATTCTGTTTCCTTAAGCCATTCCCAACGCGTCCATATAAAGCTGGATCATCGCTTCTTCTTCCTGACGCTCATGCGCTTCCTTCTTACGAGCCCGGATGATTGCGCGAACAGCCTTGGTGTCAAAGCCTGAGCCTTTGAGCTCAGCGAAAACCTCTTTGATATCATCACTGATAGTTTTCTTTTCTTCTTCAAGCCGTTCAATGCGCTCGATGAAAGCGCGAAGCTGTCCAACTGCGATTGTCTGTGTGCTATCGCCGGTAATGTCGTCACTCATGGCTTAATCCTTATGCTGCTAATGCTGGGTTTGCGGTTTCAATGCCTTGTTTTTTAAGTGCGTACAGAATTGTCGTGTGATCGACATCAAAGTGCTTGGCGAGGAATGGCAGGGATGTTTCAGGCCAGCGCAGTTTGATTGCGCATATGGCTGCGTGACGCGCCTTTGAAATTCTGTGTTGCCGCGTTTTGGCGTTCATTTGCTCAACAGGAATTTCATACAGATACGCCACGATCTCACGGGCTTGCTTGACGCTATCGAAGCCCATTCCAATGGCCTGCTGTGCAGCTTCATAAACTTCCGGCATAGGCGCTGCATCAACGGTATCCTTAATCCTTGGGGCGGATTTTTTCGTTACCGTGGCCAGCTTTGCTTTTGCTTCAGCACGTCTGCGCTCTGCCCACACGCGGCGAACAAGTTTAGGATTCATCCCGCGATAGATACTAACATTCTCAACACTGGAGCCGCGGCATCCAAAATCCACTTCTGTTTTCATTATGCGGCTCCTGCCTGTTTGAATGCATTGTTGACCGGTCCATAAACCGTGCCTGTCTTGGCTTCCCACAATGAACCGTCTGGGAATGTGCGCCTGCCCGTGGTTGTCCATGTGCCGTGATCGATATTCACGGCCAGAATGTCTCTGTTTTTGGTCGCGTCGACTGGACTGCTATGCTTACGACCTTTGGCTTCTGCCCTTGCCTGATCGACTTCACGCACATATCGCTCACTGTCATTGATGGGCTTCATCACTCGTTCGCACTCGCGGCGAAGCTCTGGTGGTGATGGCATGAAACCATGCTCGAGATTGGAGTGGCCTTTGATGATGTTATCTGTTGCAACTTCCAGACTGTGACGGGTCACACCTTCCAGCGCCTTGAGATAAACACCACGGGTCAGGTTCGGATCAGTAGCGCCCCGCGCTGGCAATACGGAGAGGATGTACATTGCTTTCTTGATGTCGGTTTCCGTAACCTGCATCGAGTACGTCTGTGCTGTGGCTATCTGGTTCATTCGGGAGAATCCCTTCTTCGCGCAGGGCATCAGCCCAGATATCGGTGTGGGTTAATTTGCGGCTGGCCGGATTATCGCGGCGCTGCGCCTGCTGACGATTAATCAGCCACTCAGGCTTGAAGCCCTGCCAGCAGTTCTCAATCATCGCATCAGCCGCGGCGTTCGGGTCTGAGCATTTGGCGAATTGCTTGGCGAGAAGTTCAGCCCCGCGCAACGTCAGCGGTTTGTGAAGAGCTTTTCGGTGATCGATCACAGCCTTGGCGTGATCCTGATCTAAGACCTTCATCAATTCGTTTTGGACAGATGCTTTTTCGGGCGCTCGCGCCTTAACTTCTGAACGTAGTGAAGAAGTATTATCTGTTTCTGTATCTGTCTCTTGGGGCGTCACCACGCCGTCACGTGACGTCACCGTTACGTCACTGTTTTCCAAGACCTCGTTATTATTGCTCTTTTTTGCCCGTTGCCGCTCACGATAACGAGCTTGGCGCTCGACGGACTTATCCGACTGATACTGACGGTCGCCCCACTTGACCACACAACCGGCAGCAATGCGGCCAGACTGCTCAAGGGCATCCATAACATTGAGTATGTCAGTCTCATCCGCGCGCAGAAAGTAAGCGACCTCGGCGGCATCGACTTCAAATCGTCCAGCATCATCAACCTCCGCTGCGCTTTCGAGAATGGCACCCCATACCCAGACAACGCGCTCAACAGACTGCTTTGAGCGAATGGCTACAGTAACGAGCTTTTCATCACGCATCATACCTGCATAGTGTCTGAACCACCGGCTCATGCTGCCAGCGCCTCCTCAGCGCGTTGAACAATGACTACGCAATCGCTTTTGATGTCCGCATCCCATGTCATGGTGATACGCTCACAGAGATTGTCGTTCTTGATCACTTGATAATGTTGGAGAACATCAAGAATGGGCTTGAGACGATTGTCTAAGTCCATCCGACTGTGCGGGCGCTTGAGGGCAACACAGAGTGAAAACGGTGTATCAATCCGGTCATTGCGTCCACGGATAAACCAGCCGCAATCCTGCACCCATTTGGCATATTCAGGCGACTTGCGGCGGGTCTTGCCCCAACCGACATAGATGTCCCAAACAGTGGGAGGGAATGGCAATTCAAATTTCATCATTCTCTCAACTCCGGACAAATCCATTCGGCTGCACCTGCAGCCCATGTTCTAAAGCTGACCGCAATCTTGTGCCGCCGACTGAATGACAGCCAACGAAGCAAGACGGGCGGTTTCGGCGCGATATGCGGCTTGTTTTCTTCTCCCATCGAGGATTGCCTTCATTTCTTCGATTTCTCTGTTTTCAATCCTGCTAGCTTCTTTGTTGAAGACAGCCCTCACTCTGCGGCGCGTCCACGCACCATTGCGCTTACTTAAATCTGAATACGCCCGCTCCAACATGGACTTGATCGTTTCGCGAACACCGCGCTGACCAATGATTTCGTCCAGCAGAGAAGCGGCCATATCGACATCAGTCATCGTCGGCTCCTTGGCTGAAAAATCCACGTTCTTGGATGAAATTCCCACGTTCATGGGTAGCTCCTTTGTTACGTTTCAAATCAGCGACAACTTGAGACGAGACAGGAGCAACCAGTGCATGGAGCCAGTGGGAAAGATTGCTCTGCGCATACTGAATAAAAACAGACATGCGCAGATACACCGCCAAAGGACGGGAATTGATGGCCGAGACGATCAAGCGGGGGCAAAGAGCCGCCTCGGCCTCACCGGTGGGAGGAGTGACCGGTGATATGAAATAGAAAGAAGAGATCATTTTGCCCCTCCTTGACTCAGTTCAGGCGACATGAATTCATGTTCAACATTCTGAACTGATAGAGGGGGCGACAATGAGCTATCAACGAGCAAAGAAGATCCTGACGGAAATACGCACAAACCACATTCGCGTAGCGGCGAATGATCCGAAGATGTGGGATTTGTCCCTTGCTCTGGAAGAGATGTGTTCTGGCATTCAGCAGCAACTGGATCAGATACAGCAGAACCAAGCAACGATAGCTCAAATGCTTCAACACAAGAAGTAAGGGCGATTGCTTGAGATGCGGAATATCCGCTTTCAGCAAGCGCGGTTAAAAATCCGGAATGTTGCGTGATAAATGGGGTCGCGTGGCTCATGCTGCGCGACCTTTAATTACTGGCGCAAAATCAGCTTCAGTGAGCTTAACTTTGATTTTCTCAGCAAACTCTAAAATTGCCTCAATATGCCAATGTGGAATAACGCCGCCTGTGCCGCCTGTGTGCTTAGGCATACGCCAACGCATAACAGTATGAGGCGTTACACCGACCGCTTTTGAGACAGCCGTTAAGCCGCCAAGTTTAATGATGATTGAGTTAGCTGGTTCGTATCTCATAGAATGAATGTACGATAATCATACAATTCGTTCAAGTGGAAAATTACGATAATCCTACAACACTACTCAAGCGATATGTGCGAAAATCATACGCATGGACAGAATGACTGAGCAATTAATTAATTGGATAAAAAGCGGGCTGAAACGGACAGGTAAAACACAGTCCGGTTTAGCCGAACATCTTGGGCTGGCTCATCCTCAGATTACCCAAATATTGAAGGGCAGCAGAGCAGTCAAAGTAAGCGAACTTCCTAAAATTGCAGAGTTTATCGAAGCAGCCTCACCATTAAGCTTTGATGAACCTCCAATTCGCAGTGACAGCGAAATCCTCCAAACCCTGCACCGGATTGAAGGTCTGGATCAGCGCGGCGTGGAAGTTGTGTTCTCGGTGATTGATACGGTCATCAATCGTCAGCCTTCCAAACAAGAACAGTCATCCTCTGATGATCAACACGAGCTTGCCACTCCCCTCCGTGAGCCAAAGCCATAGATTCAGCTAATTCCTTAGCTTGAAAATCAACCTTCCTCATAGCCGCCAGCAGGCCGCCATTAAGCGTAGCCACACGTAGCAATTCCAGCTTATCAGCTTCTTTTCCTTTTTGGATGCGAGCAAACTTAATCATTCACCAACTCCGTGGATAACCTCTCACAATACGCTAACTGCACTTGCAAGAATCTCGCTTCCCGCAAGCGCTTATCATTCCAGAAAATTAGAACATAGCAAGAACGAATTTCAGTTTTACGTACTAAATAATTGCCACCAATGCTACAGATAGACATAAAAAAAGCCACCCGATGTGGGTGGCTTTCTTCATAAGTGGGTACAAATTAAAACTTATAATTCACACCAATACGAACAGTATGGAATGGCGATTTTGTTGTAACGTTTACGCGTGCGTCCTCGTCACCAAGGCTGAATTTCATTTTGCCTAGATCAGTGTAGAGATATTCGCTTTTTACTGTCCAGTTATCGTTGATAGCGTATTCAGCGCCAGCACCAACGGTGTATCCTACACGCGATTTGGAATTGGAGAAACCAACCACGTCACCATCAAAATTAACGGATCCGTAGGTTTCAACTTTTCCGTAAGCCACACCACCAGTTGCGTAAATCATGAAGCGTTCTGTTGGCAGATAACCAAGACGAACACGAGTTGTACCGAACCATTTAACTTTGGTGCCCAGTTCAGCTCCAATAACGTCAGAGCCATCGGTAAGGCTGCCAGAAACTTCACCCTTCAGGCCAGAAGCCTGAAAGTCTGTTTCGAGACCAACAACTGTCTGGTCAAACTGCCAGTTATAACCAGCCTGAACACCACCAATGAAGCCGCTTGATGTGATGTCTACTGAACCAGAGCCGATATCATACCAATCGTTATCAAAGCTCTGAGCGGTAATTGGATGCTTAAATTTGCCACCAGCATAACCGGCGTTCAGACCAATGTATCCGCCAGTCCATGAAAAGGTGTCAGCGACAACTGGCGCCGGCTCCGAGTACACAACTGCATCAGCAGCATAGGCTGAGCTTGCAGCAAAAAGAACGGTAGAAGCTAATAATATACGTTTCATAATTCACCCCTATTTATTGAAGTGAATTCAGAATACGTCAAAATACATCTATTCAATATAGCAAAAATACAACACAAGACACCAAGAAACACCTTATACATTTGGAATTATAATATAAATTGATAATCAACAGCTTAGATGAAAGTCCTAATAACTATACTAAAATTTTTGGAGACATTATTGGTAATTTATTAGTTAAAAATCGATTTAAATTGCAACTCTCAAGTGCACTAATATGAACATCAGGCGAGTAGCAGCCTTTAGCCTGATTAAAACTCTGCACCACAAACAGTTCAGCCATTACACAAACTCCTAGCGACTGATTCAGCTTTATCTTGACCAGATACAGTGAACATATCAAGAACGATTTAACGCAAGCGAACAGATTTTTAACGGATGGTTAAGGATGCACTAGATGTGGTGGCGTAGGGATTTGGGGTAGCGCAAATACGGGGAATTATAAGATCTACAGTCAGCCGGAACTCATACAATAAAGCCCACCAATGGGCGGGCTAATCATTCTGCAACAAATATTATATCTCAAAAGCCATCTGTCACTGTCCCTCCTGCTGGATCAACGCCAGAACAGACTGAACGGGTAGATGCATAAAGGGTTGCCGAGTATCTGAGCCGTAAACCTGAAATCCCAACTGTTGATAGAATTTAAAAATATCAGCATCAATTGCCCGCCCAGTCATAAGCTGAATCGAGCTTGTCTGAGCGACCGTAGCAAACTCCTCAAGAACACGCCCCATTACGATACGGCCGACGCCTCTGCGCTGATATTTTCTACTGACGGCCAAATAATCTAAATTGAGACAAATAAAAAGATTATTTACCTTTCTGTAATCGCCCCATTTCTTCTTGTCATTAACAGTTAGGCTTTTCTCATTCTCCAACCTAACGGTCAGAGCATATATTGCTACGGGCTCAGAAGAGTTTTCAAAGCTAGCCACAGTTACACGAGAGTTGAATTTTTTATGTTCATCTCTGGCTTTCTTTTTATACCACCGATCAATTTCATTCTCACCACATGAAAAAGCCCCTTCATGGGCTTCATGAAGAGGCTTATACTCAAGAGCTGGCAGTTCCGTTAAGGTAGCTTCAATCTGTTCTGCGTTTTGTTGATTTGGCTTTGTTTTCCAAATACGCTCTATAAACATTACGCAGTTCTTCTGTTGGACCGTTGGTCGCCTTAAAGGCGCGCATCGCAATCTGGTTCACATTTTTAGACTTACTAGGCGCATTTAATGGCCATCTGAATAAGCCGAGGAAACCGCCTTTTGATATTGTGGCCATATTGACCTCCTAATCAAGCTTCCGAAATTTATCTATCTAAAACCAATAATAACCATCTATGTCAACACCGTGATACGACTTGACAAAAGTTACAAAATATGATACGAAGCCGTATATCTTCGGTTTGGATATAAGGCTTCATA
This sequence comes from Ochrobactrum sp. SFR4, assembly GCF_019730395.1. Taxonomy (NCBI): domain Bacteria; kingdom Pseudomonadati; phylum Pseudomonadota; class Alphaproteobacteria; order Hyphomicrobiales; family Brucellaceae; genus Ochrobactrum; species Ochrobactrum sp. SFR4. The sequence continues at coordinate 270,673 of NZ_JAAPBB010000002.1, read as the reverse complement.
AGCCAGTTCATCTTAATAAAAATAATTCAAATCGAATTGAAATCAACATCATAAAACTCACTTCCTGTCATTACAATTCGACACCTTAATCGGGCATGATAGACTCTTTGTAGATATATGCATCTCACCATCCGTCCCTGCGCCGGTCACTCCGGCGCTTTTCTTTTGCGCTAATGCGACCGAATGGCGCTAGACTATTATTTAACACGCACTAAGCTCATTGAGCGATTCAAGCATTAGGGGGACATCACATGCGCAAATTCGTAATCAGCCTATCCATACTTTTAATCGGATCTGCATCAGCTTTGGCACATAGCGGCGGAACGGATTCAAAAGGCTGCCACACAGAGCGCAAGACTGGCATCTATCATTGCCATTAAGCCGGACAATATAGAATGAAATCAGCCCGCCACGTGCGGGCTTTTTGCTGCCCTGAGTTGACTCGACTTAGCCCGATGAATCAGAGAAAATCAAATGACTGCGCACTCACTCTGATGCCGATTAGATGGAATTAATCGATAACATGGCTTGGGTCAGCGCAGCCCATGCTGTTGGACGTTTGGCTTCTTTCGCTATGATTGAGGCGCTCTCTCCAATGGTTCCACATGGGAGCTGCCAAAGGATGATCGCGACATCCTTTGGCAGGCCGGTAATCGTACGAACGGCGGCTTATCCGTTCACTACGGTACTTGAGCGAAACCCTTTCAGGTATCGTTCCGGAACGATCCGAGGGCATTAAAATGCGAAAGCATAAAAACCTTCTGATCATCATTGCTATCAAACTGAATGTGGCTTCATGCCTCTTCGGTATAGCAGCCATCATTCATGCTTTGAAGTGATGCTTAAGGGCGTTGAGGCTTAATAACCTCAGCGCCTTTTTGCATTCTGATTCTAGCATGGTTGGGGCGTGGCGCAACCGCGACCACAAAGAAATATTACGATTTTCATACATTTTAGATTGACGGCAATGTATGATTATCGTACATTCAATTCATCAACAGCGCGAAGAAGCACCCGCCGATCCGCTAAACGATGGAGAGAAACATGCGATACCCGTTTTGCACCGATCTGAGCGATAAAGTTCTCGGCATTACACTGTTTCAGGATTTTGAATGTGAAGTCGATGTGTCCCTGATCTGGGATAACGGCGAGCCGGTTCTTGAAGTGAACGCGGTCTATGTCGACGGTGAAAACCTGTCCAAAGGTGAGAGCGCATCGCAATTTCTCGTCCACATGATCGCGGACAAAGCTGAGCGCGACGACGACCTGCTCACGCGTCTCATTGAAGATGAAGAAGTCCGTTTTCCGAGGGCTGCATGATGGTCAATTATTACCGCGTCTCCACTCTCGCAGCTAATATTTCTCAAGATGCCGCTATGGCGCATGCGTTCCGGCTGTCCGGCGCAACTCAGGACTGGCCAATGGCTGGCTCACACGTTGCCGAGCACTTCGAACGCCTTGCGGAAGCGCTTGGTTACAAGATCGAAAAAATCAATACGCCAGCACTAAGGGCTGCATGATGGCCGATCACCTCACCACAGAGCAGGCAGACTTATACCTGACGGCGATCAGCCCCGATGCACCCGCAGAGGCTCGCATCAAGGCAGCCGGTGACCTCTTAGCGCGCCCTCTCCCATATGATGCGCGCAAAGAAATTCGCTCAATCTATCTCGATCTCACAAACAATAAGGAGCTGGCAGCATGAGCGCCGCACCCGCAATAATCGAACAAGCAACAGACCTCCAGCCTGTTCAGCAGAGTGAAGTCGCCGCGATCATTCAGGTGATTGAACGCGCTGCCATGAATCCAAATGTTGATATCGACAAGATGGAGCGTCTTTTGCAGATGCAGGAGCGCGTTATCGAGCGCAATGCAAAAGCGGCCTTCAATGCTGCCTTCGCCCGTATGCAGCCTGAACTGCCAGCCATTGAGAAAAACGGCAAAAGCAACAACGGCGCCTATGGTCTTTGGGAAGATATTCAGAGCGGCATCCAGCCGGTGCTTGCCAAGCATGGCTTTGCTTTGTCATTCAAAACCAAAGTCGAGCAGGATGCAATTACCGTCACCGCCATTCTCCATCACGAAGAAGGCCACGACGACAGCACAGACCTGAAACTGCCAACGGATAAAAGCGGCAGCAAGAACGCTGTGCAGGCGGTTGGTTCCTCAGTCAGCTATGGCAAGCGTTATGCGGCTTGCGCTCTGCTCAATATCCGTGTCGGTGGTGAAGACGATGACGGATCAGCAACCGGTGAAATCATCAATCATGATCAGCGTTCCTCCGCTCCGAGCAAATCCAGTGCCGCGCTGAAACGTGCCGATGCGAATGGTGATGATGCATGGAGCCGCCTGATCAAAGATGTTCGCGCCGATATGGCTGATTGCCAGTCACTCGTCAGGCTTGAAGCCATCAAGCAACATTATCGCAGCCGAGCAACCGGTGAACGCTGGCCACGCGCTTGGATGGATGCGCTTGCAAACGAATTTGAAACCTACGCCCAGGCATTCGGAGACAACGCATAATGGCTAAGAAAATCCGCGACCTCGCTGTCAAAGTCGGTTCCTACACTGATCGGAATTCAGGACAAGAAAAAGCTCGGTGGGAAAGTGTCGGCGCACTCATGCAAAATGATGAAGATCAAAGCTATTTCATCATGCTCAAAAAGACATTCAACCCTGCCGGTGTCTCAGGTCAGGACGGCAGAGAAAGCATCCTGATCAGTGCGTTTATTCCACAAGATCAGCGCGAAACACAGCAATCCAGCCAGCAGAGCCAATCACGCCAGTCCGAACAGTCCTATGCACAGCAATCAGGCGGCTACGGCGGCATGGATGATCACGACGAGGTGCCGTTTTGAATACAATAGAACTCATTCCCCCAAAGGGTACGGCAAGGAATTACCGCCACGGGTACAAAACGGCAGGTAAATATTCTCCTGAATATTCAATTTGGATGAACATGAGGGCGCGATGCACAAACCTCAAGAACAACAGGTTTCATTTGTATGGTGCGCGCGGGGTATCTGTTTGCGAACGATGGTCAAATGATTTCGTCAACTTCCTACAAGATATGGGGCGCAGGCCATCACCAAAACACTCCATTGAGAGAATTGATAACGACGGAGATTACACTCCCGATAATTGTCGATGGGCAACCACTGTTGAGCAAGCACGCAATCGACGGTCTTCTCGGTTTATCACGATCAAGAATGAAGAGAAAACCCTCGCTGAATGGTGCGAAATCAAAGGGCTGCCTGTGTCCACGGTTCACGCAAGGTTAAAATCAGGATGGGGTGCAGAGAGAGCGTTGTCTCAACCTATTCGTGGTCGCGCATCAAAGGATGGGAAGACGATGCATAACGCAACAATTTTCAAATCATTCCCATTCTGAGGTGCCTCATGGAAAAGCAGCGTTACACAATCGTAAATCCGCAAGTTCGCCAGAATGCAATCCGAGCACTCATGGCTCTCCCTGACGGCCACACAGCGACATTCGCACCACCAACCAGAAGCGGAGGCCAGAATGATTTCTTTCATTCAATTTGTTCTGACATTGCGAAGTCTGGCTTTGAGTGGGCTGGCAAACCGCGAAAGCCAGAAGAATGGAAAGTTCTGCTCGTTTCCGGCCACACAAAAGCAACACAAGGCGAAGTTGAGTTCGTGCCGGGGCTTGAAGGTGAATTCGTAAATATTCGCGAAAGCACCGCCCGCATGTCAGTTAAACGCGCTGCCTCTTTGCTCGAATACGCGCTGGCATGGTGCGCCGATCATCATATCCCCCTCACCGACACACGCCGCCAAGGCTACCTTATGGAGGCAGCATGATTATTCAGTTCCTCATTTCAAAACTGCGCAAGCTTCTCGGCCTTCAGGACGACCCGCTGCCACAGCTTCGCGCCACCGCTGAAACTCTCAAGGCCACCATCGCCAAAGCCAAGAAGGATAAGAAACGATACAGCCATCTTGAGCGTGAATTGCTCAGAACCACAGCTGTAATCGTTGCCATTGAGCGCGGCATTCCATATCGCAATGGCTCTCTGGATTGGGGGCGCTGATGGCTCGTTCAATCAAAGAATGGGTTGGCAAGACAGACGACACGAAAATCCCGCCACGTGTGCGCGAAAGGGTTTTTGATCGTGCAAATGGTATCTGCCACTGCTGCAATCTGCCGATCAAAGTCCCGTTTGAAACATGGGATGCGGATCACCGAATTGCACTGATTAACGGTGGCGAAAACCGTGAAAGCAACTTAGCCCCAGCGCATTCTCACTGCCACATTAAAAAAACAAGGCAGGACGTAGCAGAGAAAGCAAAAGTTGCAAGCGTTCGCGGGAAGCATATCGGCGCAAAGCGCCCGTCATCAAAGCTTTCCGGCAAGAAACAACCAAAGCCGCCACTCACCAAGATAGTTCAGCACCGCCGCTCACTTTATGAGCCAATCCAGCCAAAGGAGCGCATGTAATGTCAGATACACCCACCACAGCGCATATACCGGATGAGGCTGTGCAGGCTGCTAAAAAGGCGGTTTTTGAACGATGCAAAAAAACATACCTTACAGACGACCAGATGTTTGCAGCTCTCACTTCCGCCCTTCCACACCTCTCTGCGCCTTGTGCTGTAGAGGTGCCTACGAAAGAAGAGCGCCACGCTAACACATCACGCAATCTCATTATTAATCAAACAAGCACTGACCTTGAGCAAATCATCAATGGTCACGATCCAGAACAAAGTATCCTGAATAATGATGTTTGGGACAGGCTCGATAAAATGGCTTGTGAAATCGAAGCGTTGACCAAGCCCGTTGACGTGGCGGCGGTGCGGAGACAGGCGTTTGAGGAGATCATTCGTATTATTGATGTGTTTGAGAGAGATTTCGAGCAGAAGTGGCGAGATCAATTAAAAAGTGAAATACGCGCCCTATCTGCCGAACCAGCACTGGGCGACCAGTGGCAGCCGATTGAGACCGCGCCGAATAGTGAGATGCTGCTACTGGCTTGTGCTGACTGGCCTCTCGTAAAATGTGGCCGAGAAGTTCCCGTCAATGTTGGTCACAAATCCTTCGGCAGATGGACTGTATTCGGCGCATCATGGACACCAACCCACTGGATGCCTTTACCTGCCGCCCCGAACACGGAGGCCGGTAAATGAAGCTGATAGAGGCACTCCGTATACTCGACGGATTATCTTTACGCGCAGTCGATCACATGCCACACCCTGCCGAGTTAATAATATTATCTGAAAAAGAATTCTACAAAATCGATATTGAACGGGGATGCTTCTGCTTAACCCCATCAGGCCGCGCAGCCTTGGCGCAGGAGGAAGGTAAATGAAGCTGCCAACACAAGACGAAACAGAAGCATTAATCAGCCTCGCCACCAATCACCACGCTATGCGCCTACTGCACGAACTCCCTCGCAAAATTGTCAAACTGCTATGCGCGGCACTGAAGAGGGAGCATGAAATGCGGGTTGCTCGGGATAAGAAAATCCGAGGGCTTCTTAATGAAATTGAAAGACAGAAGGACTTGCGCCGCGCCGTGCCAGACGTGCCGGAGTTGGTGCGTCTTACGCTTATTGACCACTATGGCGGGAACTCTGAAATGGTTCCCGTGGGTAGCGTAGAGGCCATGTACCCAGAAGAATACGTCCTTCACTCGCAAGCCGTTGAAATCATCGCGGCAGAGCAGCAGAAAACAAAAGACGCTGAGGAATTGGCGTTTCGCATGGATAGGTTTGCACGGAAGTATTTGCGCCATTTAAATAACGAAAAGCAGGACAGCGAGCAAAAATCAAAAGACTGGTTTGCATTTTGCGAGTTGATTGGAGTTGATATTGATAGCCATGAAGCAGTTGCTGACAAAGTAAACTCTTTGAAGGATGACTACCAAGTGCCGGACTTTTGGGCAGATGCTAAAAGCTTCAATGTTTTTGCAATGCATTGGCCTAAAGTTAAAGTTATTTCAGTATCAAAGCAGAGATCAGAAAAACACTCAATGCCCCTCTACGCATCACCAGCACCAGCCGCAGACCTGAAAGCGGATGCAGCCAGATACCAGTATCTGCGCTCTCGCGATGTGGAAACAATCAGGAAGGGCGGAGTTTTCGCAGGTGTAACGCCTGAGAACTATGTAATTAATGGCGTTGATTTGGACTACGCAATTGATGCCGCCCTCAACGTGGAGGCCAGCAATGACAAGGGATGAGACAATAGAACGAGCGAAAGCCGCTCTTGCCTTATGGGACAGATATCAGCCCAACATTTCTACGGATCAGGTTATTCAGCAGGCAAATGATGTGGTCGAAGCATTGAGAGCCATGCTCGCCGCCTCACCACTCGCACCGGAAGGAGATGGAACATGAAAAACCAGCCTTACTGGCCTGCAGCTATGCCATTAAATCAAGCTGCAGCATATTGCGGCCTCTCCACAGAAACCTTCAAGGAAGTCTGCCCAGTCCGACCGGTGGCGCTTACACCTTCAACGCGAGGACAAAGGTTTTTACGGTTACGCCTTGATGAATGGTTGACTTCATTGGATCGCAATACCGATTATTCTACAATGTCAGCCTTAGAGGCATGGAAAGCACGAAAACATGCGCGTACCACTTAAAGGGCTGCATAAAGTCAAAAAGCGTTTGGTCGGCGGTAAAACGCAAACGTACTACTATGCATGGCGAGGTGGCCCGCGTCTTATAGTTGATCCGATCAGAGATCCTGCGGGATTTGTTTCTGAGTTTAACGCAATTTCCAAAGCAGCTGTGCAACCAGATAACGACAGCCTTGCTGGCCTGATTGTCCAGTATAAGTCCTCACCGGCCTACATGGATCTCAGCGCAGTCAGCCAAAGGGATTATGATCCTTTTCTGGCTCAATTATCATCCGAGTTTGGTGATATGCCGATCATCGCCCTCAATGAGCATGGTGCTAGATCTGTCTTTAAGGACTGGCGAGATACCATGGCACAGACACCACGCAAAGCTGACAGGGCATGGGCGGTGGTGAAGCGCGTTTTTTCATGGGCGCTTGATATGGAGCTTATTACTCGCAATCCGTGCACTGGCGGCGGCAGGCTCTGGAAAGGCACTCGCGCTGATATCATTTGGACAGATGAACAGATCGAACTTGCAAACAAAGCACTCAGCGACAACCTGATCCATGCCCTAATGCTGGCCTTATGGACAGGCCAACGACAAGGCGACATCCTAAACCTCACGTGGTCAGCATATGACGGTCAACACATCCGGCTAAAGCAATCCAAAACAGGAAAGCGCGTAACAATTCGCGTGTATTCAACCTTAAAAACAATGCTTGATTCTATGGACAAACAGTCTGTGACAATACTCACGAGCAGTCAGGGGACACCATGGACAAGCGACGGGTTTAAAACCTCATGGGGTCGCGCCATTAAAAGAGCTGGGATCAGCGGCGTAACCTTTCATGATCTGCGAGGAACTTTCATCACAAAGGCACGTAGAAGCGGAGCCACTGTTGAGGAAATTGCTGCAGCTTCCGGCCATTCTATCAAAGACGTGACCAGAGTGCTGGAAGCCCACTATCTCGCGCATGATGAGCAAACGAACGACGCAGTGATTCTAAAAATGGAGAAAAAGGGGCAGTGATTTTAGTTTACAAATTCACTGTAACCCATTGATCTTCTAACCAGCTAAACAGCCTCATTTTACATTTAAAGCATTGTTTTAATTAAATTAGTTCCTGCCTTCTAAGCCGACGGTCACTGGTTCGAATCCAGTCGGGATCGCCATTCACTCCATATTTATATAAGATTTCAGATTACAGACTTCCGGTGCTTCATCCGGTTCATGTCTTATCCCGCCTGCGTTGCGGCGATTCAAATACGCAAATACCTGTCATACACAGCCAGAAGCTGCTCTTCCCCGAATAATAATAAAAAGCTCATTTAAAGAATTAAGTTTCCCATCTTTTAATCTGATATCTCATAATATTTCCGTTGTAACAAAAGCTGCGTGACCGACGTAAAAATCAGTTTCATTAGCATCTATAGAAAATGAAGCTGGCGTGCTAAAAGTAACTCCCGCGATTTATCTCCTGCCGGACTTTCAATACTGAAGCACGAAATATGATTAATTATTGGCGCATTCTATTTAAAGCATTAGCAACAGGTGCGCTGGCGCTTATATTTACCCTCATTATTACCAGTATTTTTGTCCCCATGATGGGGGGACAACTAGCCGGCGCAGGACTAATCATGACGATTGTCTGCCCGCTCGCGACAGCCATTCCGATGTCCGCTTTACACTATCTGAATACTGAACGCCTCAGGATTGCGCGAAATAAAGCTTTGGAAATTCAGGGCGAACTTGAAAAAGCCAATGCGCTGCTCATCAAACACTCGCGGGAAGACAGTTTAACCGGCGTTCTGAACCGCTCCACTTTTTTCGATAAGCTCATTACTGCGAGCAACGATCAGCAAACCGGCGGACTGCTATTTATCGATCTGGATCACTTCAAAACTATCAATGACACCTACGGCCACGCAACCGGTGATGCGGCATTGCGCCGTATCGGGGCATTGCTCAATCGTCTGAGCTTAAAAAACGGTTTTGCGGGGAGGCTCGGCGGCGAGGAATTCGGCGTCTTCATCAGCAGTCCGGATGTCAGCCTTATTTATCAATATGCAGAGAATATCCGGCGGGAAATAAGTATTCTGCGCATTGTCGCTTCCGACAATAAAACTGTCAGCATCACAGCCAGTATCGGTGTCACTTTGTGTGCTGCCGGATTTAATCTCGATCAGTCTTTACTGGAGGCAGATGAGAAAATGTATATTGCCAAGCGTCAGGGGCGCAATCTGATTATTGCATAAGACCTGATATCTGCTTTTTTCAGCATAGAATGCTGAAAAAAAACTTGCCTTGGCGTAAAACTCAAACTCTATTCCGAACATTATAAAACAATAAGGTAATCTTAATGGCTCAGGCAAACTCCTCATCCCGCTCTGTCATCCTGACCGGCCTCGGCGTTCTTGCCCTTGCAGGCGGCTTGTACCTGCAATTCGGCACCAGTTCTGTTTCGCTTGCAGATCAGCAAAGATGCGAGAAAATCGTGTCGGATACATATGCAAACAGCGTGGAAGCAAAGAATTCCCTTCTGCCTAAATGCTCCGAACCGGGCATGGTCGCGATGATGGATGCAAAAGCCGGTGGCTCCGATGCTACAACAGCAGCAGCATCTATTGCATCGGCCAACCAATCCGATATTGGTTCCAATGCATTAAGCTTCGGCCTGATTGGCGTGGGCCTTGGTCTGTCCCTTGGCGGCATTGCTACACTTCTGCGCCGCAAAAAAACGGCCTGATCTGACAACGAAAATAAACGGAATAGCTTCGCGGATCAGGAAAACTATTCTGCGGGTCTGTTCCGTTTATCTACAGCCATGATTTGCAGTGCTGTAAGGAGGAATACGGGGGCATAAATGCGCACAATAATGACCGGCATGGCTATGTTTGTATTATGGACACCCAATGCTGTCGCGCAGACTTCACCAGACACGTGCAGTGTGATTGAAGATTCTGCACAGAGACTCGCATGTTTTGACGGGCTTTTCCCCAAATCCGATCAGCCCTCTCCGTCTCATGGCTGGCACATCTCCGAAGCCGGTTCCGCCATTGACGGCGATGCGCAAATATCCGCTTTTCTGCTGCCCAGAGGCAGTGAGAATAAAATCGTCATGCTCAACTCAGTCGCTCTCGGGCTTCGCTGTCAGAATTTTACGACCTCTGCAATTATTACGACCGGCACTTCCAGCGCGGCAGAAACTGCCAAAGTTACCCATCAAACAGGCGCTGAAGTTCCACAAACTACATTATGGGAACGTTCAGCAAACTTCATGTCAGTTGGTCTGTGGTCAGATGAAGAGTCTGTACCATTCATAAAACAGCTGAAAAATGACAACACGCTGTCCGTGCGTATAGACACACCACCTGTCGAGGTCGTGTTTGATCTGGCTGATGTTGAAGATGTTGCTGCGAAGATTGCGAAGACCTGCGGGTGGAATGCACTCAGCAAAAAATAAAGCATGGCAAATGAAGCACGCATATCCTCACAATTTCAGACAGAAACCCATGCAGAATATTTATAACTAGTCCGGTTTCAGCTATTTTAATTCACAAGGGATAGCAACCAAATTTCAAAACAAGGTTTCGGACAGAATGACAACAGCACTCCTGATTATCGATGTTCAGAACGCAATCATCGCCGGTAAAGCTTCAGCACAACGACAGCCCGAGCTTGAAGCGGCTCTGGATCAAACCGTATTCAGACTTCAGGCGCTAAAGCAAAAAGCACATCAGGCCAATGTTCCCGTTATTCTGATCCAGCACGACGGCGACAAAGGCCACAGGCTTGAAAAAGATACTCCGGGATGGGAGTTGCGTCCGGAAATCGCAGCCACAGGTACTGATATCCTTGTTCATAAAAAATATTCGGACTCATTCCTCGAAACAGAACTTGCGGACCGGTTAAAAGACCACGGAATCACACATCTGATTACCGGAGGCTGCATGACGCAGTTCTGCGTTGATACAACAGTCAGGCGTGCCATATCACTTGGTTATGACATAACCCTGATTGCAGACGGTCATATAACCGGAGATTCCGATACTCTGCTCTATACGGATATTATCAGGCACCATAATGAAACACTCGATGGCTTTGGTACAGGATCCGCGTCAGTAACCGTTACGCCATCCTCTGAAATCAGCTTCTGAACAACAAAGCAGGCTGCCTGCCCGTTTACACGGGCAAGCGGCTAAGTATCATGAAACTCAGAAGACCAGTGAGATACCGGCAACAGGCCCGTGCTCGGTAACATTCCACTTAAATCTGTGACCGAGTACATCCCCGCCGTCATAATCCTGATAGAGTGCCCTGTAGCCGAAGCGCAATAATGCCGGCTGATTAAAGATATGCGTGCGATAACCGAGATAGGCCTGCCCCTGCGCACTCAAATCTGCCCCCGCACCAAAACCGCCAACATCAGCCTCAGCAAACAAATGCCAGCGATCTGTCAGATCCGCCTGAATACGCGCTCCGACAAACGGATCCGTCCATTCCAGTTTGCGGCGCTCAGACCAGCGATCCAGCATGAAATCGACTTTAAGCTGTGTCCAGCGCAGACCGGCAGTCGGTTCAACAGCAAAAACCCGCTGCGCACCGAAAACAGTCGTGCCTTCGAGCGGCACTTCAACAGCGCGGAAGAACGCCCCCGCAGAGAGCGTTGTCATCGTCACATCCGCCCCCAGAGTCTGTGCGTGGAACGATTCATCCTGACTGGTTTTGGTATATTGCCCGTCAAAATAAAGTCCAAAAAGGCCGTTTGTGACCTCAACATTGCCCATGGCACTGAAATCAAGATTCTTAAAAATATCCGAGAAAGGCACATCAATATTGGTACGGTGCCCGGCAACATTAGCATGACCATCCAGTGAAGCGGTCCAAATATAGGGACTGACAATCACCTTCCAGCGCCGCTCGTCAAACTTGGCCGCAGGTTGCGGCGCCAGAACATCCGCGCCCAAAGCCTGCCCGCTGGCGATACTTGCAGCACTTATACATGCAGCAAAGATAATATGTGCAGTACTGATTCCGGATAAACACTTCATATTTTTACTTCCCCTCAATAAGGAATATCTGCAAAACGATATAACTGCACTGTCTATATTTACACTTTGAGAAACTTCCAAAATAAGATCAAGATTAAATCGAATTTTCAATAGATTTCTTCACATCTGATTCACACAATGCGTGATAAACGTTTTTGTCCATTTCTCTGAAAGGAGCATCCTTTTGAAACCGAGTTTCCCGAACGTCCTTAAGAACAAATTTGTAAAATCCGCCACGGCCCTGACAGTTATCGCTGCTGTTTCAGCTCCGTATGCGGCGGCTGCCTGCACCAGCTTCCTGTTACCGACAACAGACGGCAGCGGCATTTATGCCCGCACCATGGAATTCGGTATGGAGCTGAAATCCAATGCACTGGTTATTCCGCGCGCCTATACGCTGCGTACAACCGGAGCTGACGGGAAACCCGGCATGAGCTGGAAGGGCAAATACGGCGCCATTGGCATGAATGCTCTGGGAGAATCCACTCTTGTTGACGGCATGAATGAAAAAGGCCTCGCAGGCGGTATTCTGTATTTCCCTGAATTTGCCGGTTATGCGGACGGCACAAAAACTGATCCGGCCAAATCTCTGGCACCATGGGATGTTCTGAGCTGGATTCTGACCAATTACGCCACAGTGGAAGAAGTAAAAGCTGCAATCAGCGACATCAGCGTGATTAATCTGGTGCATCCGGAAATGGGAATTGCTCCTCCGGTTCATTACACAATCCATGATGCCACCGGCGCTTCACTGGTTATCGAACCGGTCGACGGCAAACTCAAGGTCTATGACAATCCGGTTGGTGTCATGACCAACTCGCCGTCTTTTGACTGGCATCTGACCAATCTGCGCAATTATCTGAAAATGTCCGCTATTAATGCGGAACCGATGACAATCGGCGGACATAAATTCACACAGCTCGGTCAGGGTTCCGGCCTGATGGGATTGCCGGGCGACTCCACACCACCTTCCCGCTTTGTCCGCGCAACTGCCTATGTGCAGACGGTCGCAAAAGAAGCAAGCGGTACAGACAGTGTTCGCTTGACTGAGCACATTCTCAACAATTTTGATATTCCGAAAGGCTGGATTCAGATGGGTAAAGACTCCCAGATCCCGCTGGAATATACACAATGGTCAACAATCGCAGATCTGAAAAACCAAAAATACTATATCAAAATGTATGACGATCAGGTGTTACGCGAGATCGATATCAAAAAATTTGATCTGAATGCAAAAGAGTTGAAAAAAGCTGTATTCGCACCAAAACTGACGCCGCCTGCAGTTGAATTCGCCAAGTAAAAACAAAAAACCGGAGCTGAAAAGCTCCGGTTTTTTATCGGGTTCACTATGCATCAATCTCAATCAAGGACATAGCAGCTTTTCGCTGAGCCGCGATCCGGATCACCGAATGTGCGATTGTCACAATTTACGCCGCCACGGAATATACGCTCAACAAAGCGATCCTGTGTGCCGTAACGTACGCGCTTGCGGCCGGAGAAATCACAATACTGGCCTTCCCGTGCACAGCGCTGCCATTCACGGTCATCATCACGATCCCGTCCATAGCCGCCACGACCATCCCGATCCCGATCACGATCACGGCCATATCCGTCACGATCGCGTCCGTAACCGCCGCGGTCACGTCCGTCATCACGAACAACATAAGAGCAGCTTTTGGCTCTGCCGCGTGCAGGATCACCAAAGACAGAGTTCGAGCAACGCACCTGCGGCTGATTAATAAAGCGCGATGTTGCCCGTCTTCCGTTGCCGTAAATTACTTCTGTCGGATAAGGAATGCGGCAGACGCCCCCCTCAGAAGCACATTGCCGTACTTCCTGAGCTGATGCTGTTCCGGTATCAACCGTGTAAGCACCGGCAACAACGGCCAGAAACAACACGGCGCGGGACAGATTTGTCGCAATCGACATTGTGCTCATTTGAATTTCCTTCCTGTATGAGCTGATACTCATGGTGAAGCCTTTAAACTAAAGAGCAGATACAGTTTCCGGCCACCGAAGCAGTCTTACCAATATACGCTCGCAGTACCGGTTCTAGAACACAGAAATTGAACAGCAAATGAACAATCTCATCACTCTCTGTTCCGCTTTGAAATGATTGTGCGATTTCTTAAGGCTGCAAGATTATTATGCTTTATGAGATTGCATGAAAATATCAGGAGCACCGCCGGCTATGAACCCCGTCTCACAAATCCTTATTTATGCTTTAGCTGCGGTTGCTGAAATTGCAGGGTGCTTTGCTTTCTGGGCATGGCTGAGACTGGATAAACCCGTATGGCTTTTGCTACCGGGAATTGCGTCTTTGATCCTGTTTGCTGTGCTGCTCACTTTTATTGATACAGAGGCAGCCGGCCGTGCCTATGCGGCTTATGGCGGGATTTATATTATCGCCTCATTATTGTGGCTGCGGCTGGCAGAAGATTTCCCGCCGGATCGCTGGGACATTACCGGCGGTATGCTGGCGCTCGCCGGTGCAGGCATTATCCTGTTTGGACCGCGTGGTTAAATATTCTTCATTTGAGCAAATGATTAATTGCGGACATAAAATAATCCGCTTTCTGAAGAATAGGTACATGATCGTCATAACAGACGACCCTCTCTGCGATAATGACTCTGTTTCCATGATAGTAAATCCACAGACACAGGTCCTGCCCAATGCAATCCATGAAAGAAATGAGCCGCTATCAGGCACGCCGGCGACTTGCTGTAGCGGTTATTATTATTCTCCTGTTCCTTGCCTTGCTTTTCGTACGCTCTGCATGGCCGCGCGGCACTCATGAATATATTGAAGCCTTCGGCCTCGGCTTTATCATGGTGGCTATTCTCGGCCGCATGTGGTGCACATTATATATCGGCGGGCATAAAGGAGCGCAGATCATTCGCACCGGCCCCTATTCCCTGAGCCGCAATCCGCTTTATGTTTTCAGCACCATCGGTGCATTTGGTATCGGCTGCCTCACCGGCAGTCTTGGTGTTGCGCTTCTGCTGGCAATCACCTGCTACATCACATTCCTGTTCGTTATCCTTGCCGAGGAAGGCTATCTCGAAAACAGCTTCGGCCAGCCCTATCGGGATTACAAGCTTGAAGTACCACGCTTTTTCCCGCGGTTCTCCGGTTACAGAGATGTGGAAACTCTGACCATCCGTCCGAAAACGCTTTATAATACGTTCTTTGACGGGCTGGTGTTCTTTGTTGCATTTCCGTTTTTTGAAACGGTCGAGCATTTGCAGACAGCAGGTTTCATACCAATCCTGTTCTACACTTATTAAACATGCAAAAATAAAACCCGCCATTCAGGAAATGGCGGGTTTGATTATCGGAGAACCGGAGCAGCTTCACATAGCGGCTTTACCGTCTTTCTCTTCCTCGAAAGTAATCGCAACATCAGCATTGGCTGAAAGACGAACCTTGTTCCCCTCAATATCAGCAACCAGCCCCAACGAAATATAATGATGGTGCTTATGATGTGCACCCGCACCGGCATCGTTTTTCGTGAGCTTGATACGGTCGCCTTCCACATGATCGACAATGCCGACGTGAACACCGTCTGCACCGATCACTTCAAAATGCTCTTTGATTTTTGCAGTATCTACCATTGATTGTATCTCCTGTTTCAAAACGGTTCAGAAAAAATACTCCGGTCTGACAGTAACGCAGCAGCAGCATATTCGATGCAGATGATTACAAATATTTTAGAGAGTCAGCTTCATTCCGGCATGACTGGCTTTAAAACCAAGCTGTTCATAAAAACGGATCGCATCTTTGCGCGAGACATCGGTGTGCAACTGCACCAGACCACAGCCTTTTTCCCTGCATTGACCGATTGCCCATTCCAGCATCTGCCTGCCTAAGCCCTGCCCGCGAAAAGCCGTTGCAATCCGCACACTCTCCACCTGTCCACGCCACATGCCAAGCCTTGAAAGACCTGGGATAAAACTGAGCTGAAGACAACCGGCAACCTGCCCGTCAGCTTCGACAGGCAGTAAGAACTGGTTCTCGTCCCGCCCGATTGCGGCAAAGGCATCCAGATAGGTTTTGTTCAGCGGAACGGATTGATCCTCACGCTCTGCTCCCAAAACATCATCGGCAAGCATGGCTACAATTTCAATGAGATCCCGTTCTTCAGCCCGCCGGAAAATATGTGCCATATCACTCCCTCAATGCAGTTTTTCATTCCTGTTGTGCGGGGAACATAGCACACAGAAAGCCCTGCCCACCAAGGTTTTAAATCTGATGAGCAAGACCTGATCTCAGAGCGGGAACGCAAAATATTATTTAATAATGTGCCAGTTACCACCGACACCATCACCTTCAATGTCACCGGCTTTTTTATCTTTAATATAGGTATAAACCGGCTTGCCGTTATAGGCCCACATATCCTTACCGTCCGAGGCTTTCACCTTGGACCATGGTGCAACCGCCTTGGCTTTCGCTGAAGCGTGGTATGCCGGCCAGATTTTCAGACATGAGGCATCGCAATTGGACATGCCGCCGCTATCCTTGTCGAACGTATACAGCGTGTGCCCTTCTGCAGTGGTCAGAATTTTTCCGCCAGCCGCATCCGTCATCATGCCCGGCCCGCCAGCAGCTTTATCCGTACCATGCTGCATTTTCGTCATGTCAGTTTTCGAAGCAGCCGTTGCGGTCTGTCCCGCAAATACCGGCGCTGCTGACAATCCCAGAACGGTACCGAGAACGCTCAGTGTTAAAACAAGCTTTTTCATTTTGTTTCATACGCTCCATATTTTCCTCTGTACACAGGCCGTTTGTAGCCGCCGGCTGCAGATAGCAGGTTAATCCGGGCGCGGTCAGAAGCGGCCGCGGCAAAAATGCTGCGCCTGCTTCGGGACTGTTTCAGGCCGATATTGTGCCAAAAATAAGTTATTTCACGTCAGACACAGAGAACAAAAGGTGAGCATAGTAACCAAATACGAAGATTCGCGCGGTAGTTTGAGTGCAGGCAGATTCGAAATACTCAGCTTGGTTCAGTGCATCTGAATGCTGACCGATATAAAGGCGCAGACATATGGCTCCGAGAAAAACCACTTCCCGCAAAAAGCGCTCTACGCGCGGTAAAAGATCGGGTCACTCCGCAACGGAAGTTCTGACCGTTGGTGCTATTGTGGTGATTGGTGCTGCAGCACTCTGGGCAACCTCGCAAAGCCGCAGCCCTTCTGCCAGTGTATCAGGCCTGTTCCGCACGGCGACCAATAGTTCTGCATCCCGTTCCGGCTCGTCTGCAACAGCCAGTTCAGAGCGCAGATCGGTGCAGACGCAAAGCAGAAATACGGAAACAGCCAGAAATACTGAACCCACTGCGACGCCGCCGTCTCCGATACGCAGGCCACCGCTGAATATCGGTCAGAGCGTTGCCAGCGAACAAAAAGAGCAGCCAAAGCAAGTGGCCGTTCTTGCACCGCGCCCGGATAGCAAACCGGCAGCAGTTCAGATAACACCGCCAAAACCTGCACCGCAGCACACCATGCCCGCTTTGCCGCCGGTCGGAAAATCCGCAACAGATGACAACAGCCGTAATGCCAGCGGTGCATTCAAAGTGCCGAAAGCGATTATTGCCAGACAAGCTCTGACCATTCATGAAAAAGCATGGGATAAGGCCAAGACTGTCGGACGCGTCGAAAAAGGCCGTGAGATGCGCTCCTATGCCAAGGTCGGACGCTGGCACCGTGTGGTTGTACCATCCACCAATATTATCGGCTGGGTGCAGGAAGATCAGCTGATTATTAAAAATCAGCAGGCACAGACCCGCTCATTCCGTGCAGTCTCCGCACCGCAAGCGGCCCAACATTCCGGCATGACGACAGGATCAATCCGCTCTGCGGCAACAGCTGATAATAACAGCGCCGCTAAGAAAACACAGAATAGCAAACTGGTTGCGCCGGTTTATCCGCAACAGCCGGTCGGCAAATAGATAATCATTGTCAGAATAATCAGATACCCCAGAGCGGTTTACGCCCAGATTGGATCATAGCGCCCGCTCCAGAGTATTTCCTGAAGCAAAAGCTTCCCACTTTTGCTGGAAATGTTCTAGCGCGGCTCAGGCAATGCATCCGCCATTGCCTGCAAAGCCTGTATTGCCAGCGCTTTGGTAATCCGGCTTTTTTGCTGCAGAGCCATATGATCGAGCAGATCAACCAGCACAATCACACTGTCGAGCGAGCGCTCAACACGGCTGACAATATAGCTAATAACCGCCGGATCAACACTGACCTGACGATCGGCGAACAGCTTGTAAATCACTGTGCTCAGCAGATAATCATCCGGCTCGGAAATATCGACAATCGTCACAGCCTTCAGACGGGAGACCAGATCAGGCAGCGACACATTCCATTGCGACGGCTGTAATTGCGATGTCATCAGCAGTGATGCCTGCGACTGACCGTTTTCGCAGCTGCCTGCAGTCTGCCGAATAGTGTTAATCAGGTGGAACAGACCGGTTTCATCAAAAGCTTCTGCACCGATATCATCAATCAGCACCGGACGCTGTGCAGCGATTTCCAGTGACTGTGCATCAATATCATGAGGATCGAGGATTGCCGCATCATTCTGACTGCGCCAGATGGCTGCCAGATGTGTCTTACCGGCTCCGGCTGGTCCGACAAGCAGTGCGACAGGCGAAGGCCAGTCCGGCCAGCGATCAATCAGATCGACAGCCGCACGGTTCGATCCGGTAACAACCAGATCATCGCGCGTAAAGCCTGGCTCATGCTGAAGAATGAGCGGCATTTGTCGGTGCTCAGCAGACATAATTACCCAAAATTATTAGCCCGAATTCCGGCCTGCTTACAAATCATACAAATTCATCACATGATTTCGGGGCGGGGTTCAAGCTGTTCCATCACAGAACCTGTCAAATCTTCAAAATACAGGTCAGAATGATGCAGTAACTGCTTTCCCCCCTTTAGAAAAGCACAACCGGCACGAATGCGCCGGTTGTCTGAGCTTATCCCCGTGACCCACAAGCCTGTGGACAAAGCTGTTGAAAACTTCCGGCTCAGTTTTCTCCGTTACTGCTTTTATACATCGGAGATTCCAGATAACGCCCGATTGCAAAGCGTACCAGCACCCCGACTGCGGCCGCAGCAGGCACAGCAATCAGCATCCCCGTGAAGCCAAGGAACGAACCGAAGGCAAAGAGAGCAAACATCAGCCATACCGGATGCAGGCCAACGGATTTGCCCACCAGTTTCGGCTGCAGAATATTGCCTTCAATAAACTGGCCTGCAAAGAACACACAGGCGACGATAACAACCATCACCCAATCCGGCCAGAACTGCACCAGCGCCACACCAATTGCCAGCACCAGACCGACAATCGAGCCGATATA
This sequence comes from Ochrobactrum sp. SFR4, assembly GCF_019730395.1. NCBI lineage: Bacteria > Pseudomonadati > Pseudomonadota > Alphaproteobacteria > Hyphomicrobiales > Brucellaceae > Ochrobactrum > Ochrobactrum sp. SFR4. Next base: position 251,671 of record NZ_JAAPBB010000002.1, on the reverse strand, counting down.
GGGAATGAAGCTGATAAGACCGGCGAAAAGGCCGATCAGCAAGCCGAAATTCAAACCGGTAAGTGTCAGGCCGACAGCGTAAAACGTTCCGAGAATGAGGCACAGCGTGCCCTGACCTCGGATGAAACCGGCAATCGCGTCATTCATCTCACGGGCGATCTGGCGCACAGTTTTCACGTGATCGCGCGGCACCCATGAATCAATCGTATTGACCATGCGGTCCCAATCGAGAAGCATGTAGAACGCAACCACCGGTGTCACCACAAACAGACCGGCAATATCAATCAGCGACTTGCCGGAATTCCACAGCGATTGCAGCAAAGTGGTTAGAAAACCGGCTCCCTGTTTCAGGAATCCGCTCAGATTATCTTTGATGACTGTGCTGTTAATACCGAGATATTTCTGCAGCCATTCGGAATCCTGATGGGCGATCAGCGACTGGAGCTGCGTAAAGTAACCCGGAAATTTCGAAATAAACTCGGCCAGCTGTGTGACCAGCACCGGCACGATGATGATAAGCCCGAGCACCAGCACAAAGACGAAGGTAATCAGGATAACCACGGTTGCCACCAGACGCGACATCCCGAAACGCTCAAGCCGGTCGGCCACAGGGTCAAGAAAGTAAGCCAGAGCAAGTCCGGCGACAAATGGCAGCAAAATAGAACTGAACACCGTCAGGAAAAGAATAAAAACGACTGTTGCAAACAGCCAGAAAAAAGCCTGCTTACGAACTGTTGCACCGAGTGCACTGACCTGCACATCCAGACGAACTTCATTCTCAGTCGCAGGAATGATAACCTGTTGCGGCACGGTTTTTACCAGCGCCTCCGATTTTGCCCGTGGTGCACGGGAGGATGGCGATTTAGGTGGTGTGGTATCCGATTTGCTCATATAAAACCGCCATTGCTCAAAAAGTCTGAATATGTCGCATTTCAGCCTCCGGTCAAGATAGAGCATTTCACAGTTAAGTTGGATCAACTTGACGCCCGTGATAATGCGACCAAATAAAGAAGCTAGAGCGAGCGTTATGATCCAATCTGGACGTAAACCGCTCTAGCGACCTATCACGCCTGCTTTCATTGCAGCGACAGAGTAAATTGACTGCGACATATGCTCTGCTCATCTCATAACATGGTGTTTATCAGTTAAAAATGACGAAAGATGCTTGCGGATAAAGCAATCTCGTGTCATTGCGCCTGCTTGAAGCATTAACCGCAGCCTGCCCTGCCGTTCTTCCATCGGCCTTACGGCTGCGCTGTGTATCGGGAGCTACCAATGCCACAGTCGAAAACCCCATCCTCTGCAGCCGCTGACGCGAAAAATAGCCTGACCTATGCCGATGCCGGTGTGGATATTGATGCGGGCAACAGCATGGTCGACAAGATCAAGCCTCTGGTGCGTTCCACGCGCCGTCCGGGTGCTGACGGGGAAATCGGCGGTTTCGGCGGATTGTTTGATCTGAAAGCCGCAGGCTTTAAAGATCCGGTTCTGGTAGCGGCCAATGACGGTGTCGGCACCAAGCTGAAAATTGCTATTGATGCAGATCGTCACGATACAGTTGGTATTGATCTGGTTGCCATGTGCGTCAACGACCTCGTGGTACAGGGCGCAGAGCCACTGTTCTTCCTCGATTATTTTGCTACCGGCAAACTCAATCCTGAACAGGGTGCAGCAATTGTTAAGGGCATTGCCGAAGGCTGTCTGCAATCCGGTTGTGCGCTGATCGGCGGTGAAACCGCTGAAATGCCGGGCATGTACGCGCAAGGTGATTATGATCTCGCCGGTTTCGCGGTTGGCGCGGCAGAGCGCGGTCAGCTGCTGCCTGCCGGTGATCTGGAAGCCGGAGATGTTATTCTTGGTCTTGGTTCTTCCGGTGTTCATTCCAACGGTTTCTCGCTGGTACGCCGCATTGTTGAACTGTCCGGTCTTGGCTGGCAGGATGCAGCGCCTTTTGCTGCCGATAAAACACTGGGCGAAGCCCTGCTCACCCCGACCCGTATCTATGTAAAATCCTTGCTATCGGCTATCCGCTCGACCGGCGCGATCAAAGCACTTGCACATATTACCGGCGGCGGCTTCCCTGACAATATTCCGCGCGTTTTGCCGGAAACACTGGCGGCTGAAATTGATCTGTCTGCGATTCCGGTTCCCGCTGTTTTCTCATGGTTGGCCAAAACCGGCGGTGTTGACGCGCATGAAATGCTGCGTACCTTCAACTGCGGCGTCGGCATGATTGTTGTTGTCTCTGCTGACAAAGCGGAAACAGTTGCTCAGGCGCTGAAAGCCGAAGGCGAAACTGTTGTCACACTCGGCCGCATGATTGCGCGTGAGGCAAAAGATCAGGGCGTCGTTTATCAGGGCACACTTTCCCTATGAGCCACGCGCCTTCAGCTCCGCGCAAACGCGTGGTCATTTTTATCTCCGGCGGCGGCTCCAATATGGAGACGCTGATCCGCGCGGCACAAGCACCGGATTATCCGGCAGAAGTTGTTGCCGTCATCTCCGACAAGACAGAAGCAGGCGGTCTGACGAAAGCTCAGGCCGCAGGCATCAAGACCCATGTTTTTGTCCGCAAAGACTATGCTTCCAAAGAAGCACATGAAGATGCAATTCTTGCGCAACTGGCTGCAATCGCTCCGGATATAGTTTGCCTTGCAGGCTATATGCGCCTGCTTTCCGGCCGGTTCATTGCGCCTTATGAAGGACGTATCCTCAATATTCACCCTTCCCTTCTGCCGCTGTTTCCGGGTCTGCACACACATCAGCGTGCGCTGGATACCGGCATGAAACTGGCCGGTTGCACCGTGCATCTGGTAACTGAAGGCATGGATGAAGGCCCGATTGTTGCGCAGGCAGCGGTGGCCATTACTGAGGGCGATACAGCTGAAACGCTGGCAGCACGCGTATTGACCGCAGAGCATCAGCTCTATCCGCAGGCTCTGCGTAATTTCGCTATGGCTTCCGGTTCTGAAAAGCATGGCAAATCAGCAACACAGATACTCATTAGCGCGTGATGAAATAACAAATTGTTAATTTCCTCTTAACGTGCCACGATATTACCCTAAATAGCCACATATCACATTTGTGCTGCATGTTCAGCAATCAGATGATTCCCGTCATTATGGTTCGCTTTTCAGGCAGAGACTTTGAGCGGTCAAACGCTTTAACTAGAGCAGCTTACGTCCAGGTTGGATCACGGCACTCGCTCTGGATTCTTTAGTTTATCGCATTATCACAGCCGTCAAATTGACTGTGAAATGCTCTGGTTGTATCAACACGCATCTTAACCGGAAGCTATTTTACACTTTCATGGATGCGTCTAAAAATAAGAAGAGGAAGATATCATGTCTCTCCGTAACTCTGTTGCACTTATGGCCTTTTTTGCCGCCGGTACTTTTGCTGTTTCAGCATCTGCTGCCGACATGGCTTCCTCCCGCAATGCCGTTGTTCAGCCACGTTCGGAAGTCGGCGTTCTGACCTGCGATTTCCAGCCGTCAATCGGTGTTATCATTGGCAGCCGTCAGGATCTGGATTGCGTATTCCAGCCTGCACAGCGCGGCGCACCTGCCGAGCGCTATAGCGGCCAGATCACCAAAATCGGCGTGGATATCGGCTTCTACAATGCCGGCCAGCTGGCATGGGCTGTCTGGGCACCAACCGTTCGCCCTGAAGGCGCACTGCGCGGCAGCTATGTCGGCGCATCGGCCAATGCAACGATCGGTATCGGAGCAGGCACCAATGTCCTGACCGGTGGCACATGGAAGAACATTTCTCTGCAGCCGATCTCCATTCAGGGTCAGAAGGGTCTGAATGCTGCTGTTGCACTTTCCAACTTCCGCCTGAAATATGAAGGCTAATTTTTAGCTATGCTTTGCACAAAGCCCGCGCTGTCACCGGCGCGGGCTTTTTTTTGTTTCGGGAAATCTCAGGCTGTTTTAGGTCTTCTGATCTGAAAGCCTGTTTTACTCTGCTCGAAGCCTGCATCCTGATAAAACTTCAGTGTTGACGATTGTTTCGAACCTGTCATCAACATGACTTTATAGCAGCCGGCCTGCCATGCGGCTTCAATTGCTCTGTGCAGAACTGCCCTGCCATATCCCTGCTTGCGATGATCCTCATGCGTCACAACATTCTCGATCAGTGCATAGGGCATACCGTTACGCGTCAGATTTGGAATAACAACCAAAGTACATGATGCGACAGGAATGTTCTCCAGACAAACGACGAAAATATTGCTGTTCGGATAGGACTTCAACAACTCCCAGCGCGCAATGGCCTCCGGGAGAGGTATCTCTGCATTATCTGTTGCCAGATAGCGGTAAAGCTTCTGCAAACAGGGTATATCGCTTTCAATAAGCGTTCTGATAAGCACAAATTTCCTCCGGCGATCAGGCAGCCTTCACCGATTGCTCCATAAGAGGACGTATCCAGACTTTAATATCGTGGAACGCCGTCCCGCCATGCGGCGCAGCCGCATCAGCACCGGTCAGAATATTAATCCCCTCACCGCCTTCGAAAGATGAATTCGGGAACAGGCCTTCCGAAACCACAACACCACGACGCAGTTTTTTACTGCCGCTCAATTTATCAGTGGCCTGCTGGATTTTGACATGCAGTATCAGCTCACCGCGCTGATTGCCGATCTGTACCCGCGCACCGTCTTCCAGCCCCAGCTCTGCCGCATCATCGTCGCGGATCAGCAGTTGCGGCCGGATTTCCTTTGCCAGAGAAGTTGGAGTCTCCGCAAAGGTCGAATTGAGGAAATTATGTGCCGGTGATGTGGTCAGCTTAAACGGGTGCTGCGGATCGGCCAGTTCGTTACTTGCCCAATAATCCGGAAATTCCGGCATGTCCGCAAAAGGCCCCTGAAGTCCCATAGCTTGCGGCGGGCGATCCGGTGACGTTTGTTTCTGCCAGTCCACACGGAAGCGGAATTTACCGTCCGGCCATGCGAAACCATCAAGATAATGAGACTTTTCAAAATCCGGCTGCTTATCAAGCCAGCGTTGCTCCCGCATGGTTTCAAAATCCGGCATATTGCTTTTAGCCAGCAGATTATCGACCAGCTGACGCGCAGGCAGATTGAAACCATCCAGATGACCAACGCCTAAGCGATTGGCCAGTTCGTTGATAACATAGATATTTTCCCGAGCCTCACCTGCTGCTTCAATCAGCTTCGCGCCCAGCAAAACATGCTGCTGACCGCCGCCGCGATAAATATCATCATGCTCCAGAAACATCGTGGCAGGCAGCACGAGATCAGCCATTTTCGCCGTATCGGTCATGAAGTGCTCATGCACCACGGTAAACAGGTCTTCCCGCATAAAGCCCTGCCGTACCAGACGCTGTTCCGGCGCAACATTGGCCGGATTGGTGTTCTGGATCAGCATTGCCATCACCGGAGGCCCGCCATAGAGCGCTTCTGCGTCACCGGTCAGCACACGGCCGATTTTCGACTGATCCAGCGATCTGACCGACGGATCGGCAAATGCGGAGCCTTCAATCTCCGATTTATCCATACCAAAAATGCCGGAATTGGAATGGAAAGCGCCACCGCCCTCCATTGTCCATGCGCCGGTTACAGCGGCGATACAGGAAGCAGCATGCATATTCACCGCGCCATTGCGCTGGCGGGAAAAACCATAACCCAGACGGAAATAAGTACGTTTTGTCGTTCCCACCAACTGAGCAAAAGCTTCAATATCCTCAACAGATACACCGGTGATCGCTTCCGCCCATTGCGGTGTGCGGCTTTGCAGATGCTGTTCCAGTTGCTCAGGCGCATCCGTATAGCGGTTAAGATAATCCCAATCCGCCAAGCCGTCGCGAAACAACACATGCATCACCGCACAGGCAAAGGCCCCGTCAGTGCCGGGTTTCAGCACAATGCCGATATCCGCCTGCCGGATGGTCGCGGTTTCATAAACATCAATTGCCACGATTTTCGCACCGCGCTCTTTACGGGCGCGTGCTGCATGGGTCATGACATTGACCTGCGTGGCAGCGGCATTGGTTCCCCAGATCACCACACAATCGGACTTGGCGATCTCACGCGGATCAGGCCCGCGCAGAGCACCGGTGCCGGCCATATAGCCTGTCCATGCCAGATTGGTGCAGAAGCTGGAAAACATATTGGAATATTTTTTGGCATAGCGCAGACGGTTGATAGAATCGCGCTGCACCAGCCCCATAGTTCCGGCGTAATAATTCGGCCAGATACTCTCGGAACCATATTGCTCTTCGGCTTTCAGAAATTTCTCTGCGGTCAGATCCAGTGCGTCAGCCCATGAAATTTCCTGCCACTGCCCGCTTCCCTTGGCACCCTTGCGGATCAGCGGTTTCAGCAGGCGTTCAGGATGATGAACGCGCTCGGCATAACGCGCGACCTTCGCGCAGATAACGCCTGCCGTATAACTGTTATCCTTGGCACCGCGAATACGCCCGATTGTATGGCTGTCCAGAATTTCAACATCGAGCGCGCAGGTGGAAGGGCAATCATGCGGACAGGCCGAATGGCCGATTTGGGGTGCAACGCGCAATGTCATGTAAGAATTCCTGAAGGAGTTATTTTAGCACCATACAAAAATATAGCAGTTTCGACAGACGATAAATCAGCACAGCTTTATTTTTATCAGATGTCAGTCCTGTCAGACCAGACGCATCAGCACTGTGCCGCAGACAATCAGCAAAGCTCCGGCAAGACGTTTCAGGCTGATATGCTCCCGTAACAAAAAGAGAGAAAGGATCATACCGAACAGAATTGAGGTCTCGCGCAAGGCTGCAACCATCGCAACCGGTGCCATGGTCATTGCCCAGAGTGCCAGACCATAAGAGCCTAGCGTGCCTGCACCGCCGATCATCGCCAGATGGCCGCGCTGCCTGATATGCCCGACAAGCTCTCCGCGATATTTCCATATCCCCCAGCTCACCACGGGGATTGCGTTAAACAGGAATGCCCAGAGCGTATAGGATATCGCATTACCGGATACACGCACACCAATACCATCCACCAGCGTATATCCCGCAATGAATAAGGCATTGACCAGCGCGATTATCACCGTACGGGACGTGTTTTGCCCTGCCGCCGTTTTCTGGCGGCTGCCAAGAGCCATTGTTAAGACGCCGCAGGAAATAAATCCGATTGCCAGCCATTGTCCGGCACCGAGCACTTCACCGATCATCGGGCCTGCTGCCATGGCAACCAGTAAAGGCGGTGTCCCACGCATTAGCGGATAGGCCAGACTCATATCCCCGTTGCTGTAGGCGGCAGCAACCATGAACAGGTAACAGACCTGAAAAATGGTTGATATAATCATATAAGGCCAGCTAGGGGCTAATGGCAGGGGTAAAAACGGGATCAGCACCAGCGCCACCAGACCGGCAGCACCGCAGACCAGAACGGCATTGAGATATTTATCTGTGCCTGATTTGACGATGACATTCCAGCTCGCATGCAGCAATGCGCCGAAAAGAACGATCAGAACGACAAAACCAGACATAGAGCCGTTTTCTTTTCTTAATCGATAAACCGCTCTAGGTTGTTTACTTACGCAGTTTCGGACGGATCTGAGTGGATTAGAAAATAGTCCTGCGAACTATTTTCCCCGCGGAAGCGGTTACCACTTTTCCTGAAACTGCTGAGCGTCACCGGACTGTTACATAACCGGTTTAAAAGGCAGAATCAGATTGACTGCACATCCGGTATGCTGGTTATGGCATAATCCCGTCTGAACAGATATATGGCATTGACCATGACAAAGCGTCCTGCTTTGAATCCCGCCTTCAGCACCGCGCTTTCGAACACCGGAAATACTGAATATGAATTATCGCCACGCCTATCACGCCGGAAATTTTGCCGATGTGTTTAAACATATCGTTCTGACCCGTGTGCTGCTTTATATGCAACGCAAGGAAGCCGCCCTGCGCGTGATCGACACTCATGCAGGCATCGGCCGCTATGACTTAAGTGGCGTGGAAGCCGGTAAAACACTGGAATGGCGCAGCGGTATCGAGCAGGTTTTTGACGCCAAAGCAGCAGGCAGCATTCCTGCCGCAGTGCTGGAACTGATCGCGCCTTATCTCGATGTCATTGAGCAGGAAAACAGCACCGTCAAAGGCAACAACCTGCGTTATTATCCGGGCTCACCATTACTGACACGAAAACTGATGCGCGCGCAGGATCGCCTTTCGGCACTGGAACTGCATCCGCAGGATTTCAAAACACTGGCCGCTTTATTTGAAGGCGATTACCAGACCCGTGTCACCGAATTGAATGGCTGGCTGGCACTGGGTGCACATCTGCCGCCCAAAGAGAAACGCGGTGTGGTGCTGGTTGATCCGCCATTTGAAATTGCCGGAGAATTTGACCGCCTTGTCGAGGGATTGATGAAAGCGCACCGCCGCTTTGCCACCGGCACCTATGCCCTTTGGTATCCGGTGAAAGACCGCCGCGAGGTTAACCGCTTCATCGCTAACTTAAAAGAAACCGGTCTGCCAAAAATCCTGCGGCTGGAACTGGCAGTGCGTGCACCGTCGCAGGAGCCGCGTTTTGACGGTACCGGTATGATTGTCATCAATCCGCCTTATCTGCTTCAGGAGGAAATGACTAAAATCTCACCATGGCTGGCAGCGCTTTTCGGAGAGAATAATCAGGGCAGTTATAAGATTGAATGGATCAACGGCGAAGAACCCACGGAAAAATAAGCGTTCATTCTTCAATGATCACTCTCTTGTGCGCTGTTGAGACTTGACCCGACACAGGAATATGGCAAAAACTCGTGTTAAGAGTTTTAAAACAGGGACAGATTCATGTCATTACGCTCCGCTTTTGCTTTCGCGCTGTTTGCAGGTCTGTCAGCAGGATCTTTTTCCCAGGCTCAGGCCGCGGATTATATTGCAACTGCCCCTGCCGTGACTGACCCTGTCTGCCACGAACAAAGCGTCATCAACAGCGCAGTCGCACAGTTCGACCGCCTTGTGCGCGGTGTGCCGGAAATGCCTGCTGTCAGCATTAATGCAGTCAGCAATGTCAGCGCAACACGCTATGATCCAAAAACCTACCCGTCAGGTATTGAGCGCCATTATTGCCGTGCCACTGCCGTTCTGTCCAATGGAGAGAACCGTAATATCTGGTATATGGTAGAGGAAAGTCAGGGACTCGCATCCATGGGACGCAATATCGAATCCTGTGTGGACGGTTTTGACAAGTGGTTCGTCTATGACGGCCGCTGCCGCGTGCTTCGCTGATCCGCATATGTCACGCATCCGATTGAAAGCACAAAGCCCGTTTGCACATAGCAAAACGGGCTGTTTTTCTGTTGCAACGGCTTTGCTTGCCTCTGCTCTCGCCTTTACTTCACCGGCATCAGCGCAATCTCTCAGTGATAAGCTGATGCAGAGCATGGGCAATGATCTGCGCAAACTAAAGCCTCTGAACAATCAGGACAGACCGGTTTTAAAGCCGGAAAACAAAATCCCGCAGCGCCAGCCAGTTAAACCGCAAGATACGCCAGCAGCATCGGACAATGCGAATTTTGACTTCTATGTCCTGTCACTCAGCTGGTCACCAAGCTATTGCGCCGATAATGGCAATCGTTCCAATGCCCGCCAGCAATGCGGCACCGGCCGTAATTACGGGTTCATCGTTCATGGCCTGTGGCCGCAATATGATCGCGGTTTTCCTGAAAGCTGCGATCACCGGCAGGCTAATGACACGGTACCACGGGATATTGTTTCATCTCTGTCCGATATTATGCCCGCAGCCGGCCTGATGCGCCATGAATGGCGCAAACACGGTACCTGTGCGGGGATCAGCCAGCGCGATTACTTCACCACACTGCGTAATGCCTATCAGGCTGTGACTGTTCCGCCTGCTTTGCGCAATGTCGCAAGCCCGCGCAATGTTGATCCGCAGCTTATTGAAAAAGCTTTCATTGCCGCGAATCCGGGTTTGCCAGCAGATGCAATTGCTGTGACCTGTAATCGCAGACGTCTTCAAGAGGTACGTATCTGTATGGATAAAGGCCTCAAATTCCGTTCATGCGGCGAAGTGGATCGTAATTCCTGCCGCAGCCGTTCCGTTACTCTGCTACCTAATCACTGATCTCTTATCTCAGGTTTCAACATGCACAAACTTTATACCTCCCCTTCCTCGCCTTTCAGTGCCAAAGTGCGTCTTGCAGCGCAATATGCCGGTATTGAACTGGAAAAACATATTGTCGTGACCAGCGAAGAACCGGCAGAACTGATTGCCGCCAATCCGCTCGGCAAAATTCCGACGCTGGTTACACCGGAAGGCAAAACTGTTTTCGACAGCCGCGTCATCACCCAGTATCTCAACCGCATTTCCGGCAACAAGCTGTTTCCGCGTAATGCTGAGAAGCGTCTGGATGCTGAAAAATTTGAAGCAATTGCAGATGGTCTTGCTGATGTGCTGGTAGCGCATGTCTATGAACGCCGTATGCGCCCTGAAGAAATCGTGCATCAGCCGGTGCTGGACTGGTACTGGAAAAAGGCGGAACGCACGCTCGATCTGCTGAATGAAACAGCGCCGCGTATCGGCACCAAAATCCATGGCGGTCACATCGCCATTGCCGCAACGCTTGGTTATCTTACTTTGCGCTTCGGCAATGGCTGGGAACGCGGCCGTCCGAAACTGAAACGCTGGGTTAAGCGCTTTGCAGAAGTGCATCCGGAACTGGCGGCACAATTGCCGAAAGCCGCGTAAAATAATAAATAACAAAAAAGCCGGGAATTGCTTCCCGGCTTTTTTATTGGAATTCGTCTCAGTTAAATAAGACGTGTTTTAGAACTTGTAGCCAACACCCAGACGGATATCGTGGGTCTGAAGACCACCGTCATTGACTGTGCCGCTATCCAGCTGGAAGTCTTTCTTGCCGAAATCGGAATAACGGTATTCCAGACGGGCTGTTACGTTCTGTGTCAGGAAGGTTTCAGCACCGGCACCGGCTGTCCAGCCAACGCGGAACTTATCCTGCGATGAGGTTGCATCGGAGAATTTAACCTGCGTACCGGCAACACCGGCTGTCACATAAGGCATAACCGGCCCCATATCGACACCAAGACGGGCGCGCAGCGAGCCTTCAAAACCGCTTTTAGCAGTCAGACCGAGCTCTTCTTTCTTGGCCCAGTTGTAACCGGCATCACCTTCCACACCGTAAACGATATTATCGTTCTGGAAGTTCCAGCCGGCATAACCACCGAATTTGGCATTATTGTCTTTCAGATCACCAACATAGTTGTCAGTTTTGAATTTGTTAATGCCGTAGCCAAGATACAGACCGGTATAACCGCCTGCCCAGCTGCTCTGAGGAGCAACATCTACAACCGGTGCCGGCTCATATGTCTGCGGTTGAATCGCATCTGCGGCAAAAGCTGTGGCCGAAAGCGGCAACAACGCAACAGAAGCAAGTGCCAGAGATTTGATAGTGCGCATACGCCTTGTCCTTATAAATTTCTAAACTGTTGTACAGCGAAGCCTCCAGACCTGACCTGTAACGGCTGAACTGAACGCGATACGCCCCGTCTTCCTTCTGATCCATTTTCATGCGGGAGAAAGAAGATTGCTTAACAAGGCAAAAGATGACGCTGAATTACGGCAGCAGAAATGCCGTAGCATGGAAAAAAACCGGCCTTATTATGGCTGAAACATGTCATCAGAAAACGATGCGGTATGGACTAAAAACATCACAACCATTTGATAATAAATTTATATCTTGTTTTACTTATAAAAAAGAAGGCCAAAAAATTCCGGCCTTCTTTACTGCCTCTTAACCGCGTCCCGACATTCGTCTTTTTTATTGCTGATGATCCGGATCATTCTTTATCCGAATCCGGTCAGCCGAACGAGCGGATGCGAATCTGCGGAGAAAGCGTGATTTTCAAAATTTATAGCCGATACCAAGCCGGATATCGTGGCTCTGCAATTTTGCAGCAGGTACAGCAACATTGCCCAGTGTGATATCTTTCTTACCAAAGTCGGAATAGCGATATTCAACACGCGCGCTGACATTCTGCGTCAGCATGGTTTCGGCTCCGACACCTGCTGTCCAGCCAACGCGGAATTTCTTATCCGAATCCACACCATTGCTGTAACGAACCTGCGTACCGGCCACACCTGCGGTTACATAAGGCATAACCGCTCCCATATCATAGCCAAGGCGGCCACGCAGAGAACCGTCAAAACCACTGCGGGCACTCAAGCCGTCTCTGGTTTTCTTTGTACCGTTATAACCGGCATCACCTTCCACACCATAAACAATGTTGCCATTCTGGAAATTCCAGCCTGCATAACCGCCAATTTTAACATTCTTGTTTTTCAGATTACCGGCAGCAGATTTGTTTTTGAAATTATTCGCGCCGCCACCGAGATAAATACCGGTATATCCGCCTTCCCAAGTGTTCTGCGGCGGTGTCTGCACAACCGGCTCAGGTGCAGCAGGCTGCGAACGGATCGCATCGGCAGCCAAAGCCGGAGCAGCAATTGAAAGAACAGAAACAGTAACAAGTGTCAGGATTTTAAAATGTTTCATAAAATTTCCTTGCAATATTCCAATTTTAAAAATGAGTACCGGAGTAACCAAAAAATATACTCAACTCCCGCACTCTGCCTGTTATTTCCAACAGGAGCACCTTGCTAAAATGCACAAAAGCGACCAAAAAACGGCAGAAAAAATGAACAGGAAAAGATGGTGCAACAAAGCAACATTTCCTTAAATATTAAATAGTTATCATGTTTTTCAAATATTATTATTAGCAACAAAAAATTCATGCGCTCAGACAGACTGCCGCCAATATTTTACAGAATTTTTATCAGCCATTTTTCCTTCACGCTAAAACAGGTTATTCCGTGATATTATGCAATCATGTTTGCTGATTTGCATGAAAACGCAGCCAGAATCATTCCAGCCGCCTGATATGCCATAACCAAAGGAGCCTGCCCCCAATGACTGCCAAGCGGACTATGTCTGAAGTTTTACCCGTCACTCTGATTACCGGCGGCGCAAAGCGTATTGGCAGCCATATAACTGAGGATCTGGCCACACGCGGTTATCCGGTTATCATTCATTGCAACCGCTCAACCACGCAGGCAGAGGCGCTGGTGCAACGCATCCGCGATAAAGGCGGCAAAGCAGCAATCGTGACAGCAGACTTGTCAGACAATACACAAGTGGCAGCGCTGATGGGCGAAGCGGCAAAACATTTCGGCCCTGTGGAGTTGCTGATCAATAATGCTTCCGTTTTTGAAGACGACCGTATCGGCACCCTCACCCATGACCTCTGGGATCGTCATTTTGCGGTGCATCTCAAAGCACCGGTTTTTCTGGCACAAGCTATGGCAGAAGCTTTACCGGAAGATAAACAGGGACTGATTGTCAATATTACCGACCAGCGCGTATGGAAGCTCAATCCGCAATTCATTTCCTATACCCTGTCCAAAACCGCATTATGGACAGCAACACGCACTTTGGCACAGGCGCTGGCACCGGCAATCCGCGTGAATGCGATAGGCCCTGGACCGACATTGCCGAGCGAAAGACAACATATTGAGGATTTCGAAAAGCAGGTTGATGCAGTGCTGTTAAAAAAAGCACCGTTGCTCGATGAATTTGCCGCGACGATTGACTATCTGTGGAGAACACGCTCCGTCACCGGACAAATGATCGCGCTGGACGGCGGACAGCATCTGGCATGGGAAACGCCGGATATTGCAGGTATTTCGGAATGACACAAAGCATAAACGGCAATGATATTGCCCATCCGGACATGGAGCCGGATGAGGATGCCTTACTGACAGATGATGCCGGAGATGACGAAGACAACTTCCCCGAAGAGGTAAGCTCTGCATCTGCGCTGGCCAGCAATATTCGCTGGGATTCCGCGCTGGATGAATTTGATGCGGCCACCCAGAATTTAAGCGGGCCGGATGTCATCAATGCTTTTGTGAAAAAACTTCCGAACAATCCCGGCGTTTACCGCATGTTCAACCGTGAGGGTGACGTGCTCTATGTCGGCAAGGCCAAAAGCCTGAAGAAGCGTGTCAGTAATTATGCCCGCGGTCAGGGGCATAGCAATCGTATTGCCCGCATGATCCGCGAAACGGCAACTATGGAATTTGTCGTTACCCGCACGGAAACAGAAGCGCTGCTGCTGGAAGCGAATCTCATCAAGCGCTTACGTCCGCGTTTTAATGTTCTGCTTCGGGATGATAAATCCTTTCCCTATATTCTGATTTCCGGCGACACCCGCGCACCTGGCATTTTTAAACATCGCGGTGCGCGCTCCCGTAAAGGCGAATATTACGGTCCTTTTGCCTCTGCAGGTGCTGTCACACGCACGATCAATGTGCTGGAGCGTGCCTTTCTGTTGCGCAGTTGTGCCGACTCTATGTTCGAAAGCCGCACGCGCCCTTGCCTGCTACATCAGATCAAGCGCTGTTCAGGCCCCTGCACCCATGAAATAAGCGACGAGGATTATTCAGAACTGGTACGGGAGGCAAAATCCTTTCTCTCCGGCCGCAGCAAAGCTGTGCAGCAGCAGATGCGTGATGCGATGAGTGCTGCCGCTGAGGAGCTGGATTTTGAACGTGCCGCTATTTTCCGCGACCGTTTGTCGGCCCTGTCTCATATCCAGTCCCATCAGGGTATCAATCCGCAAACCGTGGATGAAGCTGATGTTTTTGCCATTCATCAGGAAGGCGGACTGGCCTGTATTCAGGTCTTTTTCTTCCGCACCGGACAGAACTGGGGCAACCGCGCTTATTTCCCGAAGGCTGATCCTTCCCTGTCGGCGGCGGAAGTGCTTGGCGCATTCATCACCCAGTTTTACGACAATAAACCCTGCCCGCAACTGATCCTGCTGTCTGAAACGGTGGAAGAACAGGAACTACTCGGAGAAGCCTTATCAGCGTCTGCCGGACGCCGTGTGACGCTCAATGTGCCGCAGCGCGGTGAAAAGAAAGACCTCGTCGACCACGCCATGACCAATGCCCGCGAAACGCTGGGGCGCAGGCTGGCCGAAACCTCATCACAGGCGCGTCTGCTGAAAGCTATGGCTGAGACCTTCGAGCTGCCGCGCATTCCGCGCCGTATTGAGGTTTACGATAACTCTCACATCATGGGCACCAATGCTGTGGGCGGCATGATTGTCGCCGGACAGGACGGTTTCGTCAAAAACCAGTATCGCAAATTCAATATCCGCTCCACGGAGATTACACCGGGCGATGACTTCGGAATGATGCGCGAAGTGATTGAGCGCCGTTTTGGCAGGCTGATAAAAGATCATATGAAAGAGCTGGAGGAGCAGGCTCCAAAGACACTCTTAGAGAATGAAACCGATGCAGACGACATTACGGATGACGGTTTCCCTGCGTGGCCTGATGTTATTCTGATCGATGGCGGTCAGGGACAGGTCGGTGCGGTTCGTGATATTCTTACGCAACTTGGCATCAATGATAAGGTCATATCCATCGGTATCGCCAAGGGCGTTGACCGTGAAGCAGGGCGTGAACGGTTCTTTGTCAGCGGCAAACCATCATTCACCCTGCCACCGCGTGATCCTGTACTGTATTTCATTCAGCGTATGCGCGATGAAGCACACCGTTTTGCCATCGGCACCCATCGGGCAAAGCGCAAGAAAGAAATGATCAAAAGTCCGCTGGATGAGATCGGTGGTATCGGCCCTTCGCGCAAACGAGCTTTGCTGCATGAATTCGGCACGGCAAAAGCAGTTGCAGGCGCAGCATTGGCAGACCTCATGAAGGTTGAAGGCATCTCGGAAGCACTGGCGCAGACCATTTACGACCACTTCCGCGATCAATAATGGGTTATCTGACGCAATATGCACATAATAAGCCTTAAAAAGCCGGTCTGAGTGTTGCTTTTTACCCTATTGCGGGATTGATGGTAACCAGCTGACAATGATTTGTCGTGTAGCGTAAAACACATCCCGAAAGTGGTGAAACTATTTTCGGACAAGATGTGCATCTAAAAAACTTTCATGAGCCGCAAGGTTCACTTTCTCCAGTCATGAGTTTCCCGCTCATGCTTATCCAGAATACGGGTTTTAGGGGACTATGAGTAAACACACATTATCACTGCCCAACATCCTTACTTACGCACGTATCGTTACTGTGCCACTTGTGGTTCTGTGCTTTTTTCTCGAAGGCCACCTGAAGAGCAGTGACACCGCAAGATGGTGGGCGCTTGGTCTGTTTGCTGCCGCCAGCATCACGGATTTCTTCGACGGTTATCTGGCACGTATGTGGAAACAGACATCCAGCATCGGCCGTATGCTTGACCCGATTGCAGATAAGCTGCTGGTTTCCGCAATTCTCCTGCTTCTGGCCGCTGACGGCACCATTGCCGGCTGGACACTCTGGGCTGCGATTATCATCCTCTGCCGTGAAATTCTGGTTTCCGGTTTGCGTGAATATCTGGCGGATCTGAAAGTCAGCGTACCGGTTTCGCAGCTGGCAAAATGGAAAACCACAATTCAGATGATTGCGCTGGCTTTTCTGCTTGCCGGCCCTGCCGGTGACAAAATCCTGCCTTATACAACTGAAACAGGGCTGATCCTGCTGTGGATTTCAGCAATTCTGACACTTTATACCGGTTGGGACTATTTCCGTGCCGGTATCAAACACATGATCTGATGGCCGTTATGACAGTCAAACTGGTTTATTTTGCATGGGTACGGGAGCAGATCGGCAAATCTGACGAGATTCTCGATCTGCCTCAGACTGTCAAAACCGTATCTGACCTGCTGAGCCATCTTTCCGGCATTGATGAAAATTATGCGCATGCCTTACGCTTTTCCGATGTGATCCGCGTAGCGATCAATCAGGAACATGTGGAGCATGATACACCGATTGCCGGTGCACATGAGATTGCCCTGTTCCCGCCGATGACCGGAGGCTAACAAAATGCAGCCGACTATTCTTGTCTCGCAGGATGACTTTGATGCGGCTGCCCTTACTGCCCGTATGACCGAAGGGCGCACGGATATCGGCGCGGTTGTCAGCTTTACCGGCTATTGCCGTGACGAGAATAAAACACTTCAGGCGCTGGAGCTTGAACATTATCCAGGCATGGCAGAAGCTCAGCTGGCGCGCATTGCTGCCGATGCCGCGCAACGCTGGCCGCTGCAAGGCATTACCATCGTGCATCGCAGTGGTCTTATCAAAGCCGGTGAGCAGATTGTTTTTGTTGTAACTGCCAGCAAACACAGGCAGGCCGCTTTTGAAGCCGCAGAATTTCTGATGGATTATCTCAAGAGCGATGCACCTTTCTGGAAGAAAGAACATCTGATTGCCCCTGCTCCCGAGAACGGCGATCCGCAATCGGGCTGGGTCAAAACCAAAGCCAGCGACGAAGACATGAAGAAGCGCTGGCAGAATTAAGACAACTCAGCTTTGCCTGAGCCAAAATCACATTTGAATATTTTACACTCTTGTGAAATTATTTGCACTGACTTGCATTGCCATAAGTAAACCATAAAATCAGGGCAGTAGCTGATACAGCATATTTATATGATTCAACTCGTGTTTTATCCGGATTTGATCCTAAAAATCCGGAGAGCACTTATGACTCATGGATATGCATTGATTCCAGAATTACCGGTTTAAATCACGGTAAACATTTTTTAGTCGTCCGGCATTTTCAAAATTCAAAACAGATCAAAGAAGATTTCCGGCAGCTAAACGATGAGGAAAACCACATAGTGACACGTGTTAAGGTTAAAACTTAACGTAAATTATGTGTTTAGTCATTTGGCGTTAATATACCGCCGGTTAAAATGCCCGCTCAGACAACTTCTGGAACACGGAGAGAGTCTAAGCTGGCAGTGCAACAAACAGGACAGAATATGTTGATTGGTAAAGCGCGCATCATTGCTGCATCCCTGATAGGACTTGCCGTCTTAGGCGGCAGCGCAATGATCCTTTCCTCAACCATGCCGACGCAGAGCATCGCATCTGAAAAAACAATACGTGGCACTGTCATGTATCGCGAGCGGATTGCCCTGCCCCCTGAGGCTACGTTGAATGTACAGTTGCTGGATGTTTCACTCGCTGATGCTCCGGCACAGGTAATTGCCGAACAGCAGCTTAGCAATATTCCATCCGCGCCAATTCCGTTTGAACTAAAATTCGATTCTTCCAAGCTCGTTGCAAAGCATACATATGCCTTGCAGGCACGTATCAGTGCCGGTGATACTCTGTGGTTCATCAATGACACACGTCATGAGTTTAATCCGGAAAAATTTGACAGCGCCTATGAAATCCGCGTTGTCAATGTGCGCAAGAATACCAGCCTGCAAACACCGCTGACACTGGAAAATCATGAATGGCTCACAGAGGATATCCGTGGCGCCGGTGTGATTGATTTTGCCCAGACAACGCTGTCAATTTCCCCGAGCGGCGAAGTTTCCGGCTCCGGCGGTTGCAACCGTTATTTCGGCAAGGCAACCATTACCGGTGAAGCGCTGAATTTCGGCACCATCGGCTCGACATTCATGCAGTGCCCGCCTGCCCTGATGGATCAGGAAACCAAATTTCTCGATGTACTGAAACAGACCCGTCAGTTCAGCATTAATAACGGCAAACTCTATCTGCTGGGAGATAACGGGCTGGAACTTGCCCGTCTTGCCAATAACAGCTGATTTGTTTGATCTTTGAATTAATACGGGCACGCTTTCAAAAGCGTGCCCGTTTTTTTTACATCTCTGCATATAAAAAAGCGCCGCATTGCTGCAGCGCTTTTTTCATTTTCTTAGACGCATTATCCAACGCAAAACCGGTACCCGCTTTTGGCTAGCAAATGCTATAAAATCAGAGGCTAATCAGATTAGCCAACGATTTCTGTCGAAGAGAACCAGTAGGTGATTTCCTGAGCAGCTGTTTCAGGAGCATCGGAACCGTGTACCGAGTTTTCACCGATCGACAGAGCGAAGGTTTTACGGATTGTACCTTCAGCAGCATCTGCCGGATTGGTTGCGCCCATAACTTCGCGGTTTTTCAGGATGGCGTTTTCGCCTTCCAGAACCTGAACGATTGTCGGGCCGGAAGTCATGGTTTCAACCAGCTCACCGAAGAAAGGACGTGCTGCATGCACTGCGTAGAAGCCTTCAGCTTCGCGCTTGCTCATCCATACGCGCTTGGAAGCAACAACACGCAGACCAGCTTCTTCGAGCTTGGCGGTGATTGCACCGGTCAGGTTGCGCTTGGTTGCATCTGGCTTGATCATGGAAAAGGTACGTTCGATGGCCATTTTTGTCCTGTATATATTTTGAGGAAAGGTGCCGTTCTATACCCTCACAGCCTTTTACAGTCAAATAAGATCATTAAACCTGCTGTAAAATGCTGCTGAAAACGGCGCCTGTCTTGTTCGTATTTACCCGATGAAGGCTCTGCACCTTATGTGCAGATTTTCCTGCAGCATCCTGCATAATTACCGGATGCTTCAGAAAAATGACAAGGCACTGATAATAAAGTGATTTAGCCTGCTATAAGTGCAAAGACAGGTTATAGTTAACAAGGCTCATGACAATAACAGCGATTCTGTGTTGCACGGGCTGTCTTTTGCTGTTTTTGGTTTTTGATGAGAGCTTGATGATGAAGCAACATTTTCTGATGCTTGCTGCCTATAACGGCTGGGCCAATAAACAGCTTTTTGACGCGGTTGCGGCTTTGACTGAAAGCGAATACCGGCAGGATGCAGGCCTGTTTTACAAATCCGTCCATGCCACGCTTAATCATCTGCTGGGCAATGACAGACTATGGATGAAGCGCTTTACCGGTGAAGGTGATCACCCCAAAACTGCAGATGCCATTCTCTATCTGGCTTTGTCCGATCTGCGCGCTGCCCGTCTGCAGGAAGATACGCGCATTCTGGAATGGCTGGAAGGACTTTCACCTGCCGAAGTTTCAGGGCGTTTTGTGTTTCTCAATATGAGCGATATGCGCACCATCAGCCAGCGGCTTGCCCCTGCCCTTGCCCATATGTTCAACCATCAGACCCATTATCGCGGGCAGGTTCATGCTGCCCTCACCATGCTGAAACATACAGCACCGGAACTGGATATGATGATTTTCCAGAAATCGGAATCCGGTCGCCGCTTCGTCTGATATTTTCGCCTCTGCGCAAGCATAACCGGACGTTTTTGCCTCTTGCACAATTGCAATATCCCGTGCAAAACCGCTCTATGTTGATCCTTAATGATATAACCGTCCGCATGGTCGGACGCGTCCTCATCGACCATGGCAGTGCAACACTCCCATCTGGTTCAAAGACCGGTTTTGTCGGCCGCAACGGCACGGGCAAATCAACGCTGTTCAAGGTGATTACCGGTGAATTATCGTCAGATACCGGCGATATCTCTATTCCGAAAAACACCCGTATCGGTCAGGTTGCGCAGGAAGCACCCGGCACAGAAGAGTCTCTGATCGAGATTGTGCTGAAGGCCGATAAAGAGCGACTGGCTCTGTTGCAAGAAGCAGAAACGGCGACTGATCCGGCACGTATTTCTGAAATTCATATCCGTCTTGCCGATATTGAATCTCATTCAGCGGAAGCCCGTGCCAGCGCCATTCTCTCCGGCCTTGGTTTTGATGCGGAAGCACAGCTGCGCCCTGCTTCATCCTTCTCCGGTGGCTGGCGTATGCGTGTGGCTCTGGCAGCCGTGCTGTTTGCCCAGCCTGATCTGCTGCTGCTTGACGAACCAACCAACTATCTCGACCTTGAAGGCGTGTTGTGGCTGGTGGATTATATCAAGCGCTATCCTTACACGGTCATCATCATCAGCCATGACCGTGATCTGCTGAACTCGGCGACCAGTTCTATTCTGCATCTGGAAAATAAGAAGCTGACTTTCTGGAAGGGCAATTACGATCAGTTCGAGCGCCAACGCGCTGAAATGCTGGAATTGCAGCAGAAGCAGCGTGTTAAGCAGGAAGCTCACCGCAAACATATGGAATCCTTTGTGGAGCGCTTCCGCGCAAAGGCTTCCAAAGCACGTCAGGCACAATCCCGCCTGAAAGCTCTGCAAAAGCTGAAGCCGATTGCTGTGCATTATGACGAGCATGTACAGCCATTCCGCTTTCCTGAAGCGGACAAGGTTGCAGCCTCGCCGATTATTGCGCTGGAAAATGCGGATGTCGGCTATGAAACCGGCAAGCCTATCCTGCGCAATCTTTCATTGCGTATTGATAATGATGACCGCATTGCCCTGCTCGGTTCCAATGGTAACGGTAAGTCCACTCTGGCAAAGCTGATCTCCGGACGACTGAAACCGGAAGGCGGTACGCTGACCCTTTCACCGGCGCTAAAAGTGGCCTTCTTCGCCCAGCATCAGCTTGATGATCTGGTGCCGGAAGACAATGCCATCGAGCATGTGCGTAAGCTGATGCCGGATGCACCGGAAGCTAAAGTGCGGGCCCGTGTTGCCCAGATGGGACTGGCAACGGAAAAAATGCTCACCAAAGCCAAAGAGCTTTCCGGTGGAGAAAAAGCACGTCTGCTGATGGGGCTTGCGACCTTCCACGGCCCTAATCTGCTGATCCTCGATGAGCCGACCAACCATCTGGATATCGACAGCCGCGAAGAACTCGTGCACGCACTGAATGATTTCAAAGGTGCTGTTATCCTCATCGCCCATGATCGTCACCTGATCGAAGCGACGATGGATCGTCTCTGGCTGGTTCGTAATGGTACAGTCAAACCTTATGACGGCGATCTTGATGATTATCGCTCACTGGTGCTCAGCGATAAAAGCACACCAAACAGCACGGCTGAGGATGTTCAGGAGGTCGCTATTGTTGAAGAAGGACCGAAACTCAGCAAAGCTGATCAGCGCAAGCAGGCTGCACAGAAGCGTGAACAGCTTAAGCCGCTGCAGAAAAAGATTAATGATTCCGAGTCTTTAATGCAGAAACTGCAGAAAGAGATTCAGGTGCTGAAGGGCAAACTGGAAGATCCTGAGCTTTACACCAAGGATGCCCAGAAAGCCGTGCAGTTCAATATTGATCTGAAAGCGACCGAAACCAAACTGGCTGATGCTGAAGAAAAATGGCTGGCCTATTCCGCAGAATATGAAGAGGCCATGGCCGATTAAAAGTACATCTGAGCTATAGCATGTCGCGGAAAAGCGGGTACAGGTCTTCCCGATATGCGTAAAAACAAGAACACAAAGCGAGTGCTCTGTGTTCGATTAAACGCGACACGCTCTAAAAAATTAAGCCCGCCGGTTCTGTGAAACGGCGGGCTTTTATTATATTCAGTTGTACGGTTTAAACTTTGGAACGCCTGCGCAAACGCATAAATCCGTAGAGGCCGGCAACCATAATTACCACGCCCATAGTGACAATATTCTCATCTACCGGCTGAGCACCGCGACGCAAAACCAGATCAGCACGCGTCAGCGACAAGCCGTCTTCCACCGCCCGCACGCTGAATTCATAAGTCCCCGCTTGCAGAGTTTCCATGTCTTTGGCGCTTTGACGGATCACCGCACCGCTTTGCGGCAAGTCACGCTGTTCATTACCGCTCTTCGGACTATAATTGAGACGCTCCCCCAGCACCGGCACACTATCGCGCGACACTGCCAGATTCAGCACTGAAGGTTTTTGCCCGCTGGTTGCGCCCTGCATTGGTTGCGCATCAACAAAAATACGCAAAGGTGCATCTTCAGGCTTCAATTGCACTTTCGCAGACTGATAACCGCTTTCGCGCTGATAGAGCACCCATGTGCCTATTTCCTCACCACCGAAATGACGCTGCGCCCACGGCCAGATCACCCCGGTTGCCAGACCAGCGAGAAATAACAAGATACAAAAAATACGCATCAGGCTTTTTTCTCCCAACGACGATCAGCATTTTGCTGCCAATAGGTCAGCTGATGTCCTGCGGCTTTCAGGCTCTTCCATTGCTCACGCGCTTTCGTTAGCTGTGCAGCGTCGTGGCCGTCAAACATAACCACCAGACGATCATAATTCTCAGCACCAGTTATCTCCGCGCCCTCAACAACAAAACGCACTGTAGCGCCGTTCAGATTATCCGTGGTGGTTGTCAGCAAAGCAGGCTGATGTTCTGCATGGGGCTGTGTATCTGTGCCATGGGCAAGAAATGAAACATTGCTCCATGTCCACAGCAAACGGTCGAGTTCATCGCGACGCTCTTCTGATGTCATCTGGATTGCCACACGCCAGCCCCGCTCTAACGAGCGATCAACCAGCCCGGGCAAAGCTTCATCCAGAACGGATTCAGTCAGATGATAAAACAGGATTTCCGCCATCAGCCAATGCAGGGAACCGCGCCCCTTACCTCTCGCATCTCAAATCTACCGGATAACAGCTTAAACCAGAAACAAAACGGCCTGTCGATCAGACAGGCCGCTTCATACAGAAAAACCGGTCAGATTATGCTCAGGCGGTTGCTGAACGTGGCACCTGTTGCGGAGCAGTAATACTGCGCACACCGAGACACAGCAGTGTAAAATAGCTCAGGCTTTCCAGAACTTCTTCCAGAAACTCATTGAAAGCGAGACCGTGCATTTTCTCAAAAACCTCACCGAGAACGATGAGTGCGGCTGCCAGATAAAAAGGCCATGCTTTACGGCTGAAAACAAAGGTCAGAACAGGGCGCACATAGTCTGAATGCCGGAAAACATAAACAGCAGTAAAGGCGATAACGATAATCGCCTCATGCCAGCGGAATGCATGGGATTTGATGTAATTGCTCACCGGCCCTGTCGGCTCGACTTCAAACTCACGGAAGAAAAAAATCCACATCAGTACGGACATACCGATTGCAAACATTCGCGCAGGCCCTTCAGTGCGCAGGCCGCCGATAAAAAAAGCTATCGCGGCAAGACCGAGATAAACCAGCTGCAAATTTTCGAGCAATCCGGCCTCTCCCATTTCGACGACAAGATTGTCAAAATCGGTCACGAAGAAAAAGAACAGAACATTCAATATAAGCAATACCAGCATTACACTGATGAAGTTGCGCGAGGCATAAGATGGAAACACAATATTATCCGGAATAAACAGCCAGCCTGTCCCTCAGGGGTGCCAAAACCGGCGGACACAGCATCTCAATGAACATATTATGACATCTTAACAAGTTCTTGTTGTTGCGCACAATTAAAATTCATACTCCGGCAGTCAATTTTTATTGAGGTATATATTTCTGCCAGAGCGTATCGCGTTTAATCATAGCCACGGCACTCGCTCTGTCTCCTTGCTTTTACACATACCGTTATCGGAAAACCGGTGTCCACTTTTCCGCGCTCTGCTCTAGAATACAAAAAAGCCGGTGCGAACACCGGCTTTTCCAATCATGTGACACGAAGAATACGTATCAGCCTTCGTAATGATCCCGAACGAGACGATCCAGAACGCGGACACCAAAGCCCGAACCCCAGGATTCATTATACTCGCTGGCAGGTGAATCCATCGCCGTGCCGGCAATATCCAGATGCGCCCAAGGTGTATCTCCTACGAAACGCTTCAGGAACTGAGCCGCTGTGATCGAACCGGCAGGGCGACCGGCCGAGTTACGCATATCTGCAAACTTGGAATCAATGATCTTGTCATATTCCTTGGTGAGCGGCATACGCCACAGTTTCTCACCGCTGCTCTGACCGGCATCAAACAGCTGTTCTGCCAGTTCATCATCATTGGAGAACAGGCCTGCATGTTGTGTGCCCAGTGCAATCACAATCGCACCGGTCAGAGTAGCCAGATTGATCATGAAGCGCGGCTTATGGGTCTTGGCGGTATAATACAGTGCATCGGCCAGAACCAGACGGCCTTCCGCATCGGTATTAATGACTTCAATCGTCTGACCGGACATGGTGGTGACGATATCGCCGGGACGCTGTGCATTACCGTCCGGCATGTTTTCCACGAGACCGATAACGCCGATAACATTCACTTTAGCCTTACGTCCGGCAAGAGCGCGCATCAGACCGGTTACTGCTGCGGCACCGCCCATATCACCCTTCATATCTTCCATGCCGAGTGCAGGCTTGATAGAGATACCACCGGTATCAAACACAACACCCTTACCGACAAAAGCAACCGGCTTGTCTTTGGCTTTGCCGCCATTCCATTCCATCACCACAAGACGCGGCGGACGAACAGAACCCTGAGCAACACCCAGCAGCGAGCCCATACCAAGCTTTTTCATTTCTTTTTCGGTGAGGATAGTGATTTTAACACCGAGTTTCTCAAGCTTTTCTGCTTCCGCCGCGAACTCCACAGGTCCAAGCACATTGGCAGGCTCATTGACCAGATCGCGTGCCAGCAACACACCTTCACCAATTTCAGCTGCAGCTTCGTAAGCTTTTTCCGCACCGGCAGCATCAGCAACCTGAATGGTCAGCTTAACGTCTTTGGCTTCTGCCTTGTCATCGCTTTTCTTGGTTTTGTATTTATCAAAGCGATAAGCGCGCAGCTGTGCACCCAGAGCAAAATCCGCGGCTGCTTCAGCCGAAATTTCCAGACCGTCAATTGCAAGAATTGCATTGGCTTCAGCAGATTTGCCGATTTTCGCAAATGCCGCGCCGCCGATTTTCAGCCAGTCATCATTTTTCAGCTTGGCAGGATCACCGATACCAACCAGAACCAGACGCTCTGCGCCTGCACCGTCTGCAAGGTAAGTTTCAAGCGTTGCACCAAGTTTGCCCTTGAAACCGGCTTTGGTAATCAGGCCGGAAACGAAACCTTCGCCGCCAACATGATTTGCCTGCGCGGCAACCGAACCGTCTTTGCTCACGGGAACAATCACGACATCTTTCAGCTTTTCTGAAAAATTCGAGAACTTGATGACTGGATTTTTGGACATAATAACTCCAATAGGTAAAAACAGAGTCGCATAACTCAATGCATTGTGTGGCTCTATCAAGACCAAACCACAAGCCATAAATTACCATCTCTGACGAATAAGTGTTTTGTTAACCTAATTTCTTTGTCTATTTTTAGCCAAGACCCGATTATGATAAACACGGATAATATGACAAGAGTTTGCGTGCCGACTTTTAACGATTATAAGATGCCGGAAAATTCGTATAACTTGCAGCTAATAACAGGTTCAGCCCTAAGGTTCAGGATGTAAATTCAGCGTATGAAACTGATCGAGCGATACATCCTGCGCCGCGTGGGAATAATGTTTCTGGCCGTGTTCTGCGCGGCCATCGGCATTACGTGGACTGTGCAGGTATTGCAGCGTATCAATTTCCTGACCTCCAGCGGTCAGTCTCTGGCAACAGCCGTCCAGTTTTTCTCACTGTTCATTCCGTCGGTCATTCCTCTGGTGATGCCGTTTGCACTGGTGATTGCTATCACGCAGACGCTATCCACCATGAATCAGGATTCGGAACTGGTTGTTATCAATGCCTCAGGCAGCCCGCGTACGGCCGTTATCCGGCCGGTACTGCTGTTTGCTGCCATGCTTGCGGTTATTTCATTTCTGGTCGCTAATTTCGTCGACCCTTATGCACGCTATAATATGCGTTCCATGCTGGCCAATGCGAGCGCTGATCTGATCAATGTGGTTGTGCAGGAAGGCAGCTTCCGCAGATTGTCTGACAATCTCTATGTGCAGATTGCCGAGCGCAAATCAGACGGCAGCATCGGCGGCATGTTCATCGCCGATTCCCGCGATGCCAATACGGATCTGGTTTATTATGCACTGGACGGTGCTATCGCCAATAATAACGGCAATGACGTTCTGCTGATGAATAATGGTGAGATTCAGCGCCGGGAAGTTAAAACCGGCAACGTCTCCATCATTAAATTCGATCAATATGCATTTGATCTGAGCCAGTTCACCGATTCAAGCGGTGATATGGTTCTTTATGCCAAAGACCGTCACCTGTCCTATCTCATCAATCCGGATAAGAATGATCCGATTTTTCAGACCAAGCCGCTGCAATATCGCGCGGAACTGCATAAACGTCTGACAAACTGGCTCTATCCTTTCGTTTTCGCCATGATTGCTTTGGTTCTGGCAGGCGATGCGCGCTCCCATCGTGAAGCGCGAGTTTCCGCTTCTTTCTCGGCGATTTCGCTTTCTCTGATCGTCTATTGGGCAGGATATTTTGTGTCTGACCGCGCCGAGAAGAATCTGAGCTATGTGCCGGTCATGTATCTTATTCCGTTCGGCGTCATTGCTGTTTGTCTCTATGCATTGTTCAGCGGGCGCTCGCTTAGCCTGCCGACCTCATGGGCAGATAAAATTCAGGATATCACCGAACAATTAACAGCCCGCCTGCGCCCGCTTTATGAGCGTTTTGCCGGCAGAAAAAATACATCAGGAGGTCAGTCATGATCGGCTGGACGCTCGGACGCTATTTTTTCATGCGCTATGTGCAAACCACACTGTATTTCCTGATGGGTATTTTTGCGCTGTCACTGTTGCTCGACTTCACGGAGAATGCCAGCAAGCTGGCTGCCCTCCCCGATTATTCGGCATGGGCAGCACTCGGGCTTTCTGCCATGCGCATCCCTTTCATTATGCAACAGGTTATTCCGTTTGTGGCGCTGTTCTCGGCTATGGCCACGCTGATTTCGCTGAACCGCCGCTATGAGCTGGTTGTTGCACGATCAGTCGGTGTTTCCGCATGGCAGTTCCTGCTGCCTGCCTGTCTTGGTGCCTTCCTGTTCGGACTCATCACCATTTTCATCATTAATCCGCTTGCGGCTTATGGTTTTGAAAAATCAATGGAAATCAGCACACGCTGGCAAAACGGCAATGTTAATCAGGTTACAGCGCTGCGCGATCCGTGGCTGCGTCAGAAATTTGATGAGCAGGAAACCATTATCGGCGCCAAGGGCATTCTCGCAGAGGGAACGCATCTGACCGATGTCAGCTTTTTTGTCTTCAATGAAGACAAGACAATCAAAGAGCGCTTTGACGCCCGTGATGCTCAGCTGGAAGACGGTTACTGGAACCTGACCAATGTGACGCATATTGTCGAGGGTCAGGAACCTAAAGAACTTTTATCCACAAAGATTCCGACCCAGTTAAAACCGGAATATCTCGAAGAAAAACTTTCTTCACCCGACACGATTCCATTCGTGCAATTGCCCCGTAAAATTGAAGTCGCCCGTTCTTTCGGCTTTTCGGCCACAGCTTTTGACATGCAGTTCCAGTCTTTGCTGGCCTTGCCTGCTCTTTTGATGGCCATGACGCTGATTGCAGCAACAGTCTCGTTGAAATTTGTTCGTTCCGGCCAGTCCGGGGCAATGATTCTGGGTGGTATCATTGCGGGGTTCGTGCTTTATGTCGTAACTGTACTTGCCAAAGCCTTTGGCACGGCAGGATTCGTGCCGCCATTTGTAGCGGCATGGGTACCGGTATTGATTGCAACATTTTTTGGAATCTCCTTTTTGCTCCATAAGGAGGATGGTTAGTGGGATTGAGTAGCTCCCGCACGGTAGTATCTGAGTATTTCGCGCGTCTTGCACGCGGGACAGCTCTGGCGTGCATTTTTTCCACCTCTGTGATCATTTCCATGTCTTCCGTGGCTTACAGTCAGGAAGCAGCGCCTTCTGATGACTTCGGCAGCCAGTATCAGACCAATCCTGATGCTAAAATGCTGTTGCAGGCGGATAATCTGGTTGTCGACCGCGATCAGAATACAGTTACCGCTGCGGGCAATGTTCAGATTGAATATGACGGCAATCGTCTGGTTGCACGTCAGGTTGTTTACAATCAAAAAACCAAGCGCATGGTTGCTAAAGGCAATGTTGAAATTGTCGAAAAAGACGGCAACCGTATCTATTCGGATGAAATTGATGTAACGGATGATTTCCGCGACGGCTTTGTAAACGGCCTGCGCGTTGAAACCGTGGATGACACACGTTTTGCAGCGGAAAGCGCGGAACGCAGCCTCGGTGAAATCACTACATTTAATAATGGCGTTTACACTGCCTGCCGTGCCTGTGAAAAAGACCCGAGCAAGCCGGTTCTCTGGCAAGTCAAAGCCAAGAAAATCATCTGGAACGGCACCAAGAAAACTGTCCGTTTTGAAGGCGGCCGTTTTGAAATGTTCGGCAAGTCGCTTTTTGCCCTGCCTGCTTTCGAAATTGCGGACCCGACCATCAAACGCAAGAGCGGCTTCCTGTTCCCGAGTTTCCTCTATAAAGACGAGCTCGGCTTCGGTGTACGCGCAGGTTATTTCTGGAATCTCGCTCCGAATTACGACATCACCACTTATGGTACAGGTCTGACCAAACAGGGCTTCTTAAGTGAAACCGAATGGCGTCATCGTCTTGAAAACGGCTCATATAATATCCGTGTAGCCGGTATTTATCAGGCGAAACCGGGTGAGTTCAGCTCTACAACAGTTGACGCGCAGGAACGCTTCCGCGCGATGGCTGCCTCCAAAGGTGATTTCAAAATCAATCCGCGCTGGAGTTTCGGTTGGGATGTCATCGCCCAAACCGACAAGAATTTCAGCCGCACCTATAAAATCAGCGGTTATAGTGGCGAAACACTGACATCCAATGTCTATCTGCGCGGTATATCCGGTCGCAATCATCTTGATATTAACCTGTACAAGTTCAAAGTTCAGGAAGATGTGCTGGACAGCGCCATTAACCCGAATACAAACTCTCCTTATGCTATTGATTCAAAACAGCCTTGGGTACTGCCAAGCGTTGACTATCTTTATACTGTTCCGGGCTCCGTCTATGGCGGCGAACTGACTATTACCAGCAATCTGCAGGGCATTTATCGCGAAACATCTGATACAATTTATCAGAACAATGCAGCCCGTTTCCTGAATGGCATGAAAGGCACCAGTGCGCGCCTGACCACAGAAGCGGAATGGAAGCGGACTTTCATTACTGAACAGGGCCTGGTCATTACCCCTCTCCTCGCTCTGCGTGGTGATGCGATCGGTATTGATACCAATGACACTTTCGGAACAGTCAATGAGGTCCGTTCGCAGGCCTTCCGCGGCATGGCGACTGCAGGTCTGGAAGTACGCTGGCCAATTCTGTTCTCCTCAACCAGCATGACACAAGTGCTGGAGCCGACAGCACAAATTTTTGTTCGTAATGACGAGCCTTATGCCGGTCGTCTGCCGAACGAAGATGCACAGAGCTTTGTCTTTGATGCGACCAGTCTTTTCCAGCGTGACAAGTTCTCCGGTTATGACCGCGTTGAAGGCGGCACACGTGCCAATCTTGGTCTGCGTTATTCCGGCAATATGAATAATGGCTGGTCCATTCATGGTCTTGCCGGTCAGTCATTCCAGCTGGGTGGCCTGAACTCCTTTGCCGAGAGCGATTTTGTCGGTGCCGGTGCGGATTCCGGTCTTGAGGGCAAGCGCTCCGACTATGTTGCAATGCTTGGCATGTCCAATAATTCCGGTCTCGCTTTTGCGGCACGCGGACGCTTTGACAAAGATAATTTTGAAGTCAAACGCGGTGAAGTGGAAACCAGCTATAGCGGACAGGTTGTTCAGGCTTCGGTTAAATATGCCTATATTGCCAAGCAACCGGATTATGGCTACGCAAATGATCGTCAGGAAGTCAGTTTGAGCGGGTCAACACGCTTCAAGGAAAACTGGCGCGTGTTTGGTTCCGGTACCTATGATATCGTATCAGAAACTCTGGTACGTGCTCAGTCCGGTCTGGCCTATGATGATGAATGCTTCACTTATTCGATGGCCTATATTCAGACACGCAGTCCGGGTCAGGATAAGATTTCCCACTCGGTCGGCTTCAATATTTCCTTCCGTACACTGGGCGATCTGGGTAGTTCATTCTAAGCCCGTTTGACAATCCGAAATTATATTACGGCCTGCTTTATGCGGGCCGTAATTTTATTTAGAGCGGCTCCGGTTAAGCAGAATTACCAGAACCGCTTCAACTTTTATTTTGCCCCATTATCCTGCGTATCAGAGCAGTATCCGAGATCAGTCCCGTGAGGTGATTTCCCTGTACAGGTGTTGAGCGCTTTTGCCGGAAATGCTTTAAACCTGCTTTTTTACGTGCAAATTATTCAGTAAACACATCATAAAATCGTACGATTTACAGCCTATGCCACATTCGGAGCGCATTTGTACTACGAAATACAGATATGCAGACGGGGGATAAGGACAGCAATCTCACAGGCTTTGACTGCGGGGAATAAAGATTGTCTGCGCAATTTTAGGTAAGAGCGGGTATAAACGGGGTCGAAATTCGCTGTTTTCATGCATTCTTAAACAGATGAGAGATTGTTTCACTGCAACTGCTCATCTATACAAGAATGAAAATCCTGACAGGATGTGACAACAGAGATCATTTTATCTATTACTTCTCCCTATCAGGAGACGATCACGTCCTGAGGCACGGAACGGGAAACCAGGTATGAAATTTGCTACTATGAGCATGAATTTTAATAAACGCATTCTGGCTGCTGTGTTTGCCGGTACTGTTGCAATGACGGCTTTGAGCATGACGGAATTTACCGGCATTGCCAAAGCTGCCGAAATTAAAGTGATCGTCAACAGCAATCCGATTACCAATGTGGACATTGCCAACCGTGCGGCCTTCCTTAAATTGCAGCGCCGCGGCGGCAATCTCAACAAGCTGGCTCAGGATGAGCTTGTTGAAGAAATGCTCAAACGCGTGGAAATGAAATCACGCGGTATTGTTGTGTCTGATCAGGAAATTGAAACCGCTTATGCAGGTTTTGCTTCGCGCAACAAAATGAGCGTTGCGCAGCTTAACCAGCTGATGAATCAGGCCGGTATCACTCCGAAGCATTTTAAAACCTTTATCATGGTGCAGATGGGATGGAGCCGTGCGATCGGTGCGCGTTTCCGCTCCGAAGGCATGATGAGCGAGCAGGATGCTGTTCAGCGCATGCTGAAAGATGGCGGTAAAAAGCCTTCAACCAGTGAATACACATTGCAGCAGGTAATTTTCGTTGTACCTGCCGCCAGCCGCTCGGCAGGCACGATGGCAAAACGCCGTTCAGAAGCCAATGCCCTGCGCAACCGCTTCTCCAGCTGTGAAACAACACGCTCCCAGACCAAGGGCATGCTGGATGTGACCGTGCGCGATCTCGGCAAGCATCTGGAACTGCAATTGCCACCAGAATGGTCAAAACAGTTGAAAGCAACGGCTGTAGGCCGTCCAACAGCAGTTCAGGATACTGATAAAGGCGTTGAATTCCTTGCTGTTTGTGCCAAGCGCACTGTATCGGATGACCGCGTTGCACAGCTGACCTTCTCCATGGAAGGCACCGGCAGTAATGCAGATCAGGAAAAGAAAGCTGAAGAAATCAGCAAGAAATATCTTAAAGAGCTGCGTGAAAAAGCGAAAATCGTTAATCGCTGACCCCAAAAAGCCACGCAGAGATTACTACTGCGTGGCTGATCTGCTTTAAGTATTTCTATTTACGGCCTAATGACACAGCAGAACCGGAGCATAAAATGGTTTTTCCGCAACATGGAGAGGCTTCCATAGCACCGGTTGCTCTGAGCATCGGCGACCCGTCCGGCATCGGGCCGGATATTGCCCTCACCGCATGGGCGCAGCGGGAA
This sequence comes from Ochrobactrum sp. SFR4, assembly GCF_019730395.1. Classification (NCBI taxonomy): domain Bacteria; kingdom Pseudomonadati; phylum Pseudomonadota; class Alphaproteobacteria; order Hyphomicrobiales; family Brucellaceae; genus Ochrobactrum; species Ochrobactrum sp. SFR4. The sequence goes on along the minus strand of NZ_JAAPBB010000002.1, from coordinate 219,109 downwards.
AAACACGCGCTGCCACCATTTTTCATCCTTGCCGATCCGTCTTTGCTGACAGCAAGAGCCAGACAGCTCGGTCTTGATATTCCTTTCAGCATCTGCCAGCCGTCTGAAGCAACACAACGCTTTTGCCATTATCTGCCTGTTGTGCCTCTGGCCAACCGCCTAACTGACAAGCCAGGCGTGCCGCAGACCGCCAATGCCGCCGGTATTATCGAGGCGATTGAACGCGCCACACATTATGTGCTCGATGGTCAAGCCAGTGCAGTCACAACCTGCCCTATCGCCAAGAAGCCGCTTTACGAAGCTGGTTTTGGCTTTCCGGGGCATACGGAATTTCTTGCCCATCTGGCTTCGCGCCATCTCGGAGTTGAAGTGCGCCCTGTCATGATGCTCGCAGGCCCACACTTGCGTGCTGTACCGGTGACAATTCATATTCCGCTGCATAAAGTGCCGGAAGCACTGACAACAGCTGCGATCATTGAAACCATTCGCATTACAGAGCATGATCTGCGCACACGATTTGGCATCAAAAATCCGCGCATTGCAGTCTCCGGTCTCAATCCACATGCAGGTGAAGGCGGAGCGCTCGGCCATGAGGATGATGCTGTGATCCGCCCTGCTATTGAGCAGCTCAAAAGCGAAGGCATCAATATTCGGGGCCCGCTGCCTGCAGATACAATGTTCCACAAACAAGCCCTGACAACCTATGATACGGCAATCTGTATGTATCACGATCAGGCACTAATTCCTGCCAAAGCGCTGGCTTTTGATGAAACGGTCAATGTAACACTCGGCCTGCCTTTCATCCGCACCTCTCCCGATCACGGGACTGCGTTTGACATTGCAGGACGCGGCATTGCCCGACCGGACAGCCTGATCGCCGCGCTCAAACTGGCAGCAGAACTGGCACATAATCATAAACGGATACAAGACTGAATGAGCATTGATAATCTGCCGCCACTGCGTGATGTGATTGAACGTCACGAACTGAATGCCAAAAAATCCCTCGGCCAGAATTTCCTGCTCGATCTCAATCTGACATCCAAAATTGCCCGACAGGCCGGTGACTTACAGGATCAGCCGGTGATTGAAGTCGGCCCCGGCCCTGGCGGCCTGACACGCGCTATTCTTGCACAGGGCGGCATTGTCACGGCAATCGAGCGTGATGAGCGTTGCCTGCCTGCTCTGGAAGAAATCGCTGCGGAATATCCGGGGCGTTTACGTGTCATTTCCGGCGATGCATTACAGCAGGATTTTAAGGCGCTATTTCCTGATCCGGCCAAAAAGCCGAAAATCATCGCCAATCTGCCTTATAATGTCGGCACGCAATTGCTGATCGGCTGGTTGCTGAGCGAGCCATGGCCGCCTTTTTACAGCTCTATGACCCTGATGTTCCAGAAGGAAGTTGCCGAGCGCATTGTTGCCCGTGCGGGTGATGATGCCTATGGTCGCCTTGGTGTGCTGGCCGGATGGCGCACACAGTCTAAAATCGCCTTTGATCTGCCGCCGCAGGCTTTTACACCGCCGCCGAAAGTCACATCTGCCGTTGTGCATATGATCCCACGTGAAGAGCCGCTGGCCTGCCCGCCGCAGCTTCTGGAACGGGTAACGCAAGCGGCATTCGGTCAGCGCCGCAAGATGCTGCGCCAGAGCCTCAAGCCACTTGGTGGTGAAGCCCTGCTCAATAAAGCAGGCATTGACCCGACACGCCGTGCAGAGACACTGAGCGTCGAAGAATTTGTGCATCTTGCAAACCAGCTCTGAGATATAAAAAACCGCCTTACGGCGGTTTTTCTTTTCAGATTTATTGGGAACTTAAGAAGGCTGCTCTTCCAGCAAACCATTCACGAATTCAAACAAACCCGGGCGGCGGTCGCGGCGCAGACGCTCTGCCATAACAATGGACTTCACAGCAGCATAGGACTGGTTCAGATCTTCGTTGATAACAATGTAATCATATTTGCTCCATTTCTGGATTTCAAAACGCGCATTGTTCAGACGTGTTTCAATCACTTCAGGCGTATCTTCCGCACGGCGGTTCAGACGCATCTGAAGTTCTTTCATGGTCGGTGGCAGAATGAAGATCGATACGACATCGGCCGGCATTTTGGCCTGAAGCTGTTCCGCACCCTGCCAGTCAATGTCAAACAACATATCACGGCCGTCTGCCAACGCGTTTTCCGCAGTCTCACGCAGCGTTCCGTAATAATTGCCATGCACCTCTGCCCATTCAATCAGGGCATCGCTGTCCCGCAGGCGCTCGAATTCACGCACACTTTTAAAGTGGTAGTGAACGCCCTCAATCTCGCTGGCGCGACGCGGACGGGTTGTCACACTCACGGACAGGGAAAGATCCATATCGCGGTCTTCCAGTAACAAACGTGCAATCGTTGACTTACCCGCGCCTGACGGCGAAGAAATGACCAACATAAGGCCGCGTCGTGCGACAGCATTTTCCACGAAGGAGATGGCCATAATCTATTCTGCTCCAGATTCTCTGCTTACTGCTATGTCTGATATCATTGCGCCGCAATGATGTCTCTTTTGTTCTCTCTTTTCACAGCAATTGCGGCGTTTTTTAGTTATTAAAGCATTACCTGATCTTCACTATACGCGGAGCAGAAACGCTTGCAATCTTTACTATTCAAGGTTCTGAACCTGTTCACGGAACTGATCAACAACCGCTTTCAGCTCAAGGCCGATTGCGGTAATGCTTGCTGCATTGGACTTTGAACACAGCGTGTTGGTTTCGCGATTGAATTCCTGCGACAGAAAATCGAGCTTACGCCCCGCAGGGCCGCCGTCGTTGAGCAATTTATGTGCCGCAGCCACATGCATATCCAGCCGGTCAAGCTCCTCCTGAATATCAGCTTTAGTGGCAAGAAATGCGGCCTCCATATGCAGACGCTGTTCATCCAGCACAATCGCCGCACTGCGATTGCTGTTCATAGCATCCAGCAGCAATGCCACCTGCCCGGCAAGGCGCTCACGGATCGCTTCAGCACTGCGGGACGCATCCTGACGCGCCTGCACTGCCAGTTCCGAAATCCGGTCAACATGGCTGCCAAGCAGATCGAACAGGCGCTTGCCCTCCTGCAAACGCATCAGTTTCAGCGCATCCAGTGTTTCATCAAAGGATGACAGCAATACGGCTTTCAATGCTGCTTTCCCAGCATCGTCGCTCAAAGCCTGCGGCGGCTCCAGAATACCGCGCAAGTTCAGCACAGCATCCACACTGGCGGGTGCCAGACCATATTGGTTCTGCAACTGCTGCGCTGTCTGCATAACCTTGCTCAGCAAATCTTCATTGATAACCAGCGCCGTCTGCGCCTCCGGCTCTTCAATTGTCAGGCTGACCTGAAACGATCCGCGGGCAAAAACGCGTCCCAAAGCTGACCGCAATTGCAATTCAAGATCATCAAAACCGTTCGGAATACGAAAACGGGCATCAAGCCCTTTACCGTTCACACAACGAATTTCCCAGCTGATCCGCGTCTGCGCATTCTCATCCGCACCCGACATGAATGTCGCTGTATGGCGGGCGAAACCGGTCATGCTCTGTACTGTCATCTTAAAACCCGTTATCTGCGCCGTTTATCTTTGAAACCGGCTTTTGCAAAAATGCCGTCCGGATGGCCGGACGGCATCATATTTTATCTATGCCTTTAATTACAAGTTTTACGGAGCCGACGTAGTTGCAGTGCCATTTGTTCCTGCCGCCGGATTTTCCTTGCGCTGACGCTCAACATCACGCCATTTACGCACATTTTCATTATGCTCTTTCAGCGTTGCCGCGAAGACATGACCACCGGTACCGTCCGCCACGAAATACAGATCCTGGGTATCCAGCGGATTAGCGACAGCTTCCAGAGCATCGCGCCCCGGATTAGCAATCGGTGTCGGCGGCAGGCCTTTGATAATATAGGTATTATAGGCCGTTTCTTTTTCGATATCCGACTTATAGATCGGGCGGTCTGCAGGTTTGCCGCGCCCGCCGAAAATACCGTAAATAATTGTCGGATCGGATTGCAGGCGCATACCCGTATTCAGACGGTTCACGAAAACCGAAGCCACATGCGGGCGCTCGGATGCCACACCGGTTTCCTTCTCAACGATGGAAGCCAATGTCACAAATTCATTTTTGTCTTTGACCGGAAGACCGTCACGGCGCTTGGCCCAGACTTCATCCACCAGTTTGGCCTGCGCGGTTTTCAGACGATTGACCACTTCCTCACGCGGTGTACCGCGTGTGAAGCTCAGCGTATCTGCTACCAGACTGCCTTCAACCGGCAGTTCTTTCGGCAGGTCGCCGGAAAGCAGTTCGCTATTGGCAATACGGTCGAAAATCTGCTGGACGGTCAGGCCTTCAGGAATGGTCACTGAATGCATCAGCGACTTACCTTCAACAAAGATATTCATAATATCACGCATGGAAGCACGGGCAGGAATGGCATATTCACCGGCCTTCATACTCTTTTCCAGACCATAAGCGCGTGCGCCATAGCGGAAAATCCGCGCATCGGTAATCAGGTCTGCGCGCTCCAGCTGGTCGGATATTTCAATAATACCGCTGCCGCGCTTCACAAAGAATGTTGAATCCTGTGACAGAGGCCCTTCAGTTGTGAACTGAACCTTGCCAAAATAGAACAAGGCGCCCATGCCGATCACCAGAAAAACCAGCATAGACAGCATGAAATTGGCAAAAACCACAATCTGGCTGCGGGCATGACGCGAACGTTTGCGCTTCTTCGGTGCTGGTGGTGGTGTGCCCGGTTCAGGACGCAGTGCTTCGCTTGCCGATTTCAGAACCAAAGGTCCTGTTGCCGGTTCAGCTGCATCGGGTGTCACGGATTTTTCAGCTTTTACAGCGGCTTCCGGCTGAGCCGGCGTTGCTGCCGGAGCTGAAGCAGGCGCAGCAGGTGCTGCGGCGATTTCCGGAGAAACCGGTGCAACAATTGCATTTTCATCAGAAGTAACAGGCTTATGAGCGCTCGCAGGTGCAGCGCTCCCCGTATGAGATGGTGACGCACTATTCTGAGCAGCACTATCAGAAACGACAGGCTGACCAGCAGATTTATTTTCAGATGATTGGTCTGACGTCACACTTACACTCCGGTTCAACCCGACCTGCTGGCAATTACAACCAAAGGCCTGAGCCGATTAATCTGTATTTTTAGTTTCTTCACTTAGTGGGCACAATAATTGCGGCAAAAGCACGAATGCCGCAACCCGTGAACAAAGCTTTCGACAGAAAGAATCCATATTTAAGAGAGTATTTTGATCTGAAATACGGATTGCTTGTGTCTGTCGTTCAAAAACGGCTTTAGCCGTCCCAATATAGCTCTTAATAAAAGGTCGCCTTCACTGAAAGCGGCCTCTTCATTCCCTCAGCTAAAATGCTGTATCAGGCCTGATAACGACGCAGGATCAGCGAAGCATTGGTACCGCCGAAGCCGAACGAATTCGACACAGCAATATCAATCTGACGGGCGCGCGGCTTATGCGGCACCAGATCGATTTTGGTGCTGACCGACGGATTGTCGAGATTGAGTGTTGCAGGCGCAATATTATCGCGGATTGCCAGTGTCGAGAAAATCGCTTCTGCCGCACCCGCTGCACCGAGCAGGTGACCGATCGAGGACTTGGTCGAGGACATGGAAATCTTCGAGGCTGAATCTCCGACAACACGTTCAACAGCAGCCAGTTCGAGCGTATCAGCCATGGTCGAGGTGCCGTGAGCATTGATATAATCAACAGCATCCGGTGTGATTTTGGCACTGCGCAGGGCAGCTTCCATGCAGCGCTGCGCGCCTTCACCGTTCTCACTTGGCGCAGTGATGTGATAAGCATCGCCGGACATGCCGTAGCCGATCACTTCTGCATAGATTTTCGCACCGCGTGCCAGCGCATGTTCCAGCTCTTCGAGAACCACAACGCCTGCACCTTCACCCATAACAAAACCGTCACGGTCTTCGTCATAAGGACGCGATGCCGCTGTCGGATCATCATTCCGCTTGGTAGACAGCGCCTTACAGGCAGCAAAACCGGCCAGCGAAATACGGCTGACAGGAGATTCTGTACCACCTGCAACCATCACATCAGCATCACCGAAAGCAATCATACGGGCAGCATCACCGATAGCATGTGTACCGGTAGCGCAGGCAGTGACTACAGAGTGGTTCGGGCCGCGCAGCTTGTGCTTGATCGAAACATGGCCGGAAGCCAGATTGATCAGACGACCCGGAATGAAGAAAGGTGAAATACGGCGCGGACCTTTGTCGCGCAGCGTATAGCCGGCCTCAACAATACCTTCGATACCGCCGATACCGGAACCGATCAGCACGCCGGTGCGGATCTGGTCTTCATCGCTTTCCGGATGCCAGTTTGCATCATCCAGAGCCTGATCGGCAGCGCCGACCGCATAGACGATGAAAGGATCAACTTTACGCTGTTCCTTTGGTTCCATATAGAGATCAGCGTTGAATGTGCCGTCTGTGCCATCGCCGACAGGAATACGGCAGGCAATCTGACAGGCAAGGTCGTCAACTTCGAATTCGGTCACGCGGCGCGCTGCGCTTTGGCCTGCGAGCAAACGCTTCCAGGTTTCTTCAACACCATTTGCCAAAGGTGACACCAGGCCAAGACCGGTAACGACGACTCTTCTCATATGTATCCTTCCCCGCGCCTGATCCTGTCTCTCACTGATTCAATATCAGTTGCAGGCAGCGCAGATTAATCAACTGCGTAATATCCCGACCGGAATCGATCAAGCGTTAGAATTACGCAGAATTAATAGATTGTTACAGTGCTTTTGTGGAGTAATTAATTACAGATCCGCAAATAGAACTGCATATCAGGCTCACGAACTGTTTAAATAACGCCCAGAGTGGTAACACCCAGTTTGGATCACTACGCTCGCTCTTGCTTTTATTTATCGCATTCTCACTGCAGCCAAATTGAAACAATTTGGCTGTGAAATGCTCCAGCCTTATTGAAATATATATCTTTGCTCAAACGATAAGGGCCGGAAGATATGATCTTCCGGCCCGATATCTGCCTGCCGATTATACGAATAATCAAGCAGAAGCTTTATCGATGAATTTAACAGCGTCGCCGACCGTCAGGATGGTTTCAGCTGCATCATCAGGAATTTCTACGCCGAATTCTTCTTCGAAAGCCATTACCAGCTCAACTGTGTCCAGGCTGTCTGCGCCCAGATCATCAATGAAGCTTGCGCCTTCAGTTACTTTTTCGGCATCTACGCCCAGATGTTCAACAACGATTTTCTTGACGCGTTCTGCGGTGTCGCTCATGTCGGACCTCGACCTGTTAATACCATAGCCTTGGTAGCGGCATGGCTGATTGTAATCAAGTGTTAAGATAACTCACCATTGCAACATTCATCACAATGAAAAGCATCCTGTGGATATTCCTACTGCATAATGCCTGAAACAGAAATGCATTTCAGGCGCATTATACAATATATTTCAGTTGCAGCGATTTAACTGCTGCGCCGTTGAAGCGCAATCATATTTTATCACTGCTGCCGCCGCGAAACATAAAACATGCAGCGCAGCAATATTCGGGGCATTATCACGGTTCTGCTGTTTGGCAAAGTCCATTTTAACAAGCAACCACAGCGAAACAGAGCAAAAACCGTTAAAACAACAGAAAAAAGCGCTTTATTGCTGTATTATCAGCTTTTTAAAGTTCTTTTATTCATGATTATTCCGGCCGGAACCGTTCAGAAACCGGCCGGATCTTCATCAGATCATGGCCATACCGCCATTTACGTGCAGGGTCTGGCCCGTCACATAAGCGGCTTCATTACTTGCCAGATAGACAACGGCCGATGCGATTTCAGCACCCTGCCCCATGCGCTTCATAGGGATAGCCGACATGATTGTGTCTTTCTGCTTCTCATTGAGCTTTTCGGTCATAGCCGACTCAATAAAGCCCGGAGCAACGCAATTCACAGTCACATTGCGTGACGCAATTTCCTGAGCCAGCGATTTGGAGAAGCCGATAATACCGGCTTTTGAAGCGCAGTAATTGGCCTGTCCCGGATTACCGGTTACACCGACGATGGATGTAATATTGATAATACGGCCAAAGCGGCGACGCATCATAGGATGGGTCAGCTCGCGGGTCAGACCGAATACGGAAGTCAGGTTCACTTCGATCACCGCATCCCAGTCTGCATCGCTCATACGTACAAACAGACCATCACGGGTGATACCGGCATTATTGACCAGAATATCGACACCTTCGAGTTGCTTCTCCACAGCCTGACCAAGTGCCTTCACTTCTTCACGGTCCGAAAGGTTCGCAGGGAAGATATAAGCGCGTTCGCCCAGTTCTTTGGCCAGCGCTTCCAGCTTTTCAACGCGGGTGCCGTGCAGAGCAACAATAGCACCCTGTGCATGCAGCGCGCGTGCTACTTCTTCACCGATACCGCCGGTTGCACCGGTTACGAGAGCCTTACGGCCAGTCAGATCAAACATGAAATCCTCTTGAATTCTGGTACGCGGACAATCTTAGCCCGCTTTATAACATTATTTTCAGCGCTTAAAAATCTGAGCAATTACGCCAGCAGCGTCTGCATCTTAAGTTATGCAAGCAGAGCTTGCAGGACAGCATCAATCTCTTCAGCAGTGCCGACAGTCACACCGGTTACATCTTTGGAAATGCGGCGTGCCAAGCCAGTCAGCACTTTGCCTGAGCCGATTTCATAAAGCGTTGTCACGCCGTGACCTGCGAACCATTCAACGGTCTCGCGCCAGCGCACCTGACCTGTGACCTGCTCAACCAGCAGATCAGCAATTTCAATCGGATCCTTAACCGGAGCAACGCGCACATTGGCGATTACCGGCACAACAGGTGCCTGCTTATTCACAGTTGCCAGCGCTTCACGCATTGCATTGGCAGCAGGAGCCATCAGGCTGGAATGGAATGGTGCGGAGACCGGCAACATGATTGCGCGCTTTGCACCGCGCTCAGATGCCAGCTTGGCAGCCAGTTCAACAGCAGCTTTGGAGCCGGAAATAACCAGCTGGCCGCCACCGTTATCATTAGCGATCTGGCACGAACCTTCTGCGGAGGCCTGTTCGCAAATTGCAAAAACATCAGCATGTTCAAGACCAATGATTGCAGCCATCGCGCCTTCACCAACCGGCACGGCAGCCTGCATTGCATTGCCGCGGATACGCAGCAAACGGGCGGTATCGGAAATGGAGAATGTACCGGCAGCGCACAGAGCCGAATATTCGCCGAGCGAATGACCGGCAACATAAGCGACTTTATCCTGCAGCTTTAATCCCTGTGATTCCAGCACCCGCATAACAGCCATCGAAACTGCCATCAGCGCAGGCTGGGCATTTGCAGTCAACGTCAGCTGGTCTTCCGGCCCTTCAAACATCAGGGTTGAGAGTTTTTCACCGAGCGCATCATCAACTTCTTCGAAAACAGCGCGCGCTTCCGGATAGGTTTCAGCCAAAGCCTTACCCATACCGACAGCCTGACTGCCCTGTCCCGGAAATGTAAATGCTACAGTCATTAAAGCCTCTTTATTTTGTATCTGTGTTTGGCGATCCGCACACACATATATATTATATTGCACCTGCGGATACGATAAAATTATCTATAACTGCAAAGCCCTGTGCCTTTCAGCTGCTTTCAAGTCAAGTCTTCGCGCCTGAAAACCCGTATGCATCGCTGCGATAACCCGTGTTTTTGCCTGCATAAGCGACACAACGCGCATAGCTTTGCTTTTGCCGGTTGCAAAATTTTCAAAAAGCCACTAATAGGCACTCGTCATTGTCCGGCATCAGCTGGGGGCTGAACGGAGGCCGGATTTAAATATCCGGAGAAATTCTAGCGATTTCAACCTCCCGTGTCTCCGCTCTCGATCGTCTCGACCCGCGTCCTTTCTTCTCCGTTTTACGGATATAGACAAGTCGCAGAGGCTTAGCCGTTGATCCGGATGGTGGTTTTTTGAAGAAAGGCAAAGACAATGGCTCTTTATGAACATGTGATCCTTGCCCGACAGGATATCTCGCAGCAGCAGGTTGACGCACTGGTAGAACAGTACAAGGGCGTTCTTGAAGCTAACGGTGGTAAAGTCGGGAAAATCGAAAGCTGGGGACTGCGTCCTCTGACTTATCGTATCAAAAAGAACCGTAAAGCTTACTACACACTGGTAAACATCGATGCTCCTGCTGCTGCAGTTGCTGAAATGGAACGCCAGATGCGTATTAACGAAGACGTTCTCCGCTTCATGACCATTCGTGTTGAAGAACACGAAGAAGGCCAGTCAGCAATGCTGAGCCGTCGTGATGACCGTCGTGAACGTGAAGACCGTTTCGGCCGTGATGACGATCGTCCACGCCGTCCGCGTCGTCCACGCGACAACGAATCTGCCGGTGAAGGAGAAGAATAATGGTTGATATCAATCAGATCCCGACCCGTCGTCCGTTCCATCGTCGTCGTAAGACCTGCCCATTCACAGGTCCTAACGCACCGAAGATCGATTACAAGGACATCAAACTCCTGCAGCGTTACATTTCTGAACGCGGCAAGATCGTTCCTTCCCGCATTACAGCTGTAAGCCAGAAGAAACAGCGCGAACTCGCAAAAGCGATCAAGCGTGCACGTTTCCTCGGCCTGCTGCCATATGTTGTGAAATAAGATTTTTGATTCGGGGCGTGTCCGCACGCCCCGCTTCATACCTTCAGAAATAATGATTTAGTGGCCGCAAGGTCAGGTTGGGAACAGAGCACTGAAGCGATCGTTCTCTAACTGCAACCGGAAACCTCCGGGCAGGACAGCAGGATTAAGATGAACTACAATAGCAAACATATCGGAACCGGAGTTCTGGCGGGGCTTGCAGCCGCGCTGCTGGCTTCTGGTGTGCTGGTCCAAAGCGGCCTTGCTATGGTTCTCTATGTCCTCACCCCTCTTCCTATTTTTATCGCCGCGCTTGGCTGGGGCACCGCCGCCGGTTTGATTGCCGCTGCTACAGCGAGCATTGCCGTTGCGATTTTCGCCGCACCTATGGTTGCGGTTCTGATTGCCCTCACCAGTTTCATCCCTGCTGCAACCGGCGCTTATCTTGCCGGTCTTGCGCGGCCTGCTCAGGAACTGGGCGGCCCTAAAGATGCATTGGTATGGTATCCGCTGCCGGACATCATGTTCCGTCTCGCTCTGCTGATTTCCGTCAGCTTTGTTATCGTCGGTTCCATTATCGGCTATGGCGAAGAGATGGTGCGTGAACTGACAGGCGCGATGATTGCAAGCCTGCAGGCTTCCGATCCGCAGTTCAATGCGAGCGACGACTTCCGTGAAATGCTGCAGCAGTTCCTGTTGTTCGGCCTGCCTGCTATTCAGGCTGCGACCAGCCTGATGTTCCTGACGGCTAATTTCTATCTCGCGTTGCGCATTACTGAACGCTCCGGTGTGCTGCGTCGCCCGCGCGATAACTGGCCTGCAACATTGCGTATGCCGCGACCTGCTTTGCTGGTTTTCGCTCTTACCTTTGCCGGATCCATGTTCCTGTCCGGCCCTGCCAGCATGATCGCCACCACTTTTGCCGGTGCGCTTGCTTCGGGCTTCATCATGGCAGGTCTGGCAATTATTCACTGGCGGACACGCGGTGCCACATGGCGTCCGTTTGCGCTGTGGCTAGCCTATTTTCTGCTCATCGTCTTCGCATTCTCTGCACTGATCTTCATGATATTCGGTCTGCTCGATACATCGCGCGGTGCCCCGCTCTCCAAAGATCCGTCTCAGAATTCATAACCATAAACACATTCAGAACTTAAACACTCAAGGAATAGTCCAATGAAAGTTATCCTGCTTGAACGCATCAGCCGCCTCGGTCAGATGGGCGATACTGTTACTGTAAAAGACGGCTTTGCCCGTAACTTCCTGCTCCCGCAGGGCAAGGCACTGCGTGCCAACGAAGCCAACATGGCTCGTTTTGAATCCCAGCGCGCTCAGCTCGAAGCCCGTGATCTGGAACGCAAAACCGAAGCACAGGCCGTTGCTGACAAGCTGGACGGCAAAAGCTTCATCGTTGTTCGCTCGGCTGGTGAAACCGGTCAGCTGTACGGTTCGGTTTCGACACGTGACGTTGCTGACGTTGTAACCGCTGAAGGCTTCTCGCTGAACCGCAACCAGGTTGACCTGAACCACGCGATCAAGACAATCGGCATTCACACAATCTCGATCGTTCTGCACCCGGAAGTATCGGCAACAATCACCATCAACATCGCACGTACAGCTGACGAAGCTCTGCGTCAGGAAAAAGGTGAAGATCTGTCGACTGCTGCTGCAATCTACGGCATCGAAGAAGCTCCTCTGGCTGAAGAAGTTTTCGACGAAGACTTCGACGGCGAAGAAAACGCATAATCAGCGTTTTTCTACAGATTTCGCATCTGAAAAGCTGCACCGGACATCCGGTGCAGCTTTTTTATTACCCGTTTATTTATGAAACCATCACGCGAAAATGATTACACTCTCCGTAATTATTTCTGCCCCGCTCTTTCCAGAACAATAAAACCGGTTATTCTTAACGTGCTGTACCGGTCCAGCTCTTTGTATTGACGCATTGTCCAACGAAAAACCGCTTCGCACTTTTTGCTGGAAATGCTCGAAAACGGATACAAGCGCGGAAACTCGCCGCTTCATCCGTCGCTCAACCGGTTCTGCAAGATCGGAGGAGGATGAAACATGAGTAGCATGCTGCATTCGGTTCTGAACAAGCTGATCTCAAGCGGCGATCTTAAAGTACAATTTGCCGACGGCACGACACACACTTACGGCAACAGCGCTGCACCGCATGTCACGCTTATCTTTCACAATAAAGCAGCGGAAAGAGCGATCGCTCTTGATCCGGAACTGAAGCTCGGCGAATGCTTCATGGACGGGGATATCAGTTTTCCGGAAGGCGATATTTACAGCTTTCTCCGGCTGGTCTTTGAGAATACCGGCCCCACGGCGGCAAAAGAGCCGTGGATGCGTGTTTTAACCAGATTGCGCAAAGTTTTCAGGCCATTACAGCAAATGAACACGCTGGCACGCTCATCCAGAAATGTGCAACGGCACTATGATCTGAGCGGCGATCTGTATGATCTGTTTCTTGATCCCGATAAGCAATATTCCTGCGCCTATTTTGAAACACCTGAAACCACTCTTGCAGAAGCACAACTGGCCAAGAAGCGGCATATCGCAGCCAAGCTGCAAATCAAACCGGAGGATAAATTACTGGATATCGGCTGTGGCTGGGGTGGTTTGGGTCTGTATTTTGCTGAATTTCTTGATGCGGATGTTACCGGTGTAACCCTGTCTCAGGAACAATTCCAGATTGCCAATCAACGGGCAAAAACGCGCGGGCTGCATCAACAGGCGCAATTTCTGTTGCAGGATTATCGCGAACTGAACCAGCAATTCGACCGGATCAGCTCTGTCGGCATGTTTGAACATGTGGGTGTTACCCATTATGCCGAGTTTTTTCAGCAGGTTGCGCGGCTGCTAAAACCGGATGGTTCCATGCTGTTACATTCTATCGGCCGCAGTGACGAGCCTTCCGTCACCAATCCGTTTATCCGTAAATATATTTTCCCCGGCGGCTATATCCCCTCTCTCTCGGAAGTCCTGCCGCATATTGAAAATGCGGGGCTGATTATTACGGATATCGAAATTCTCCGCCTGCATTATGCGGAAACGCTCAAAGCATGGCGTGAAGCTTTCATGGCAAACCGCGACAAAGCAAAAGCCATTTATGATGAGCGTTTTTGCCGGATGTGGGAATTTTATCTGGCAGGCTCGGAATCCGCCTTCCGCTGGCAGAATATGATGGTATTTCAGATACAGCTAGCACACAAACAGGATGCAGTGCCCCTGACCCGCAATTACATTGAGCAGGAAGAAAAACGGCTTAAGCGGCTGGAAATGCGTAAGTTTAAAGCCTGTAATGACAGCAGCAGCGAGAAAGCCAGCCCGAAACATCTGGTTTATTAAAACGCCGGCCGACGGCTGCACTTTTGTGACAAATTGACGACACTCTGCCGCTCATCAAGTTTTTATCAAGAGATTGTGAAGTTCTTGCGATTGCACCGCTGGTGCGCTTCAGACATTTATCTGTATGCTTTTACGCGCTCTTTTATCTGAAACCTGCATCGCATCTTTCGGAGCGCTGTTGTTTCAAGGATAAATATCTGATGCCCAGCGTGCAAACCAAGCTGCACCCGCGCCTGAATAAAACAACCCTGTTTGTCTTATCTGCAGGATTACTGGTTCTTCTCGCTTCCTATCCGCTGGCACTCATTCTCCCTGCATGGACTTCATGGGAAAACGGCCCCGTTGAGAATGCTCAGGCAGCTTTGCTGTTTCTGGGTATGATACAGGCACTGATTTTTCAAAAATCCGGCAGTTCTGACTGGAAATGGTTCTGGCGTGGTGCGGCACTGATCTGGTTTATCTGCGCAGTTCGGGAGCTGAGCTGGGGTGCGGTTTTCCTTGAGCCGATCAGCATTTCCGAGCTTGGCCCTTTCTTCTCATCCGGCCAGCTCTGGTACAAACCGGCCATCATGCCGGCATTGATTGCCTCTGTTTTGCTGTTCGCTGTTCTGATGCTGAAAAACGGCTCCCATAAATTGCTCAAACCATTGCAGCAATCCGGCGGCCTGCCATGGGGGGCATTTTTACTGGCAACGCTGTGCATGATGATTTCAACAGCAGCAGAAGAGCATCTTGGCCTCACAACCGGCCTGACCGGCGCAGCCGCTCAAAACCTTGAAGAACTGAGCGAATTAGCAGCCTATATTTTTCTTCTGACCGGACAGTTCCAGCTCCGCTATCACCAGTCTTTGCTGGCCACTGCGGACTGATCCCCGTTAAAAGACCCCATGCGATGACTATCTGACAGGCAGTTCTTGCAGCTGCAGCCTGTGAATCGCTGTGAATCATGGTATAGCCGCTTCAACTGCACCGGCAGATTGTTTACACTCATATTTCAACAGACTCTGATGTCCGGCTTTTTGCCGGATAATTCCCGCTTGATTGCGGCAAAGGATCCAGAACTTTATGGCTGACGCGACGGTTCACAAACTTGAAGAGACACGGGACACCCAGAATTCGCTTTACCGCGAAGCCCCGAATAATATCGAAGCGGAACAGGCTCTTCTCGGCGCGATCCTGATTAATAATGATGCTTTCTACCGTGTTTCGGACTTTCTGAAGCCGCCGCATTTTTACGATCCGCTGCATCGCCGTATTTATGAACTGTCATCCGAGCTGATCCGCGTCGGTAAAATGGCCAATCCTGTGACCATGAAAACCTTCCTGCCAGCCGATGATAAAGTCGGCGACATGACTGTATTTCAATATGTGGTGCGCCTTGCCGCCGAAGCGGTAACCGTTATCAATGCGGAAGATTATGGCCGCGCGATCTATGACCTTGCCACACGCCGCTCGCTGATTGGCATCGGTGAGGAAATGGTCAATGTCGCCTATGATGCGCCGGTCGATATGGCACCGCGAAGCCAGATTGAAGATGCGGAACGCCGCCTGTTCGAACTGGCGGAAACCGGCCGCTATGACGGCGGCTTCCAGCCTTTCAACGAAGCCGTTAAAACCGCGATTGATCTGGCGGGCGTTGCCTTCCAGCGTGACGGACATCTCTCCGGTGTTTCCACAGGCATCCACATGCTGGATGGTAAGATGGGTGGCCTGCAGTCTTCCGACTTGATCGTGCTGGCGGGACGTCCGGGCATGGGTAAGACCTCCCTTGCCACCAATATCGCCTTCAATATTGCTGCCGCTTATCAGGGTGAACAGCTGGCTGACGGCTCAATGAAAGCCATCAATGGTGGTGTGGTCGGCTTCTTCTCGCTCGAAATGTCCGCCGAACAGCTGGCAACCCGTATTATTTCTGAGCAGACAGAAGTTTCCTCATCCAAAATCCGTCGCGGTGAAATCTCTGAAACCGACTTTGAAAAGCTGATCGCCTGTACACAGACGATGCAGCGTATTCCGCTTTATATTGACCAGACCGGTGGTATCTCCATTGCGCAGTTGTCTGCGCGTGCCCGCCGCCTCAAGCGTCAGCGCGGCCTTGATTGTCTGGTGATTGACTATATTCAGCTGATGACCGGTTCGTCCAAAGCCTCGGCACAAAACCGTGTGCAGGAAATCACCGAAATCACCACGGGTCTTAAAGCCCTTGGTAAAGAGCTGAACGTGCCGATTATTGCTCTGTCACAGCTCTCCCGTCAGGTAGAAAACCGTGAAGACAAACGCCCGCAGCTCTCCGATCTTCGTGAATCGGGTTCCATCGAGCAGGATGCGGACGTTGTGCTCTTCGTGTATCGTGAAGAATATTACGTCAAAAACCTTGAACCACGTGATGAATTCGATCCGAAATATGACGAATGGAAAATGCACTTTGAGAAGGTCAAAGGCACGGCTGATGTGATCATAGCCAAGCAGCGTCACGGTCCTACTGGTACTGTAAAACTCGCCTTCCAGTCGGAATTCACGCGCTTTACCGATCTGGCCGAAGGCACTTATCTGCCTGAACAATATGACGATCACTGAAAGATAAGAGCTTGGCTAAAAACCGGATTCAGTTCATCTGCCAGAATTGCGGCTCAACGCATTCGCGCTGGGCAGGCAAATGCGACGGCTGCGGTGAGTGGAACACACTTGTCGAAGAAGGCACATCCGGCGGCATCGGCTCGGGTCCGGGCAAAATGGCGATGCGCAAAGGCCGTGCCGTTGCGCTCACCACCCTCTCCGGTGAGATTGAAGATGCACCGCGCATTCAATCCGGCATCAGTGAACTGGATCGCGTAACCGGCGGCGGCTTTGTCCGCGGTTCCGCACTGCTGGTCGGCGGTGACCCGGGCATTGGCAAATCGACATTGCTCACACAGGCTGCGGCCGCATTGGCACGTCGCGGCAACCGCATCATCTATGTATCCGGTGAAGAAGCTGTGGCACAGATTCGCCTGCGCGCTCAGAGATTGCATGCCGCAGACACATCTGTGGAACTGGCAGCAGAAACCAATGTCGAGGATATTCTCGCGACCATTGATACCAAACCACGCCCTGATCTGGTGATTATTGATTCCATCCAGACCCTGTGGACAGATGCGGCTGACAGCGCACCGGGTTCGGTGACGCAGGTACGTGCCGGTGCGCAGGCGATGATCCGCTATGCCAAATCAACCGGTGCTGCCGTGGTACTGGTCGGCCATGTGACCAAAGAAGGTCAGATTGCGGGGCCGCGTGTGGTCGAACATATGGTTGACGGCGTTTTGTATTTTGAAGGCGAAGGCGGCCATCATTACCGCATCCTGCGCACTGTCAAAAACCGTTTTGGCCCGACCGATGAGATCGGCGTATTTGAAATGTCCGATAAGGGTTTGCGGGAAGTTTCCAACCCGTCGGAACTCTTTCTCGGTGAACGCAATGAAAAGGCTCCGGGAGCTGCGGTTTTTGCCGGAATGGAAGGCACACGCCCCGTTCTCGTGGAAATTCAGGCACTTGTGGCACCATCTACACTCGGCACACCGCGCCGTGCCGTTGTCGGCTGGGATAACAGCCGTCTTTCCATGACCCTTGCCGTGCTGGAAGCCCATTGTGGCGTGCGCTTCGGCCAGCATGATGTCTATCTCAATGTAGCCGGTGGTTATCGTATTTCCGAACCGGCAGCTGATATGGCTGTGGCCGCAGCGCTTGTCTCGTCGCTTGCCGGTATTCCGCTGCCTGCCAATAGCGTTTATTTTGGTGAAGTCAGTCTCTCAGGCGCAGTACGTGCCGTTGCCCATGCGGCTCAGCGTATCAAAGAGGCGGAGAAACTCGGCTTTAAACAAGCTGTACTGCCAGTCGGCGGAGGTGAATTGTCAAAACCACGCAATTTCACGCTGACAGAAACCGGCTCCCTGCCCGATCTGGTGGCACGTATTGCAGCTTCAGGCCCCGGAAAGAATGCGCAGAACCGCGATTAACATAGGTCTATCGCTACAGAAAATTCGGGAATCATAGGTTCTCTGCAACTTAAAATGATGTATGCGAGGCATTAGCAACCCCACATAGCTTGTATTTTTACAGGCTATAACGGCTTTAAATTGCAATCGGCTCCCGAATTAGTGATTTATGAAAGAAATTCAGGTTAATTTTCGACGACAAAAGTGTCACAACTCTATCGGACTGACGCGAGACACTGTAAATCTTTGAGCTGCGGCAATTATGCCCGCACAAAATTATATGTCCCGAGGGACAGACCGACACAGAGGAATTAGGCAGGATGCCGATTACATTGCTAGACGGAATTCTTATCGGGGTAACCCTCGTATCAGCCATTCTGGCCATGGTACGCGGATTTTCGCGCGAAGTGCTTTCGGTGGCATCCTGGGCTGCGGCAGCTCTGGCCGCCTATTTCTTCTATAAGCCTGTCGTGCCTTACCTGCAGCCATATATCAGCAATGAAACCATTCTGAACATTGCGGCAGCCGGCTCAGTCTTTCTGGTAACATTGATTGTTGTTTCAATCATCACCATGAAAATTGCCGATTTCATCATCGACAGCCGTATTGGTGCACTTGACCGCACATTGGGTTTCATTTTCGGTGCGGCACGCGGTGTTCTGCTGGTTGTGGTTGCAATGCTGTTCTTCAACTGGCTTGTGGCTACAGATCAGCCAGGCTGGATCACCAATGCCAAATCCAAGCCGATGTTGGATTCCCTTGGCCAGCAGCTGGTGGATATGCTGCCGGAAGATCCTGAAACCGCAATCATTGAGCGCCTGAAGCCGCAATTAGGCACCCAGCCTTCCGCACAGGATGTGCCTGAGAATGATGTACCGGCTCAACCGGCAAACTAAATCCAATTCACATATTTAACAAAAACGCCGGCAGATAAATCTGCCGGCGTTTTTGTTACACTCCCAGTCTGGCATTCGGCTTTCTGAAATCCGGCCAGCGCCCGATTGTCAAAGCCCTCAGCAGCCATTCCAGCGGCCCGTAATAATAATGGCGCATCCACCACCGGCTCACAAACAGCTGGACTGTAAAAACAGACAAGCCAATCAGCACATTGATAATTGCCGTTGTTTTCTCGATCAATCCGAGACCGAAACCGTAGAAAATGAAACTGCATATCAGCGATTGCAGCAAATAATTGGACAGTGCCATGCGTCCTGCCGGAGCCAGCGCATCACGCCAGAACTGACCGTGTTTTGTACCAAAAAACCGGAGCATCAGCGCGATTATACCAAAAGTCAGCAGCGGTGCAGTCACAAGGCTCAGTGCCAGACCAAAGATTTCCCACTGCGTACCACTGCCAAGTAAAGCCGTCAGTGCCGTGATCAGCGATGCCGGAAGCCCGATAAACAGCCCTGCTTTAATTGCCGGCTTCAGATAAGGTCTGTACAGCTCCGGTTGTGCCAGAAACTGATGCCTGCCTGCCAGAAAACCGAGTAAAAACATGGCCAACGCACAGGGAGCCTGTATTAGCAACAGAATAACCCACATCACCTGCAGCTCATTGATATGCTGCATGATAACGGCGCCAAAACTGCCGCTATAAGCCATATAAGCATATTGTGCGTTCAGCAGATCCTGCGCAGGATCCTGCAAATCAGATGCCATCCATTGCAGCATACCCAGCAGTGCCCATAGCATTCCTGTTATACCAATCAACCAAACAGCACTTTTCACAAGCGTATGGTCAAGCTTATTACGCCAGATCAGCAGGATAACGCCAAGCACAGCATAGGTCGTGAGAATATCGCCGTGGAAAAGCAGAACTGCATGTAGCAGACCGACAATCCACAAACCGGCCTGACGCCGTAAAAAACGCGGGATAAAAGCCTCTCCGGCACGCACTGCCGATTGCATTTGCAGTGTGACGCTATAGCCGAACAGAAAAGAGAACAACAGATAGAACTTCATCTCAAAGATTGTTGAGATAATCAGCTGCACCAGATCATTAAAGCCAATGCTCTGCTCCGGCCCTCCCGTCGGCAATCCGTAGAAAACCGAGGCAAAAGCCATAATATTGACCTGTAAAATGCCAAGCAGCGCAAAACCGCGCAGGGCATCAACATCCGCAATACGGGATGCAGGTTTTGCAGTCTGAGACGGGACATCCGATTTCATTTTTGCGCTTCCCTGTCATTTGCAAGATCAAGCACACCCGTCATCATTGTTTTCAATGCTGCTTTCTGTTCCTGAGGCTTAAATTGCGGATCAACAGAAACACGGCTGAAAATACCGTCCACCATCACCATAAGACAATGTACGACCGAAGCAGCAGAAAATTGCCGGCTGAACTGTCCGCGCTCCATTCCGAGACTGACCAGATATTCCAGTTCTTCACGCATCACCCGTGTGCTCAGCCGGTACAATACACCGACCTCCGCATCCCGCCCGGCTTCTGCGGCAATTTCCAAAGCCAGCGACGCCTGTGCAGGGTCGGAAGCAACATCCAGCACCACATCAAAAAAAGCGTCCAATGCGGCCACAAGATTTTCCTGCTCGCGCAATGCCGCAACAAATATCTGGGTCTGCTGCAAATCCTCTTCAACAATCGCAGCGATGATTGCTTTCTTGCTTGAGAAATAATGAAACAGATTTCCGGTACTGACACCTGCTGCCGCACAAATCTGCGCCGTGCTGGTCTGGTGAAACCCCTGCTCTGCGAAACAGGCTTTCGCCGCATCTAAAATCATCTGTTTCTTTGCCTGATGTTTTTCAGGATCTGTCACGCGCATAGCGCACCTCTAAAATAGACTGAACGCTCGGTTTATTAATTTGAAATCGCAGCTTGCGCAAGTGATAAAATAAACCACACAGCCTGCGACCAAATTGTGCTATTGTTTAAAACCTGAGGAGAACTGTTGTGTCTAAGGACTAACCGCCATATATGAGGCTGAAAATCAGAGACATATGGGGAGTAATGTCTGCTAAGGAGCTATTTTCCTGCTGAGAACAGCAGAAAACATAATAGCCTCCCGAACACCCTCTTCCTGATGTCCCGCTCAGACTTTTCATCAGAGCTGCATTTTGAGCCTCAGCCGTCTGAACTCTGCGCAATGCTCTGAATTGTTCCTTTTGCATGGCACTGCAACCGGAAAGCTTTCGGTTTTGGGACTATGCAGTAAAAGCACTCTTATGATAGAGAGCATTTTTAATTGCTCTGCAATCGAAAGGCCCAGCGGCTATGATCAGTCATTCCGGTGAAACCGCCCATATTTCGTCAGATCATTCTCAGAAGATCTGCGCCTCTCACACAGGAGAGAGCGGCGGCACAGAACCGCTTCAGAACTCTTCCCGTTTCTCCTTTGATGAAGACGCCTTGCATGAAGAATGCGGCGTCTTTGGCATTCTGGGCCATGAGGATGCGGCAACGCTGACAGCTCTCGGCCTGCATGCCCTGCAGCATCGCGGACAGGAAGCGGCCGGTATTGTTTCCTATCATGAAGGACGATTCTATTCCGAACGTCACATGGGGCTGGTGGGTGATCACTTCACCAATCCGGCAACGCTGAAACAACTGCCGGGCAATCTTTCGATTGGTCATGTGCGCTATTCCACCACCGGTGAAACTGTACTGCGCAATGTGCAGCCTCTGTTTGCCGAACTGGAAGTCGGCGGCATCGCCATTGCCCATAACGGTAATTTCACCAATGGTCTGAGCCTGCGCCGTCATCTGATTGCCTCCGGTGCGATCTGCCAGTCCACTTCCGATTCTGAAGTTGTACTGCATCTTATCGCCCGTTCGCGCCTCGCGTCATCCAGCGACCGTTTTGTCGATGCGATCCGTCAGGTTGAAGGCGGCTATGCGATCCTCGCTATGACCCGCACCAAACTGATTGCAGCACGCGACCCTGTCGGTATCCGTCCGCTGGTTATGGGCGAACTCGACGGCAAGCCGATTTTCTGTTCTGAGACCTGCGCACTTGACATTATCGGCGCAAAATATATCCGTGATGTGGAAAACGGCGAAGTCATTATCTGCGAAACACAGGCAGACGGCTCTATCAGCACCACATCCATCAAAGCGTCGAACCGCAAGCCGGAACGTGTATGCCTGTTTGAATATGTTTATTTTGCCCGTCCTGACTCTGTTGTCGGCGGCCGCAATGTTTATGTTGCGCGTAAAAATGCCGGTATTAATCTGGCAAAAGAAGCCCCCGTTGAAGCGGATGTTGTTGTACCTGTGCCGGATGGCGGCACTCCGGCAGCAATCGGCTATGCACAAGCCAGCGGTATTCCGTTTGAGCTCGGCATTATCCGCAATCACTATGTCGGCCGCACCTTTATTGAACCGACACAGCAGATCCGCGCCCTCGGCGTGAAGCTGAAACATTCAGCAAACCGCGCGATCATTGAAGGCAAACGTGTTGTGCTGGTGGATGACTCCATTGTGCGCGGCACCACTTCGATGAAAATCGTGCGGATGATCCGCGATGCCGGAGCCAAGGAAGTGCATATCCGTGTGGCCTCTCCGATGATCCATCATCCGGATTTCTACGGTATTGATACGCCGGATGCAGACAAGCTGCTGGCCAACCAATATCCGGATCTGCAGGCAATGTGCGATTATATTGGCGCGGATTCGCTGGAATTTCTCTCCATTGACGGTCTTTACGAGGCAGTCGGCGGCGAGAAACGCAATCCGAAAGCCCCGCAATTTACTGACCATTATTTCACGGGCGACTATCCGACCCGTTTGGTCGATCAGGAAGAATTGTCGAATATCCACAATTTCGCATTACTTTCCAGCAACGGCTAAAATCCTAAAAGGCGGCTTTCAGCCGCCTTTACATTATACAGACTGAAACGGGTGGATTTTTATGAGCTTTGATCTGAGCGGACGCACAGCACTGGTGACCGGCGCATCCCGCGGCATCGGTTATTTTCTGGCATTGGAACTGGCGAAACGCGGTGCCCATGTCATTGCAGTTGCGCGGACTGTCGGCGGCCTTGAAGAACTGGATGATGAAATTCAGGCAATGGGGAATACAGCAACGCTTGTCCCGCTTGATCTGAAAGACATGCCTGCACTCGATCTGCTTGGTTCATCTATCAACGACCGCTGGGGCAAGCTGGATATTCTCGTCGCCAATGCCGGTGTGCTTGGCACAATCTCTCCGGTCGGACATGTGGAAGCCAAGGTTTTTGACAATGTTATCAGCACCAACCTCACTTCAATCTGGCGTCTGATCCGCTCGGTTGATCCGCTGTTGCGTCGTTCTGATGCCGGCCGTGCTATTCTGATGTCATCCGGTGTTGCCCATACAGCGCGCGCATTCTGGGCACCCTATGCAGCTTCCAAAGCTGCGGTGGAAGTGATGGGGCGCTCATGGGCTGAAGAGACCAAACAAATGCCGTTGCGGGTTAACTCCGTCAATCCGGGGGCTACGCGCACAGCAATGCGTGCCAAAGCAATGCCGGGTGAAGATCCGGAAACATTGCCGCATCCGGCCGATGTGGCTGCTAAAATTGTGCAGCTCGCCGATCCGGCTTTGACCATTACCGGTCAGCTTTATGATGTACGGCAGGATAAATTCCTGCAATATCACATGCCATCATAAGTATTATGACCTAAAATCATCTGGCCGGATTATTAATTACCGGCCAGAAATGTTTTTCTATCCAGTCTTTTCAATCATATAATTTTCTTCGCGGCCTTTTTATTCGCAGCTCCCTGCTGCCTCCTTTTATCCTGCCGCCTTCCCCCTGAACTATCCAATTTTTCAATTCTCTGAAAACAGAAGGATCTGTCATGGATCATTTTTATATTATTACCGGCGGCCCGGGCTCCGGCAAAACCACCCTGCTCAACATTCTCAAACAGCGGGGTTATCAGCATAGTCAGGAAGCCGGACGACATATCATTCAGGATCAGGTGAAAATCAGCGGCAAGGCTTTGCCATGGCTTGATCCCGCACTCTTCGCGGAAATGATGCTGTCATGGGAAATGCGCTCTCACCTGCTGGCCACACAGGCAGTATCTGACAGGCCGTATTTCTTTGACCGCGGCATGGCCGATATTGCCGGCTATCTCAATCTTACAGGCTTGCCTGTGCCGGATCATGTGCATCAGGCAGTGAAGCACTTTCACTATAATAAAACCGCTTTCATCGCGCCGCACTGGCCAGAGATTTATCAGGGAGATGAAGAGCGCAAGCAATCACCGCAAGAGGCTGAACGCACATTTGAGGCCATGCTGGCAGTCTATCAAAACTATGGCTTCACTCTAATGGAACTACCCAAGGCAGATGCTGAGGCACGGGCAGATTTCATACTCACCCACACAGCTTAATGCCTTCAACAAAAAGCCCGCTCAAAAGCGGGCTTTTTAGAGTGTTAGAGCGAGTTTTGTGCACCCAACGGCGCGCCCGGTGCTCTAATAGTCGTAAACTCCGCTTACATACGGGCGATAATCTCTTCATCACCCGATGCATCACCTTTAGCGGCTGCATCAAAAATATAAGGAATAATCTCTTCCACAGTATCGAGTATTTTTGGCTGCACACGATGGCCGGTATGGATAAAGCCTTCTGTGCGCATATGATCGAGCATGGCAATCATCGGCTCCCAAAAATGATTGATATTGGCGAAAACCATCGGCTTTTTATGATGGCCGAGCTGTGCCCAGGTCATCATTTCCACGATTTCCTCAACAGAACCAATACCACCCGGCAGTGTTACAAACGCATCAGAGCGTTCAAACATCAGCTGTTTGCGCTGATGCATATTCTCGGTAATGATCTGCTCATCAAGCATTTCATTCTGTTTGCCGTCAGCTTCTTTATTGAGAAGGAATGTCGGAATAATACCGGTGACTTTGCCGCCGGCTTTGTAAGCGCCTTCCGCAACCGCACCCATAATTCCCTTTGTGCCGCCGCCATAAATCAGGCGAAGACCATTTTCTGCAATCGAGCGGCCAAGAGCCAGCCCTGCTTCCCGGTAAACCGGATTATTGCCGGTTGAAGAACCGCAATAGACACATATTGATCGAATCTTACTCATGCTTTCTTTTTCGCGTGCGGGCTGTTTGCCGTCAAGTTTCTATCGTGAATTCGGTTCTGAATTTGGTTGGTGAAAATCCGCATAAAATATCGGTGCTTTCACCACTGTTTCCGAAGTCTTTTTAAAATCATGGGCTTGCATAGAGAACGATGCAAGCCGGACATCTTATCTTGTAATATGTGACAAGAATTTTGGTGCTGATATGTGATATTCTTGCTGTAACAATAAAAAAGCGCTAGTTGTTGGCAAATATGCAGCTTATACATTTGGATTTATAAGCAGACACAGCATGTTATAATATTTTTTTAAGCTTGGTGTTAAAAGGGTCAGTCCCGTATGCAGAATAGTCGTTATGCGCTTGCCGGTTTTGCTGCTGTAGTTATAGCAGGTGGTCTTCTCGCATATTTCAGCATGGCTCCGCAGAAAACGGACCAGCCTCCGCAGGCGCCTGCTTCAAAAACAACAACAGATAACAAGTCTGCCACGACTGCTCAGCCTGAAACCCTTGCCCAGACTGACAAGCCTGTTGCGGGCAATGCTGCTGCACCAGAAGATACCAAACCATCGCCTTCCGAAAAAGCAACACCGGAACAAAGTGTTACAGTTCCGGTTTTTGATGTGCTGCGTCTAGAAGGCAACGGCTCACTGGTTATTGCCGGTAAAGCTGCACCAAATTCTGTGGTTGATGTCATATCCAAAACCCGTGTACTCGGCTCGGCCAAAGCAGGCGAGAACGGTGACTTTGCTATTATTCTGGATGAGGCACTGAAAAGCGGCGATTATCAGCTGGTTCTGCGTGCAACCGCGGAAGATAACTCCGTTGCAACATCACAGCAGACCGCGATCCTCTCCGTTCCTGCAACACCGGATGGTCAGGTTCTCGCACTTGTTGAAGAACCGGGTCAGGCCAGCCGCATGATTACCACACCGCAGGCCAGCGGCGGAAATGCTGCGCAGACACCAGAAAATAAAGATGCACCGGCAGCAGCACATGGCAGTGATACTGCAGTTACCCTGCTGCCGTCGCAGGCGGTACAGGGCGGGCTGGCAGAAGGCAACTCGCAGGATGATGTCAGCATTGCCGTGGAAGCTGTGGAGATTGAAGGCCGCTCGGTATTTGTGGCCGGTCATGCACGCGGCGGTCAGACAGTTAATGTTTCAGCGAATGAGACTTTGCTTGGCACAGCAATCATCACTCCGGAGGGGCGCTATCTGGTGCAGACCCAGCAACCTCTTGCTGTTGGTGACTATATTATTCGTGCCGATCTGATGGATAAAGGCGGGAAGATTCTGGCGACAGCGCGTGTTCCGTTCCGCCGTGAAGCCGGTGAGAATATTGCTGCTGTTGCTCCCGCAATTGCAGCGCAAACCGCACCTGATGCCGCACAGGCCACAACCGGCAACCCGTCCGCCCAGGAGACACAGGCGCAGCCTCTGGAAAAAGCAGAAGGATCAGTGATTATCCGCAAAGGCGATAATCTCTGGACAATCTCCAAGCGTACTTATGGCAGCGGCACGCGTTATACCACGATTTATCTGGCCAATACCGATCAGATTAAAAACCCTGACCTGATCTGGCCGGGGCAGGTTTTCGTCATGCCAAAAACCCCGCTCAGCGAGCAGGATGTGAAGCAGAAACTACCGTAAAGTGACAAGTTGAAATACGAGCAGAGACAGCGCATAAAATAATGATGTGCTTCTGCTCGTCCTGATAGTTTCACAACATTGTGCAGCAGTTTTGTTCGTATCATGCCCGCAGACATGATAGGACAAGCAGAAAACCGCACGCAGCATTGCGGAAAAAGAAATGCTTATAGAATGAGGGCGACGGCAGCGGGTCGTCCGTGGCGTTAAAAGAAATTATGAAAAAACAAAAAACAGTCTCGGCAGAATCCGGTCAGACCCTGAAAACACTGGCGAAACTCTGGCCATATATGTGGCCGAGTGAGCGTCATGATCTCAAAATGCGGGTCGTCTGGGCGACATTCTATCTGGTCATCGCCAAATTTGTGCTGATGCTGGTACCTTATTTTTTCAAATGGGCGACAAACGCGCTGGACGGCTCTTTTAAACCGGAAAGCTGGGTGCCGCAGATTTTTGTCGGTGCTTTGATGCTGGTCGTTGCCTATAATCTGGCACGTATCATTCAGGCCGGCCTGAACCAGCTGCGCGATGCATTATTTGCCCGCGTCGGGCAATATGCGGTGCGTCAGCTTGCCTATCGCACTTTTGTGCATATGCATAAATTGTCGCTGCGGTTTCATCTTGAGCGTCGTACCGGCGGCCTGTCCCGCGTGATTGAACGCGGTGTCAAAGGCATCGAAACCATTGTGCGTTTCACTATCCTGAGCTCGGTGCCGACCTTGCTGGAATTTGCACTGACAGCTGCAATTTTCGGATTTGCCTATGGTGTCAGCTATCTCATCGTGGTGGCGGCAACGGTCTGGCTTTATATGTGGTTCACAGTCAAAGCCAGTGACTGGCGCATTAATATCCGCCGGGAGATGAATGATTCCGATACGGACGCCAATACCAAAGCAATTGACTCATTGCTGAATTTTGAGACCGTCAAATATTTCGGCAATGAAGCGATGGAAGCCGAGCGCTATGACCGCTCAATGGCGCGCTATGAAAAAGCGGCAACCCAGACATGGACATCTCTTGGCTGGCTGAACTTTGGTCAGGCCGTGATTTTCGGTGTCGGCATGATGATCCTGATGGTGATGTCTGCCCGCGAAGTACAGGCCGGAACGCATACACTTGGTGATTTTGTCTTCATCAATGCGCTGTTGATGCAGCTGTCACTGCCACTGAATATGATCGGCTTCATTTATCGTGAAATCCGTCAGGGTCTTACCGATATTGAACAGATGTTTGACCTTCTCGAAGTTGAGGAAGAGGTCAAAGACAAACCGGAAGCACAGGCTCTGGCTGTCTCGCAAGGGGCAATCCGTTTCAACAATGTCAGTTTTGCCTATGACCCGTCCCGTCCGATCCTGCGCAATGTCAGCTTTGAAGTGCCGTCCGGCAAGACCATTGCGATTGTAGGGCCGTCCGGTGCGGGCAAGTCAACTATCTCCCGCCTGCTGTACCGCTTCTATGATGTGCAGCAGGGTTCGGTGACAATTGACGGGCAGGACATCCGCGATGTGTCACAGGTCAGCCTGCGCCATGCGATTGGTATGGTGCCGCAGGATACCGTGCTGTTTAACGATACAATTGCCTATAATATCCGCTATGGACGCCCGTCGGCAACAGAGCAGGAAGTGGAACAGGCTGCCAAGCTGGCACAGATCGACCGTTTCATCCAGCTATTGCCGGAAGGCTATCAGTCGATGGTCGGTGAACGCGGTCTGAAACTTTCCGGCGGCGAAAAACAACGCGTAGCGATTGCACGCACAATTCTGAAAGCCCCGCCGATCCTGATCCTTGATGAGGCGACTTCGGCGCTGGATACGGCAACCGAGCAGGATATTCAGCAATCTCTGGATCTGGTCAGCCGTGACCGCACCACTCTGGTGATTGCGCATCGTTTGTCGACTGTTATCAGCGCTGATGAAATCATTGTGCTTAAAGACGGGCAGATTGCCGAGCGCGGCACACATCGTGATTTGCTGGTACAAGGCGGGCTCTATGCATCGATGTGGGATCGTCAGCGTGAAGCTGATGAAGCGGAAGCACGTCTGCGTCAGGTCCGTGAAAGTGACGAACTTGGTGTTGTGACCCGCGGTGCTCCTGCTGGAGAATGACAGGGCACGGATGATCCTCTATGATGGCAGCAGATGTTCGCGCTGGCTGTTCATTGTTATACAAGCAGCAATGGCGACGGTTCCGGTGGTGTTATCATCACCTGAACCGTTTTGATTCCGTCTGTACGCGGAATGTAAAAATCAGAACGGATGCTTACAGTGATGTTCTGTGCGCATTTTGTTATGATAAAACACGAATATCATGAATTTTATTGCGCTGATTGCGCTTAATCATTTTAAACGCTGTTACTTTGCGTTATTGAAGCGGAAAATCTGAGGAAAACCGATGAGCCTGTCCGATACCATTCGCAATACTTTTGTTCCTATCCACCGTGAGGGTTACCCCTTTATTGCAGCATTTTTTGTTGTATCGCTTTTGCTTGGCTGGTTGTGGGAACCTTTGTTCTGGGTAGGGATGGTGCTGACCATCTGGTGCATTTATTTCTACCGTGATCCGCTGCGTATCACGCCGCTGGATGACAAGCTCGTCATCAGCTCTGCGGATGGCAAGATTTCTTCCGTTGGCATGTGTGTCCCTCCGGCAGAGCTGGATCTGGGTACAGAGCCGATGCTGCGTATCTGTGTGTTCATGAATGTGTTTTCAGTACACATTAACCGTGCGCCGGTACGCGGCAAAATCACTGCCGTGATGCACCGTCCGGGTAAGTTTCTGAATGCAGAACTGGACAAAGCCAGCACCGAGAATGAGCGCAATTCTGTGCTGATCGACAGTGCCCATGGTACCGTTGCCGTGGTGCAGATCGCCGGTCTGGTGGCCCGTCGTATCGTTTGCTGGTCGAAAACCGGCGATGATCTCTCAACCGGTGAGCGTTTCGGCCTGATCCGCTTTGGTTCGCGAAATGATATTTATCTGCCAAAAGGCGCTGTAGCCCGTGTTGCTGTCGGCCAGACGGCTGTGGCAGGCGAAACCGTTCTGGCAGAATTTGATGAAACGCGCACTGCGCCAACCGTGCGGATTGCCTGATGCTTGAAGCACCTTTCCCGCCGCTGGATCCAAATGGCAATACGGAAGGGCGCGGTCCGCGCTTTTCCGAAATCCCGATGCGGATTATTATTCCTAATCTGATTACCGTTCTTGCGATCTGTGCAGGGTTAAGCGGTATCCGTCTGGCGATTGAGCATCGTTTCGAACAGGCCGTGGCCATGGTGCTGTTAGCGGCCTTTCTCGACGGTATTGACGGACGGATTGCGCGGCTCCTGAAAGGGTCTTCCAAATTCGGTGCCCAGATGGATTCTCTGGCCGACATCGTGAATTTCGGCGTGGCTCCGGCACTGGTGCTTTATCTGTTTATGCTGGATCAGGCCGGTTCGTTCGGCTGGATTGCGGCGCTGATCTATACAATTGCCTGCTGCCTGCGCTTAGCGCGCTTTAATGTAATGCTGGAAGATCCGAACCGGCCGGCATGGCAAGGCAATTATTTTATCGGTGTTCCGGCACCGGCCGGTGCTATGCTGGTTTTGCTGCCGGTTTATTCCGGATTTCTCGGCGTACTGCCAAGTAAGGCTTTGGCCTATGGTACCGCAGGCTTTACGATTGTGATTGCCTTTTTGCTCGTTAGTCGTCTGCCGGTTTATAACGGCAAAACCGCAGGCAGCTTTATCCGCCGTGATTTTGTGATGCCGCTGATCCTCGGCGTGGTAATCTATGCCGGTTTTCTGATGAGTTTTACCTGGCAGACACTGACACTGACGGCCTTGGCCTATCTGGTATTCCTGCCTTTCAGTGCATTGGCATGGAGGCGCCGCTTAATGGCCGAAGAAAAAAAATCCTCTGAAAATCAGGTATGAACCGGTTCAGACAACAGCCATAAAAAGCCCCTCAAATGAGGGGCTTTTTATTTAACTCTGCTATTTTGTTTTATGCTTTGGCAGCGATTTTATCTGCCCGCGCCTCTTTCAGGATTGACCATGTATAGAGGATCAAACCTGCCCAGATCAGTGCGAATGCATAGAGTTGCGTTGTGTTGAATGGTTCTTTGAAAGCGAAAACAGCGATCAGGAACAGCATGGTCGGCGTAATATACTGCATCAGCCCCAGCGTGGTGTAGCGCAGCAGTTTCGCACCGATGGCATACATAATCAGCGGCACAGCAGTCACCACACCGGCCAGCATCAGCAGAGAAATATCCGCTGGTGTACCGGTAACAAAATGATCCTGCCCTTGTGTATACAGCCAGATTGCATAGGCGCTGGCCGGAATGAACAGAATGATCACTTCCAGCATAAAGCCCTGTGACGGGCCGATCGGCAGAGATTTACGGAAGAAACCATAAAAGCCGAATGACAGTGGCAGAATGATAGATACCCAAGGCAAACCGCCCTGCTCTACTGTCAGCAACACCACCGCAGCAGCGGCAAGGAATACAGCAACCAGCTGTACTCTTGTCAGACGCTCTTTAAGGAAAATTGCGCCGAGCAGCACATTGACCAGCGGGTTGATATAATAACCAAGTGCGGCATCCAGCGCATGATCATTGAAAATCGCCCAGACATAAACGCCCCAGTTCAGTGTGATCAGGGAGGCTGTCAGACAAGCCATTGCCAATGTTCGCGGATTACGCAATGCGGCACCGACATCCTTGGTACGTCCCATAAAAACCAAAATGACGGCCGCTACAGGCAAAGACCAGATCACGCGGTGCGCCAGCACCTCCACAACCGGAATATGGGCGACGGCCTTCATGTAAAACGGGAAAAGTCCCCAAAACAAATAGGCCAGCATCGCGAAGATAAAACCACGCGTTGCTTCCGGCATCGCCTGTTGAGACCGGTCATTCATAACAAGTTGTCCTCAGATTTCCGGTCTCGGGCTTTATCATACAGCGGGAGCCGTTCATTACATTTACATCAGTAACAATCGGTACTCCCGTTTTACTTTATCCGCAAACGGCAAATTTTATTCTGCTGCAATATGTCCCGCAAGCTCGCGATTTTTCATCAGCTTATAAACGACCGAATCCATCAGTGCCTGAAAGGATGCATCAATAATATTGTCGGACACACCGACTGTGCGCCAACGCTGGCCGCTGGCATCATGCGACTCGATCAGAACGCGGGTGATCGCTTCCGTACCGCCATTGAGGATACGCACTTTAAAATCGACCAGTTCCAGATCGGCCAATTCCTCCTGATAGCGGCCAAGATCCTTGCGCAATGCAAGGTCAAGCGCGTTAACCGGACCATGACCTTCCGCAACAGACAAATGTTCCTCACCGTCGATGATGATTTTTACAATCGCTTCCGACACGGTTTTCAGGCAGCCATTGCTGTCATAGCGGCGCTCAACCATACAGCGGAAAGCTTCAACACGGAAAAACTGCGGCACCGCACCAAGTTGTTGACGGGCGAGCAGTTCAAAACTCGCATCTGCACTTTCATAAGCATAACCCTGCGCTTCGCGTTCTTTGACCAGCGCAATCAGCGTATCAAGATGACGGTCATCCTTGGCAACCTGAATACCGCGCTTGTTGAGCTCTGCAATAAAATTGGACTTGCCGCCCTGATCGGACACCATAACACGACGATGATTGCCCACCATTTCCGGCGGCACATGTTCATAGGTCTTAGGATCTTTCAGCAAAGCAGAGGCATGGATGCCTGCTTTTGTGGCAAAGGCTGAACTGCCGGTAAAAGCCGCCTGATCATTCGGTGCGCGATTGAGAATATCATCAAAGGTACGGGAAAGTTTTGTGATACCCGCCAGAGCATCTATGCTGATACCGACCTCGAAGCGGTCTGCCCAGACAGGTTTAAGCATCAGTGTCGGGATCAGCGTAACCAGATTGGCATTGCCGCAACGCTCACCGATACCATTGAGCGTGCCCTGCACCTGCCGCACACCGGCATCAATTGCGGCCAGTGACACGGCAACGGCCTGTTCCGTGTCATTATGCGCATGAATGCCCAGACACTCACCCGGTACAACACTCTTAACAGCACGGACAATATCACCAACTTCACCCGGTTGCGTACCACCATTGGTATCGCACAGCACCACCCATCGCGCACCGGCACCATAGGCCGCCTTGGCGCAAGCCAGCGCATAATCAGGATTGGCCTTAAACCCGTCGAAAAAATGCTCGCAATCGACGATACATTCCTTACCGGCCATACGCGCAGCAGTGACTGATGAAGTGATCGATTCCAGATTATCTTCCAGAGAACAACCAAGCGCCAGATGCACATGATAGTCCCAGCTCTTAGCAACATAGGTGATAACATCGCTCGAAGCCTGCAGCAGTACAGACATGCCCGGATCATTGGAGGTGGAAACACCCGGACGCTTGGTCATGCCGAAAGCAGCAAACTTTGCCCGTGAGGTGTGTTTACGCTGAAAAAAGCTCGTATCTGTCGGATTTGCACCCGGATAACCACCTTCAACATAATCCACACCGAATTCATCCAGCATGGCGGCAATGGCTTTCTTGTCAGATACGGAGAAGTCAATTCCCGGTGTCTGCTGGCCGTCGCGCAAGGTAGTATCATAAATATAGATACGCTCTTTTTTCATTGTTGTTCTTTCCTCCATATCCGTATTTATGTGCCTTGCTTGTTGCTTATTGCGGCCATGTGTCCGTATCGTGATCGGGATGCTGATAAGACACCAGCGTGCGTACAAACTCGATACTTTCCGGATCACGTTCCGTCGTATAGGCGGGCAAAGCGCTCAGCTGATCCAGATAAGGCAATTTGCCCTCCAGCCCCCATTGCACCTCCGGCACAATGTCTTGCGGCTGATCAAAGGCAGCGATTGAAAGCGCCAGTCCGTCCGGCGCTTCATAGGTCAGCGGTGTACCGCAATCGGCACAAAAGCCGCGCTCAACATGGTTGGACGAGCGAAACAGTTTTCGTGTTCCGCGCGTCCATTCCAATGTGCCTTCCTTAACGGAAACCAGCGGCGCGTAATAATTGCCGAATGCTTTCTGACACATACGACAATGGCAGATGGATGCGCTGCCCAACTGCCCCTTTACGCGAAAGCGCACAGTGCCACATTGGCAGCCGCCGCTTACGACGGGTACTTCACTCAGCGTTTCACTTC
Organism: Ochrobactrum sp. SFR4; assembly: GCF_019730395.1. Taxonomy (NCBI): domain Bacteria; kingdom Pseudomonadati; phylum Pseudomonadota; class Alphaproteobacteria; order Hyphomicrobiales; family Brucellaceae; genus Ochrobactrum; species Ochrobactrum sp. SFR4. The sequence continues at coordinate 185,258 of NZ_JAAPBB010000002.1, read as the reverse complement.
CCATGATGTCACCCGCTCTCCCGTAACCGGATCTTTTCCGTCCTTCAGCTGAATATTCTGTGCCAGCAATGAGTCACGAATACGGTCAGCTTCCGCCCAATTTTTCCCGTTGATGAATGCCAAACGCTCAGCGATCTGTCTTTCAACATCCGCAGTGTCGACATCTGCGGCATTGCTGAACAAATATTGCGCAGCTTCAGCCAGCAATTGTGCATCATAAAGGCCAAGCAGATTGAGACCAGAAACCAACACCTCCACATCACCCTGCTTATAGGCTTTACGCAACTCGGTGAGCGCTGCCCATGTGTTCAAATCATCGCCTACGGCATCAGCGAAGACCGAAGCTTTTGCAGCATCAGGCTTGGCAGACTGCTCTGCAACCAACTGATACCACTTGGCCAGTTCTTCACCGGATTCATTCAGACGCTGCTGCGTCCAGTTGATCGGCTCACGATAATGGGTCTGCAACATGGAAAGACGCGCGGCCATGCCGGTCCAGCGACGGCGGAAGTCTTCCGGCACAACAAGGCCGGCCAATTGCGGCAATTCAGATTTCAGCACATCGTCAATGGTAATGAAATTGCCCAGAGATTTGGACATTTTCTGACCTTCGACCTGCAGAAAACCGTTATGCATCCAGATATTAGCCATGCGCTCTGAACCAAAAGCGCAGCATGACTGAGCCATTTCATTTTCATGGTGCGGAAATACCAGATCAATACCACCGGCATGAATGTCGAAGGTATTTTTCAGCGGATCATCGCATTTCAGACCGCCGCCAAACGGTTCCAGCAATTTAGCCATCGACATGGCCGAGCACTCAATATGCCAGCCCGGACGACCATTCACTGCAATACCGGCCGGAGACGGCCAGCCCGGCTCTCCTTGTTTGGATGGTTTCCACAACACGAAATCCATCTCGTCGCGCTTGTAGGAAGCAACATCCACGCGCGCACCGGCAATCATCTCATCCAGTGAACGGCGGGCAAGTGCGCCATAGCGCGGGCCGTGCTCACCTGTCATGGTTTTAACCGCAAACAACACATGATCATCGGCTACATAGGCATGACCGCGCTCAATCAGACGCTCGATCAGCTGGCGCATTTCCTCCAGATGTTCTGTTGCACGCGGCTGGCTGGAAGGCTCCAGATTACCAAGCGCCGTTACATCACTCTGGAACTGCGCATTGGTGCTTTCCGTGACTTTGCGAATAGCTTCATTGAGCGGCAGATCAGGATAATCGCGTACGGCACGGGCATTGATCTTATCATCAACATCCGTGAGATTACGCGCATAAGTCACTTGGCTCTCACCATAGACATGGCGCAACAGACGAAACAGCACATCAAACACGATCACCGGACGCGCATTGCCTATATGAGCAAAGTCATAAACTGTCGGGCCGCAGACATACATGCGCACATGGTCAGGATTGATCGGAACAAAGTCCTCTTTCCTGCGGGTCAGCGTATTATACAAACGCAATTCAGTGGCAGACATCTGACTTCCCTTTAACATACGGTTCTAAAGCACAAACAAGATTTGCGCAGCCTGCTGGCCGGTGCATTTGTCTGCTTCAAAAGGAAAAGGAAGACGAAAACATCCGAGCCAGCAATCTGCTAGCGAATAATTACCGCAATAATACAAATGGTGTTTGCGAATGGTGTTTTCATGACAGCACTTATCTCTCTGATCCTGCGTCGCGTCAAGAGAGAGCTCTGAGATTTTTGTTACCGGTGACAATCATGGCAAGTTGCATAACCGCCGTGACAATACCCTGATTTGCGCTCAGATTTGCACATTTCCAGCCATGCTTCAGTCCCATTTTTCACGATAATGAGAGCTCTGAGTAAGGGAAGGAAACATCATGAAAAAGATATTCAGCACATCTAAAAAAGATCAGCTTACAGAACAATACCGCGCAATCGGCCCGGCCTTTTTGGCGGCAGCTCTCAGGTCGGCACCGCGCAGCCACCACGATGAAAAGCGGCTGCACGTCTCTTATCTGCCGTCGGATAAGACTTTAAGGCCACAACAGGCGACCAAGTAGGCTAAACGCAATCGCCCACATAATGATGCCGATAATGCAGTCGAGAATACGCCATGCGGATGGTTTGGCGAAAAACGGCTGCAGCAACCGCGCACCATAACCGAGCGAGAAAAACCAGACAAATGAGGCTGTTACCGCACCCAGCCCATAGGCCAAACGCGTCTGCCCTTCAAAACGGGCAGAGAGACTGCCAACCAGCACGACCGTATCGAGATAGACATGCGGATTGAGGAATGTCAGCGCAAGACAAGTCCCGACGGCAACTTTCAAACTGACAGCGCCGCCATTTCCAGCAAGCAACCCGTCAGGATGCATGGCGCGACGAAAAGCGGAAAAGCCGTACCAGAAAAGAAACGCCGCGCCGCCAACCGTCACCACCATAATCAATGAAGGAGACTTTGCGATCAGTGTGCCAAGCCCTGCAACGCCTGCGGCAATCAGCAAGGCATCAGACAAAGCACAGATCAGGCAGAGAATAAACACATGCTGGCGCAGCAGTCCCTGTCTCAGAATATAGGCATTTTGCGCGCCGATGGCGACAATCAAGGATAATCCGAGCAGAAAGCCCGAAATTGCTGCAGTTCCCACGACAAACCCGTTCTTTTTAGATTCAACACGCATTCCGAAAACCGACAACCACTTTTCGGGATGCAAACTTTACATCAACGTGCATCTTATCCGATCGAAGCGGGACAAGAAATCAGTCCGGTGGACTGATTTCCCCGTGTAGGCGACAACCACTTTTCGGGATGCACTGTAGGTTATGTTTTTGAAAGAATTAATCAAAACATACTGAACTGATCGTCATTGTCATCTGTTTTCTTTTTTACAGCAGACTTTTTAGGTTTAGCCGGCTTTTTGACGATTGGTTCCTGAGAAACTGTCAGTTCTTCTACCGGCTCATGTACGTCTGTACCGAAGTAACGGGCATTATTGATCTTATCCGATACGGGAATCGCTTCAAAAAAATCATCCTGTACAGGCCGGAGCAAATGCTGCACATCTTTGGCGCGGTTGCGCTTGCAATCCAGCCATTCCAGATAATCCTCAGGCTGTATCACCAGCGGCAGGCGGTCATGAATATACGATAATGCATTATTGGAAGCCGTCGTCAGTATGGCTGCCGTATCCATCTGCGAACCATCGCCACTCACCCATGTTTCCATCAGAGCGCCAAATGCAATGGTTCCGCCATGGCGCGGGCGTATCCAATAGGCTTGTTTTCTGCCGTCACCGAGTTTACGCCATTCATAGAACCCCGTTACCGGCAGCAAACTACGACGATGTTCCATAGCTGTACGAAAAGACGGCTTTTCATGCGCTGTCTCAGAGCGGGCATTAATCATCAGCGGAAAGTTCAGCGGGTCTTTTGTCCATGACGGCACAAATCCCCAGCGCACCAGCATTGCGATACGATCCGGCCTGTTGCTGCCGGGTACCGGTGTTTCTCCGGCCATCACAATCATGATCGGTTGTGTCGGTGAAATATTATAGCGCGGCGGAAAGGCTTCATCGACAATCACGCCGAAATGCGCCTCCACCTCATCAATCGCTGCCAGTAATGCAAAACGTCCACACATAATGTTTGGTGTTGCGAGTTTTATCACAAAGGTCAAGATGCCTGCCAAACAAAGCTTGCAAATCAGCGGGCAGGTTTTTACCACTCATTCTATGACACAGGACATTTCCCCTCAGCCGCTCATCGCCCATGGTGCTTCCATCATCTGCCGTAAGGAGAACCGTTTCCTGCTGGTGAAACGCGGCAAGGAGCCGCTCAAAGGCTCGCTCGCCTTTCCGGGTGGCGGGGTAGAAGCCGGAGAAAATGCCGAACAGGCCGCACGGCGTGAACTCACGGAAGAAACCGGATTGCGCTGCAGCCGCCTGCGACTGGTTGATACGATTGATCTGTCTCAGGAAGGGCTTTACGGCAAGGTCTATAATCTTTGCATTTTTCGCGCTTATGATCTGAGCGGACAGGAACAGGCCGGTGATGATGCCGTTTCGCTGCACTGGCTGACAATTGAGGATATGGTGCAGCATATTGTTACCGTCAGCACTTTGGCTTTTGCGCGCCGTATTCTGCAGGAAGAAGGCTGAACGCCTTGAAACAGCCTGATTACTGCACAATTTATAGTGAAGTCGCGGAGTATGTGTATGACCAGATTTCTTGTTTTCTCATTATTGGTTACAGGATTTTCTGCATCCGGTATTTCTGCACAGGCACAAACACAGGAAACCAGCGGTCCGCCTTATGAAAGCCAGATGATCCAACTGGCAGGCACCCTCGGTTCGCTCCACTATTTGAGCAATCTTTGCGGTGACAAAACCAGTCTCTGGCGCGATCAGATGAATGAGTTGCTTACCGCTGAAAAAGCGGATGAAACACGACGTAAAAATCTGGTCTCAGCTTTCAATAACAACTACCGCAGCTATGCTGATAATTACAGCCAGTGCACCGATCAGGCCCTGAAAGCAATCGACCGGTTTAAATTACAGGGCGAAAAGCTCTCTGAAGGGCTGGTTGCCCATTACGGCAATTAACCAAAACTTCATTCATTGCAATAAAGGCGAAATCTGCCATTCACAAACCATCGCAATCTGTTAACAAGAGATTAAATTATTGATGGTGATGCATCGGCTGATGGTGTAAGAAACGGTCTTCAGATAGTCGTTTCTGCTCTGAATGGCTCTATGACAGCACTTTCTTTAGCTAAGTCCTGTCCGTCTTCTGCGATGCAGTGTCCAACGGCATAAAGCCAAGGTGATATTTTAATGAATCATGCTCCGACAGACCTCGATGAATTGATTGCCCATGAGAAAAAACAGGCGGCGATCGAATATCAGCATGAAGCCTGGGCTGACGGGATTTCAGAAGGCATTGAACCCGAGATTCTCGCAGAGGCTGCTTTTGCCAATGCATTGACCGAACTTCTGCGTAGCACAGGCGAAGATGCGGCGCTTGGCCTGCTCGATAAATTGCGCGAGCAGATCATTGCCGGTGAATTTCTGCCCAACCGTATTTTGCAGTAATTTCCCGGGCACAGTCGGCATCCGCCATAATTTATGCTACTGGATGCCGTAAACATTTATTTTGAATATATATTTCTCTTCCGGAGTTTCTGATGTTGCTTTCATCCCGCCACTGGCTGAGCAAGCTCAGTTCAGACAAGTTTCTGAGCACGTCTTTCCTCTCCGGTCTGGCTCTGGCCATGATTGCCGCATCAGTCTCAGTACCGGCCTCCGCCGGAACACTAAGCGGAAAACCGCAGATTTTAGCTTTGAGCGAAACACCTGCCGGTGAAGACGGCGAAGAGGTCAATCCGGCGCAGGTGCCTTTGCCGGGACCATTGCGTCAGGTTCCGACTGAAACCTATAAAGCACCTGAATCCGGCGCTGCCTCTGAAAACGGCAATCCGGAACGCGATATTACCCGTCCGCATGTTTCACCGGAAGGCAAGATTCCGGAAGTCTCCTATGACTATTCCAAGCTTCCGCAAGCAGTGCAGGATACCCGCAAGAAAATTCTTGATATTGCCAAAGCCGGAAAGATTGACGCTTTAAAGCCACTGCTCGGTGACGGTGGAGAAACCAGCCCGATGCTTTCGCTCGGTGAATATGACGGCACGCCACTGGAATTTCTCAAAAGCCTTTCCGGTGACAGCAATGGTCAGGAACTGCTGGCCATTCTCGTAGACCTGCTTGAGTCCGGCTATGCGCATCTCGATGCCGGTACACCGAATGAAGTTTATGTCTGGCCATATTTCTTCGCCTACCCGCTGGACAAGCTGGACGACCGGCAGATGGTTGAGCTGTATCAGATTGTGACTGCCGGTGATTTTGAGGAAATGAAGGGCGTCGGCGCCTATATTTTCTACCGTCTCGGCATTACGCCGGATGGCTCATGGAAGTTTTTTGTAGCCGGCGACTAACAATCGTTTTTCCCTGCCTGTCAAAGCGTTGCTGAAAACGCTCTGTTGCCCATGCACACAGAACAAAAACAGCCATACCTGCCGGTATATCAACAAGATGGTGTCCGCCATGAACCAAAACAGCCGGCAGCACTGCTAAATTCAAAAGCAGGAAAAACGGAAACAGCCATTTAACTGAACGGGAATACCAAATGCCCGCCAGTGCCATTACCGTATGAAAAGACGGAAATGAAATCAGCCCCCGCGTATCATTCGGCAGAATAACTTCCGTGCCGTTTTGCAAAAGATTAGTCAGCTCATTCCCGTAAGATGTGCCCACAATCTGCCGTGAAACGGATGTAACTGCCTCCGGCAACGGAAACAGCGCGCTGGGGCCGATAGACGGAAATAATATCCAGAACAGAACGGTGAACGCGCCGCTCAGTGTCAGCGTCATAATCATTCCGTGCAAAGCATAGATACGACCGCTGAAGCCTAAAAGCACTATCAGCACAACAATCTGGTAGAGATTGGATGTATATGCATAACGGAGAATATCATTAATCAGCGGATGGCTGACACTCCATGTTACAGCCTCTACCCAATTATAGCCGAGTTTGGCATCCAGAGAGACAAGCCACAAGTCCAGTGACGGGCGTAAATTTGGCAAAAACAAATAATTCAGCAACCCCATGGCTGCTGTAAAAACCACAAACAGACCGGTACACATGGTGACTGCGCCGATCAGTTCGCTGCGGCCATTTCTGCGATATATAAAACTTAATCCGAACATTAATGCAGCAAATACAAGCTGCGCACTGTAAGCGAAATAAAAAACCTTCTGTCCTGAACTCAGGATCAACAGCGCATCTGCCAACAGTGTAATAAGGGTAATCGCCAGCAGAGCCAGTTCTACAGGCCGAAAATAATGATGCAGGACAGATGATTGTGTTTTCATACTGCATCAATAAACACAAACTCATTGATCAGTCGTAAATCTAAAGAAGCGCACTCTAAAATGCGTAAGACCGCATTATCGGATAATGCGGTCTCTTATAATTTTCTGCAAAGCGAGCTTTATTTTTCCTCTCGGCAAAGCCGCTTCTCTTAATGTCTCGGCAAAGCCCCGGGTATTACCCTCTCGGCAAAGCCTCGGCAAATTCAACCGGCTCACCGAGTGCAGGATTAACGATCTCGCCTTCCCACATCACTTTATGGCCTCGTACGATTGTGCCAACCGGCCAGCCGGTGACTGTCTTGCCGTGATATGGTGTCCAGCCAGCTTTCGAGCCAGCCTGTTCGTGTGTGATCGTCACGCTGCGTTTCATATCAACAATTGTCAGATCCGCATCATAACCGACTGCAATACGACCTTTACGGGACATGCCGAAAATACGGTTCGGGCCATGTGACGACAGATCAACAAAGCGTTCCAGCGACAAACGACCGGCATTAACATGATCGAGCATGATCGGCACCAGCGTCTGCACACCGGTCATGCCGGATGGTGATGCCGGATAAGGCTTCTGCTTTTCTTCCAGCGTATGTGGTGCATGGTCGGAGCCCAGCACATCAACAACGCCCTGTCCGATACCATGCCAGATACCATCACGATGACGTGCATCACGTACCGGCGGGTTCATCTGAATGAGATTTCCGGGTGTCTTATAATCTTCCGAAGACAGTGTCAGGTGATGCGGTGTCGCCTCACAGGTTGCCACATCTTTGTAGTCTTTCAGGAATTCAATTTCTTCCGCAGTCGAAATATGCAGCACATGGATGCGCGCGCCGGTTTCGCGGGCAATGCGCACCAGACGCTGGGTGCAGGTCAGAGCTGCAATCTCATCGCGCCAGACCGGATGGCTGGACGGATCATTTTCAACACGCAGACCTTCGCGCTCACGCAGGCGGAATTCATCTTCCGAGTGGAAGGCTGCACGACGGCGCGTATTACGGAGAATAGACGCCACGCCTTCGTCATCTTCCACCAGCAGGTCACCGGTTGAAGAGCCCATGAACACTTTGATACCCGCAGCACCCGGCAGGCGCTCCAATTCTGCTACATCTTTGGCATTGTCGCGTGTACCGCCAACCCAGAAAGCGAAGTCGCAATGCATGCGATGTGTGCCGCGCTTGACTTTATCAGCCAGCGCTTCCGGCGAAGTTGTCAGCGGCTTGGTATTCGGCATTTCGAAAACAGAGGTCACGCCGCCAAGTACAGCTGCAAGCGAACCGGTCTGCAAATCTTCTTTATGCTCCAGACCCGGCTCGCGGAAATGCACCTGACTGTCCACAACACCTGGCAGAATATGCAGGCCGGTGCAGTTGATAACCTCGCCTGCGGCATTCTCTGACAGGGAGCCGATAGCAATAATGCGACCGTTTTTAACACCGATATCACGGACGGCACTACCGTCATGATTGACTACCGTTGCGCCTTTGAAAATCGTATCGAATGTTGTGGTCATTCACGGCTCTCCTGTCTTGCGATAACTCGCTGTTCCTGACTTGCGATTACTCGCAATGCGGCTTACGTAACAAAGCGATGAATATCAAGATAATTGCATCTGCACTGCTTTATAAACCGGAAAGTTGATATGACAACGACAGAACCTTTAACTCTGTTTACCGGATCAACCGGAAATCTCGATGACCGTACACAAATCCTTGTGCGCGGTCCCGATGCGGAAGCTTTTCTGCAATCCATTTTCACAGCTGATCTGAGTTCCCTCGAAAACGGCATCTTGCGTGCATCGGCACTGCTTAGCCCGCAGGGTAAAATCCAGTTCGATTTTTTGATCTCGCGCATTGAAGACGGCTTCCGCATTGATCTTGCGAAAGAAGGATCAGAGGTTTTCTCCAAGCGCCTCGTGCTCTATCGCCTGCGTGCCAAAGCTGAAATTATTGTTTTAAATGAATCAATTATCAGAATTAGCTGGAAAACTGATTCAGGCAGTTCAGAAAGTGATTCAATTGCCGGCGAGAATTATCAGGCCGTGCGCGATGAGCGCTTCCCGGAAGAAGCACAAGTCCTGCGTCTTTATGCTGAAAGCGGCAACACCTCCCCTGCAACACAGCTTGAGCGCGATGCATGGGCAGCTCTACGTATTCACTATGGCATTGCCGAAGGCGGTGCGGATTTCATCATGAATGATGTTTTCCCGCATGATATTAATTTCGAGCAATTTAGCGGCGTGTCATTCAAGAAGGGTTGTTTCGTCGGACAGGAAGTTGTGTCGCGTATGCAGCATCGCGGCACTGCACGGCGCCGGATTTTGCAGGTGACGGCGCAGGCCAATCTGCCCGCTTCCGACACGCCCATTACTGCTGGCGGCAAAGAAGTCGGAACCTTGCGTAGTGTCAACGGCAACAATGCACTCGCTCTGGTTCGCATCGACCGCGTGAAAGACGCAATGGATAAAAATATTCCGCTGCTCGCCGGTGAAACGGAGGTCAGCCTGACAATCCCTGCCTATGCTAAATTCACATTTCCTGAAGGAGCAGCAGACTAATGGCAGTATCCGGCGGTTCCAAAACAAAACCGGTTCGGGCATGGCAACGTATGTTGTCCGGCCGCAGGCTGGATTTGCTTGATCCTTCGCCGCTGGATATTGAAATCAGTGATATTGCCCACGGGCTGGCACGCGTTGCCCGCTGGAACGGCCAGACCCGTGGTGATCATGCCTATTCCGTGGCGCAGCATTCGCTGCTGGTGGAACAGATTTTCCGTGAGCAAAATCCGGATGCTCCCTTGCAGCATCAGCTGCTGGCCTTACTGCATGACGCGCCGGAATATGTGATCGGCGATATGATCTCGCCCTTCAAGGCGGTGATGGGCGGTGCCTATAAACAGATTGAAGCACGACTGGAAACTGCCATTCATCTGCGCTTTTCCTTACCAGCAACCGTGCCTGTAGTTTTAAAAAAAGCGATTAAGAAAGCCGACATTGTTTCCGCTTATTTTGAAGCAACAGAACTGGCCGGTTTCAGCACGGCAGAGGCCGCAGAGTTTTTTGGTCGTCCGCGTGGTTTCTATGCCGGTCACTTTGATTTATCACCACGACCGACCGCCGAAGTAGAACAGGCTTTTATCAACCGATTCAACACATTGGAGACACAAATTCATGGATGATGTTTCCGCTGTCGTTGAGGTGGGTTTGAGTGCTGCAGTTGTTACAATCAGCAATAACCGTCCGGTTATTCTCTGTTCAGATGACCATGAAATGCCCGTAGCTCATGAGGTTTCCGGCGCGCTTTCGCTGCCTTACGGGCGGTTTGACCCGCTGAAACACCGCACACTGGAAATGGGTTTGCGGCTATGGGTGGAAGCGCAGACCGCTTTGCGCCTCGGCTATGTGGAACAGCTCTATACATTCGGCGACCGTGGTCGTGCCAAGTCTTCAACGCCCACCGATGATACCCATGTGATTTCTGTCGGCTATCTGGCGCTGACCCGCCAAAGCGGTGAACAGCCGGAAAATGACTGGCAATATTGGTATGATTTTCTGCCTTGGGAAGACTGGCGCAGCGGCAAGCCGCCACTCATCGATCAGCTTATTATCCCCGCCTTACGTGACTGGGCGCAGAGCGACAAGCGCAGCCATCCGGCCTATGATCTGCATCAGCTACCACGCCTGACACGTCTGCGCCTTGCCTTCGGCACCGATGGTATTCAATGGGATGAGGAGCGCGTACTCGAGCGCTACGAGCTGCTTTATGAAGCAGGTCTGGTGCGGGAAGCAACCATAGACGGCACAGTCAGCGCAAATGCACAGCTGGATGAATTGCAACGCCATACCGGCAAAGCCATGGTGTTTGACCATCGCCGCATTCTCGCAACCGCAATTGCCCGCCTGCGTGCCAAACTGAAATACCGTCCGGTAATCTTTGAGCTGATGCCCGATTGTTTCACCCTCACCGCCTTGCAGGAAACTGTTGAGGCGATCTCCGGCCGTCATCTGCATAAGCAAAATTTCCGCCGCCTAGTGGAAAATGCTGAATTGGTAGAGCCGACCGGTGCCAGCCTCAGCCAGCAACGCGGAAGACCGGCTGCGCTCTACCGTTTCCGCCGTGCGGTTCTGGAGGAGCGCCCTGCACCTGGCTTAAAAGTAACGCTGTCTCAGCGGTAGATATGCCGCTCATCAGGAAAGCTGCGGCTTTTCACATCTTCTGCATAGGCTTTCACCGCCTCGTCAATGGCTGCACCAATAGCACCATATTGACGGACAAATTTGGCAGGCTTGTCATTCAGGCCGAGCATATCTTCCAGCACCAGAATTTGCCCGTCACACTCCGCTGATGCGCCGATCCCAATAGTCGGCACCGCAACCTGCGCCGTAATCTCACGCGCCAGCGGCTCGACAATGCCTTCCAGTACAATGCCAAAAGCACCAGCATCGGCAACGGCTTGCGCATCCTGCTTAATCAGATCCCAAAGCGCCTGATCGCGCCCCTGCACTTTATAGCCGCCCATCACATGCACAGCCTGCGGGGTCAGACCGATATGTGCCAGCACCGGAATGCCGCGTTTGGTCAAAAAGCTGATCGTCTCAGCCATTTGTACGCCGCCCTCGAGCTTAACCGCACCGCAACCGGTTTCCGCCATGATCCGCGCCGCATTGCGAAAAGCGATCTGCGGACTTTCCTCATAGGAGCCGAACGGCATATCCACCACAACCAGCGCACGGGATGAGCCGCGCATGACCGCCTGTCCGTGCATAATCATCATTTCCAGAGACACACCGATGGTCGATTCCATGCCATGCATCACCATGCCGACACTGTCGCCAACCAGCATAAAATCCGCATAACGATCGACAATGGCAGCTGTATGGGCATGATAAGCCGTGAGGGATACCAGTGGCACACCGCCCTTGCGGGCACGGATTTCCGGCACCGTGATACGGCGGATTTGTTTCTGAACACTCATGGCTCTCTCCCTTGATCTTCCTGCTCAAGCGTGCCGGACGTCAACAACACATCGCCCAACTCAACCTGATAAATACCTCTGGCGGCGACTACCTTCTGATCGCACGATATCGGACGTATATCTGTCAGCTCCCACGCCAACCAACCATCCTCATAGTAAGAAGCGCAAGCCGCAGCGATGTCCGTTCGTTCAAATGCCCGCACAGCCTTCACTCGCACTAAAGCAACAGCATGCCCATCCGAATCTTCTTCACCGTCCTGACGAAGATAATGCCGGTTTTCGATAATCAGCAGATCCTCATCCGGTGTGATATCCGGATACCAGCGACGGACTTCCAGTGTTTTCTCGCCACGCGCAATGAGAGTTCCGGAAGGTGTAACCACAGACAGAGCTTTGATTTTCAAGGCACTCTCGCTAAGTTTTAAAAACGCAGCACATGCTGGTCGATCAGACGGGTTTTGCCAAAACGCACAGTCAGCAGCAATACTGCCGGTGCGGTGAGCTGCTCCGCTGTTTCAGCCAGTGTTTCTGCATCGCGGATATCCACGGCCTCAATCTCACCGCGCGGTTCGTGCTGCAATTTATCAACAACAGCTTGGCGCAATGCCGCAACTGAACGCTCGCCCTGATCCACCAAGGCTTGAGCCAATTGCATCGCCTGCGGCAGGATAACAGCGGCAGCACGGTCTTCCGCACTCAAAAGACTGTTGCGCGATGAACAGGCTAGACCATCTGCTTCACGTACGGTTGGCACACCCACAACATCCACCGGCTGATTGAGATCAGCCACCATACGTTTAATAACTGCCAGTTGCTGATAATCTTTCTCACCGAAAAAGGCCTTATCCGGCTGCACAATATTAAACAGCTTGCTGACGACTGTTGCCACACCACGGAAATGATGCGGGCGCAATGCTCCCATCAGAATGGTAGAAAGCTCTCCAGCGTCAACATAGGTCGATGTTTTACCGCTGCCGTCCGGATACATCTCATTCACATCAGGCGCGAAAACATAATCACAGCCTCGCTCTTCCAGCAGTGTCAGATCACGGGGCAGATCACGCGGATATTGCGCCAGATCTTCATTAGGCGCGAATTGCGTGGGATTGACGAAAATTGATACCACAGACACATCGCAATGCTGCTGACTGTTTTTAACCAAGGTGAGATGGCCGATATGCAGATAGCCCATCGTCGGCACAAAGCCGATGCTCTTGCCACGGCTCCGCTCAGCCTTGAGAGCCGTCCGTAAATTTGAAATCGTGCGTATCAGCTGCATATGCTCATTTCCCGATAGTCGTAACGGCTCTGTCTCATCATTCAACAACAATATCCAGACCAACATCCAAGGTTGGTGCAGACATTGTGATTTTTGATGTTGAAATATAATCAACGCCTGTCTCGGCAACGGCTTTTACGGTGTCAAAATTAATATTGCCCGACGCCTCAAGTTTTGCGCGTCCGGCATTAATTTCTACAGCCTTAACAAGGGTTTTCGGCAGCATATTATCAAGAAGAATCACATCGGCCTGCACAGACAGCGCTTCCTCCATCTGTTCCAGCGTATCGACTTCAACTTCGATCTTCACCAGATGTCCGACAAAGCTGCGGGCGGCTTCAATCGCCTGTTTAACCCCGCCTGCAACGGCAATATGGTTGTCCTTAATCAACACTGCATCGTCGAGGCCGAAACGGTGATTAGCACCACCACCGCATCGCACCGCATATTTTGCGAATGAGCGCATGCCGGGCATGGTTTTGCGCGTATCGCAAATTTTCGCCTGCGTATGCGCAATCTTGTCCGCGAAACGTGCCGTGTAAGTCGCAATGCCGGACAGAACCATCAGATAATTGAGCGCCACACGTTCAGCCGACAAAATGGATCGGGCATTGCCGCTGATACGGGCAATTTCTTGTCCGGCTTTGATGCGGGTTGCATCTGTGACAGCGACCGAAACCTCCAAAGACGGATCAATCTGTGCGAAAGCGGCACGCACAAAATCCAGACCGGCAAGTACACCGTCCTCACGGCTGGTCAATATCGCTGTTGCCTGTTTCTCAGGGGCAATCGTGGCATGACTGGTAATATCTCCGGCACGTCCCAGATCTTCGAGCAGCGCATGGCGCACAGCCTCTTCAACCAGCGGGCGCGGCAGAACAGAAGGATAAGCAGTTTTCATCAGGCAGTTTCCGCTAGTTTTTGATAGGTCTCTTGGGCGTCTTGCAAAGTCATCATTGAGCGATGTTGCCAGATGACCGAGCTCTCAGGATAGTCGCTGCGATAATGGCCACCACGGCTTTCCTTGCGAGCCAAAGCCGATACGGCCAGGACTTCGGCAGTCACCAAGCAATTGGCGAATAGCGGATCATGATTATCCTGTGCCAGTTGCCGGATTTGTTGCAGCCCCTGCAACATCTGATCCTGCCTGCGGATAACGCCGAAACTGCGGCTCATCACCGCCCGCAATTGCTGCATGGCCTCAGTGCAATCCTGTTTATTCGCAGCTGGCAAAACCTGCACGACAGATTGAGACGCACATTCTTCCTGCGGCAATTGCCTGATCGCCTCAGCTACCCGTGCGCCAAACACCACCGCTTCAAGCAGAGAATTAGACGCCAAGCGATTGGCCCCATGTGCGCCGGTGGAGGCAGCCTCGCCGCAAGCCCACAGACCTTTAACCGTTGTGCGGCCATCCATATCAGTGAGGATACCGCCCATAAAATAATGCGCGGCAGGCACAACGGGGATGAGATCACGTGCCGGATCGATACCGACCGCCTGACAATAGGCATAAACGGTCGGGAATTCCTGCGCAAAACTCTCTCCGATTGCCTTGGTACAATCGAGATAAGCACCGCGACCGCTCATCACCTCTTCATAAATACCGCGTGCGACCACATCGCGCGGCGCCATTTCTGCTGACCTGTCGTGACGCAGCATAAAGCGTTCACCGGCTTTATTGACGAGATGCGCGCCGTGTCCACGCAGAGCCTCTGTTGCCAAAGGTGCCGGATCGGCCTTCACATCCAGCGCTGTCGGGTGAAATTGCACAAATTCCATATCCGCCAAAAGCGCACCGGCCTGTGCCGCCATGCCGATACCGGAACCGCTGGCCTCAGCCGGATTGGTGGTCACCTGATAGAGATGGCCGATACCGCCGCTGGCAATCACCACCTGACGGGCAGGCAAAATCTGATCCGATCCATCTGTACGGCGGATAGTAATGCCGCTGATACCAGCTGCATCAGAAATCAGCTGATAGGCCGAAGCATTTTCGATCAGCGTAATGGATGGTGTTTCCCGCACTTTGGCAACCAGTGCCTGCATGATTGCACGGCCAGCCATATCGCCACGCACACGCACGATACGGTTATGGCTGTGCGCGGCCTCACGCGAAACCTGCAAATGACCTGCCAGATCGCGGTCAAACGGCACGCCGAGTTCGAGAAGATCATGCACACGATCTGAGGCCGAAGAGGCCATCATGCGGATAACATCCTCATCCACAATACCGTCACCGGCGATCAGCGTATCGGTTACATGGCTTTCCACCGTATCATCGGATGACACAGCCGCAGCAATACCGGCCTGCGCCCATGCGGAAGATGCGCCCTGCCCGATAGGAGCAGCCGCTATCACCGTGACTGGCAAAGGATTGAGCTGCAGGGCGCAAAACAGCCCTGCCAGCCCGCCGCCGACAATTATAATCTGATTGGGTATAATCTGATTGGGTTTCGTGCTCATCGTCACGCCGTCAGTTTTTCAGATTGATCATACGTTCAACAGCCTGCCGCGCTTTGACAGCCATTGTTGCGTCGACAAAAACCTCACCGCTCATATTCACCAGCGTGTCGAGAATTTTCGGCAGAGTAATGCGCTTCATATGCGGGCAGAGATTGCACGGTTTGACGAATTCCACTTCCGGTACTTCCGCAGCAATATTGGAAGCCATCGAGCATTCGGTCACCAGCATCACCTTGGCCGGACGATTGTCGCGCACATAGTCAATCATGCCTTTAGTGGAACCAGCAAAATCAGCCACAGCCACCACTTCCGGCGGGCACTCCGGATGGGCAACAATCTGCACCGACGGATCGGCGGCGCGGTACGCCAGTAACTCATCCGCTGTAAAGCGTTCATGCACTTCGCAGCGCCCCTTCCATGTCAGCACTTTCACGGAAGTCTGCGCCGCCACATTCTGCGCCAGAAACTCATCAGGAATGCACAGCACACGATCAACGCCGAAGCTCTCCACCACCTGCACGGCATTGGCAGAAGTACAGCAAATATCGCTCTCGGCCTTCACATCAGCAGAAGTGTTGACATAAGTGACAATCGGCACGCCCGGATAGGTCTCGCGCAGCAGACGCACGTCCGCACCGGTGATGGATTCCGCCAGCGAACAACCTGCCTTCATATCCGGTATCAGCACGGTCTTTTCCGGGCTGAGCAGTTTTGAAGTTTCCGCCATAAAGTGCACGCCGCATTGCACGATAATATCGGCATCAACACGGGCAGCTTCACGCGCCAGCTGCAAGCTGTCGCCGACAATATCCGCCACACAATGGAAGATTTCCGGTGTCTGATAATTATGGGCAAGGATAACGGCGTTGCGCTGTTTTTTGATGCGGTTGATCGCCGCTACATAAGGCGCATAGGCAGGCCACTCGATGCGCGGAATATGATGCGCCACGCGCTGATAGAGATGCTCGGTTTCTGCAGCGATCTCCGGTGTATAGTCCAGAGACGGCATTTCCAAAACGCCAAAACGTTCTGCCGCGCTGCGGATTTCACCTTTACTCAGGTTCTCTTTTGTGGTGGCTGTGGTCATAATCTGCCTCATAAAGCAGCACTAAAGCTGCCCTCTCCTTTTCCCCTTAACCGCCACCGATCATTTATACTCAGAATGAGTATAAAGATTTGAAAAATAAAAGCGGTTAAACCGTGGCGCGAATCTTTATGCTTATTACAGTTTCATGACAAGGAATTATTTTGCTCAAAGTGAGTAAAATAAATCATCAACTTATGCTGACAGTGCAAAACCCAAGTACCCGACCTTTTGAAAACACTGCAAAATCAATTAACAAGCCAAGCGGATGAAGCATTCTCACTCAAACCTCTTTCAAGCGTAAAAAAAATAATGTAATCACTATTACACAATAGATTTACCAGCATCTCCGCTGAAAGAACGCACAGCATGTCCACTCCCTCCCAAGACTATCGAAGCCCTTCCATGCCCTGGCTGATCATTATAGCCGGTTGTCTCATCACCTTTCTGACCTTTGGCCCGCGCTCGGCCATGGGTTTTTTCCAGCTGCCGATCATCGGGGACAAGGGCTGGGATCGCAGCACCTATGGTCTGGCTATGGCATTGCAGAACCTGTTCTGGGGTGCCGGTCAGCCGATCTTCGGTATGATTGCCGATAAATACGGTTCATGGCGCGTCTTGCTGATGTCCGGCATTTTTTATGCTTCCGGCCTGCTGTTGATGGCACATGCGGATGCCCCGATTGCCCTGCATATCGGTGGCGGCGTGCTGGTTGGCCTTGGTGTTGCCGCCGGCTCTTACGGGATTATTCTCTCGGCCTTTGCCCGTCACGTCAGCGCACAGCAGCGCAGTCTGGTCTTTGGTCTGGGCACTGCTGCCGGTTCTGCCGGTATGTTCGCTTTCGCACCAATTTCACTGGGTCTGATTGAGCGTTTTGGCTGGTCGGATGCATTGGTTTGGCTGGGTGTTGCTATGCTGCTGGTGCCATTGCTTGCCATCCCGCTGCGCGGTAATGCCTCTAATGCACGGATGCCGGACACGAGTGCCAAGCAAACTGTTGCCGAGGCGCTCAAAGAAGCATTGAGCCACAAAAGCTATCTGTTTCTGACAGCCGGTTTCTTTGTCTGCGGCTTTCAGGTGGCTTTCATTACCACGCATTTTCCGGCCTATATTTCCGATATCGGCGTGGATAAACATTATGCTGTCTGGGGATTGGCACTGATTGGCTTTTTCAACATTATCGGTTCGCTTGGCGCAGGTTTCCTCGGCCAGACTCATTCCAAGCCGAAAATGCTGGCGCTGATCTATCTGCTGCGCTCGATACTCGTCGCCGGTTTTATTCTGCTGCCGCAGTCCGGCACCAGTGTGCTGATCTTCTCAGGCGTTATGGGGCTGCTCTGGCTCTCGACCGTACCGCCGACCAATGGTCTTGTCGCCACCATGTTCGGCACACGCCATCTCGGCCTGCTGGGCGGCATGGTGTTCTTCTCCCACCAGATCGGCTCATTCATCGGTGTCTGGCTCGGCGGCACGCTCTACCAGATTTACAACAGCTATGATGCGGTGTGGTGGTTGAGCATTATTCTCGGATTGTTTGCGGCGCTTATCCATCTGCCGATCCGTGAAACAGCAGTACAGCGTCCTGTACTCGCGGCAGCCTGATTAAGCTGCCCGATTTAAAGCAGAAATAAAGCCGGAGCGCGACTCCGGCTGTTGCTGACCGCGCGGCTCCCACACATGGCGGGTGAAGAAAAAGCCGGTCAGTTTAAACGCTGTACAAATATCCGGCACAGTCTCTGCCCGTACCCGCGAATTACAAACAAATTCCGGCATCGCCAGCAACCGGTCTGCCCAAGGCGCACCGGCATCGCGGGAGACGGCTCGTCCGCTTTTCGGCGAGACATAAATCAGATCAGTTGTGCCGCCGGTTGCGGCACAGCTTTTTAGATCAAGGCCGAAGCCCAGCTCTTCCAGCAACATCAGTTCAAAACGCAGCAACAGCTCACCGGCAGCTACCGGCGTGTCACAATGCTCCAGCAAGAGCTGCAATGTCTCATAGAGATTTTCGTGCGGGTCACGCTCCGGCAGCAAACGCAAATGCGCTGCGGCCAGCTGAATAGCGAACAGCGCCACCGGCAAATCAATCAGCCGCGCTGCGGAAAAACTCAAAGGTTCAATCTGATAAGAACCCAGATGCTCATCGAGCCGCGCCCACCAATGTAGCGAAACATGATTACCGACCTGCAACATCGGCTGCATACGCTTGGAGCGGCCGCCGCGCACCACACCCATATGGCGGCCATGGGCACGGGTCATCACCTCCACAATGGCACTGCTCTCGCCATGCCGTCTTGTGCCGAGAATGATGCCCTCGTCGCGCCACTCCATAATCAGCTATCCTCAGGAATTCGGGAATTCCAGACCCATTTCACGGTAACGCTCAGGGTCATTGCCCCAGTTGTCACGCACTTTCACGAACAGGAACAGATGAACCGGTTGCTCGAGAATAGCAGACATTTCCTTGCGGGATGCCTGACCGATTGCCTTGATCGTCTCGCCTTTATGGCCGAGAACAATTTTCTTCTGGCTGTCGCGCTCGACATAAACAACCTGTTCGATACGTACCGAACCGTCTTTGCGCTCTTCCCACTTTTCGGTTTCTACCGTTGAGGAGTAAGGCAGTTCCTCATGCAGGCGCAGATAGAGCTTCTCACGGGTTACTTCCGCAGCAAGCTGACGCATCGGCATATCGGAAATCTGATCTTCCGGATAATACCAAGGGCCGTAAGGCATTTGGGCGACCAGATATTTCAGCAGGTCTTTACAGCCCGAACCGTTCAGCGCCGAAATCATGAAAGTGCTTTCAAATTTCACTTTCTCATTGGCAGCCTGTGCCAGTTCCAGCAACTTTGGCGGATCAACACGATCCACCTTATTGAGGATCAGAATTTTCTTCTGATGCGTGTTTTCAAGGCTGGTCAGCAGAGCCTCAGCTGACTCATTCAGACCGCCCTGTGCATCGAGCAGGATCAGCACCAGATCGGCATCACGGGCACCGCCCCATGCGGTTGTGACCATAGCGCGGTCAAGACGGCGCTTCGGCTTGAAGATACCCGGTGTGTCAACCAGCACGATCTGTGTCTGATCTTCAGTGATAATGCCACGCACCAGAGCACGGGTGGTCTGCACCTTATGGGTCACAATCGACACTTTGGTGCCGACCAAGCGGTTCACCAAAGTGGATTTGCCCGCATTCGGCGCACCAATCAGCGTCACAAAACCCGAACGGGTCTGTGCTTCTGCTGTGGTTGTGCTGTCACCCTGCGGATGGTTGATTTCAGTCATTTTTATCTCTTTTAAGCCAAGCGCTGTATCGGAAATGCTCTGAAGAACCTGCGCAGGTTTAACGAGCTCTATTTAAGTTTAGCGCACATCTTATTCCGAAAACCGGTTTCCACTTTTCGGGATGTGCTTAAGTTTAGCGCAAATACGGAAACTTTATAAGATCAGTTATTTTTGCCAGACACCTTGGCGGTGCAGCAGATTTTCAGCGGCATCCTGCTCGGCAATACGTTTGGAACGTCCTGTTCCGGTTGCCGGCTGAAAACCGGAAATTGCTACCTCCACCACAAAGACAGGCTCATGGTCGGGACCAGTGCGGCTGACGATGCGGTAAACAGGCTGCAATTTGCCCTGCTGTTTACCCTGCTGATGCGCCCATTCCTGCAATTCAGTTTTAGCATCACGACGCGCAGCATCGCTCACTCTGGAGCGCGGCTCCCAGTATTTCAGCACAAAACCGCGTGCAGCCTCTATGCCACCATCGAGATAGATCGTGGCAATCAGCGCTTCAATCACATCGGCGCGCACATTCAGCAGACGCTTGTCATTGAGGCTTTTGATGTCGGAACCGGTTTCGATCAGGTCACCCAGACCGATTTCATCGGCAACAGATGCACAGCCTTCAGCACTGACCAGCGCATTCAGGCGCACGGACAGCTCACCTTCCGGCGCATCGGGAAAAGCCGCAAACAGCATTTCCGCTATAATCAGTCCGAGAACGCGGTCACCGAGAAATTCCAGCCGCTCATAGTTAGAGCCGGATTGCGGCCGCGCGCTGGAATGTGTCAATGCGCGCTCAAGGCGCGCATGATCAATAAAAATATGGCCGGTTTTTTCTTGCAGTATTTTTATACGCTGGCGATCAGAAACCATTGTCAGGCTCCTGACCGGCAACATTATTGTTCTTTAATTTAGTCAAAACACACATCAGTTATTTGTCGTTACAACGGATTTTGGATCTTCCGTTGCACCGACCCAGTTCAGCAAGCGGTCAAACCGCAGATTGGTTGGCCAGCGCCACAGTTCCAGCGGGCTGTATTTTCCGGAAATGGAGAAGAAGATCACATTGGCACGGCCAACAAGATTTTCATAAGGCACATAGCCTACAGAATAGCGGCTATCCAGCGAGTTATCGCGATTGTCGCCCATCATGAAATAATGACCGGCTGGTACCTCGAATACACGCGTATTGTCACCCATAGCATTCGGATTCACATCCAGCGTTTCGTAAGAAATGCCATTCGGCAATGTCTCGCGATAAACTTCAATCGGACGGTTTTCATCGGTCACATCAGGATTGGCAATCTCGCCAACCTTCTCACGCTGCACTGCCACATCATTGATATAAACAACGCTGTCGCGTACCTGAATCTTGTCGCCAGGTAAGCCGATTACGCGTTTGATATAATCAATATTGGTATCGCTTGGCAGCTTGAATACGACAACATCACCGCGCTTCGGCTCAGCACCCCATATGCGGCCTTCAAACAGATCCGGTGACAGCGGCAGGGAATATTTCGAATAGCCATAGGCATATTTGGAAACGAACAGATAATCACCTTCCAGAAGCGTCGGACGCATCGAGCCTGACGGAATGCTGAATGGCTGAAACAACAAGGTACGGATCACAAGTGCCAGCAGCAAAGCCTGCACAATAATACTGACGAGTTCACCAACACCGCCGGACTTTTTCACTTCATTCTTGTTAGACAAGCTGGGTTTTCTCCGCTTCTGCGCGTTTATTGTGCGACTCTTAACCTCTACAAAGCCATGAAGCAATCATGAACTCGCAACTCAAAGGACTGCGCCCCGCCTGCGTTGCATAAAACCCGCATCCAGAGCATGTCGTTACCGGAAAACCGGTTCCCACTTTTCTGCGGCATGGCTTTGGTTTGGCGCATGCCGTTACCGGAAAACCGGCACCCACTTTTCTGCGGCATGCTACAGGCCGGTTTTCCGGTATAATTCTCCATACCGGCTCTTGCTTTTACTGACCATAATTCAAGATTAAAAGACGAACCGTTCTGATCCTGAAAATTGTTCAAATTATTGCACAGGCTGGCATTTTAGCTCTGGTTAGCGCAGATTTCCCGTGATGGTTTCTGTGTCGCAATATCAAAAATCAGCCTCAGCCGGTCTCATTCAAAAATCGTCAGCATTGCATACAAATTCAGGGGAATACAAAAATCATGTCACAATCCGTAGAGATCCGTCTTTTTACGGCGCAGGATAAAGCCGCATGGCTGCCTTTATGGAAAGCCTATCAGGATTTTTATAAGACCAGTATTGCCGACAACATCACCGATTTAAGCTGGCAAAGATTGCTGGATGCGAATGAACCTATGAATGGTGCGCTGGCAATTATTGACGGTAAAATTGCCGGTTTCGTACATTATATCCGCCACCGCTCCACATGGTCGACAGGCGGCTACTGCTATTTGCAGGATCTCTACGTCAATCCGGATGCTCGTGGTAAAGGTCTTGGCCGCGCACTGATTGAGCATGTTTATAAAGCTGCAGCGGAAGCAGACTGCTCACGCGTCTACTGGCTGACCCATGAGACCAATACGGATGCGATGGCGCTCTATGACCGTGTTGCCAATAAATCCGGTTTTATTCAATATCGCAAAATGCTGTAATGTGCGAAAGCGCCCGTATTTATCAAGCGGGCGCTGTTTTTAAGCCGGTACGGCTTCAATAATCACAAAAGCCTGCGCCATCGGATATTCATCTGTAATGCTCAGATGCACAACAGGTTTCATGCCTTGCGGCATCATAGATTGCAGGCGAACTTCAGCGCCATTGGTAAGGTGCATAGTCGGCTTGCCTGAGGGCAAATTAATCACTTCCATGTCCCGCCAGAAAACACCATGAGACAGGCCGGTGCCCAGAGCTTTGGAACAGGCTTCCTTGGCGGCAAAACGCTTGGCATAGGTATCAGCCTGACGCTTGCGGCTTGCAGCCTTGGCACGTTCGCGCTCCGTGAACACTCGCTCTGTAAAGCGGCTACCGTGACGCTCAAGTGTTTTTTCAATGCGGCGGATATCAATCAGATCGCTGCCGATACCAATAATCATCGGGAAGCGCCCTGCTCTGCCAGATTTTTCTTTAATGAAATACGCTGCAGCCGCTTATGACGATAACTGATCGTTGCCCAGCGCGTTGCCACATAAACAGCCAGCGCACAGCCAAGCCCAAGCACCAGCGAACCGAACAGCATGGGCTTCAAAATCGGCTGCCACAGTTCAGCAAAGCTCATCTGCTTAAAAATTTCGCTTTCCAAAATTCGGGTCAAAGGCAAAGCCTGTGCCTGACCGTTTTCATCAACGATCATCCGGCCGACTTCATAGGTGCCACCCCAGATAAACGGAATTGTCAGCGGATTTGCCAGCGCAGTGCCAATCGCAGCGGCAGCAATATTACCGGCAATGAGGTAAGCGAGAACAATCGCAAGAATAAGATGGAAACCGAAAAACGGAGTAAAAGCCGCAAAAACACCAACAGCCAGACCAGCTGCAACCGCATGAGGACTGGCAGTAATACGGGTGATACGCTTGCCCATATAGCGCATTGAGCGCGAGAAAGAACTGCGCGGCCAGATCATTGTGCGAAGGCGCTCCCTGTAACTCAAGGGTTCTCTGCGTCTGAACAACATGACTTTCTGCCACCATCCTTAACTAAATCTGAGTATATCTGCATTGATGCGCAGACATAACTGCTTCGCTTCATAGGCGGGAAACTCCCGTGAAGCTATCTCAATTATACGAGAATTAAGACTTTTTTAACAGTTCAAATAGTTATCGCATGAGGAATGCACTGCGGCAATGCGGCAAGAGGTAGTATGCCGCCTGAATAATGCGTCTTGAGACGGGATTATACGTCCCCGCGAAAACTGCATTTTCCAATAATATAAAGGCAGTTTTACGTATAATCTGCACTGCCTTTTTGAATACAAAAAAGCATCGCACTGATCCGCCGCGCCCCCGTGGCTGATCAGGCGATGCCTCTTGCAGGCAAAATCCGCGCTGAAGCTTACCCCTTCAGCCTGCAGTCTCTGCCTTCTCCGCATCTGCCCGCGCCCCCGCGGCTAATGCGAAGCTCTTTCCATGGCCAAAATCAGATGGCCATGCTGAAACCCGGCCGGTTTTATATGGCCATACTAAAGCTATGTGCACATTCCTTGCGGAATTCATCAAATACTGCTGCGACCAGCCGCACCAGCGAATGATGTTCCGGTGCCATCACAATCACTGAGCCCTGAACCGTGACAATACCATCGGCAGCCAGCGGACGCAGTAATGCGAGTTCATCAGAAAAATTCACACCTGCTGCAACATCATTCAAATCAACGCGGAAATCGCACATCAGCTTTTCAATGATCTGCGCCCGCAACCGGTCAGAATCGTTAAATGCATAGCCGCGTGTTACCGGCGCCCGTTCAGACAGCACCGCAGCCTTATACTGGCCGATATCCGCAATATTCTGCGTGTAGCCTTCACGGAACTGCGAGATAGATGATGCGCCGAAACCGAGCAGTGTCGGGCAGTCATCATCCGTATAACCCTGAAAATTGCGTCGCAATTGCCCGGCCTTTGCGGCTACGGCCAATGCATCAGACGGCAGAGCATAATGATCAATACCGACAGGCTCATACCCCATAGCCATAAACGTCTCACCAACGATCTGCGCCTGTTCAAAACGGGCATCGGCATCGGGCAACAGGCTGGTATCAATCAGCCGCTGGTTGGCACGACGCGCCGGCAAATGCGCATAACCGTAACAGGCAATACGGCTCGGTCGGAATGCCGCCACGCGTTCGCAAGTCTCACGTAATGTAGCGACCGTTTGCAAAGGCAGGCCGTAGATCAGATCAAAGTTCAGGCTGGTTATACCGACTTGCCACAGCGAATTGACAGCGGATTCAACCTGCTCAATCGGCTGCACACGGCCAATGGCCTGCTGCACATCCGCATTAAGGTCCTGCACGCCAAGGCTGGCACGATTGACACCAACCTGCGCCAGATCACGGCACAGTTTCTTGTCAACTTTGCGTGGATCAAGCTCAATCGCATGTTCCATATCATCCGCAAAATCAAACTGTTCACGCAGCACCTGCGTGATACGGGCAATCCCCTCGCCACCTAGAATACTTGGTGTACCACCGCCCCAATGCAGATGAACAGCTTTCGGGCGTTCAGTCAGATATTGCCCCGACTGGCGAATTTCGCGGATCAGTATATCGGCATAGGCCTCAATCACGGTATCACGTCGCGCGATCTTGGCGTGACAACCGCAATAGTGGCAGAGGTCACGACAATAAGGCACATGAAGATAGAGAGAAACCGGTTCCCCCTGCCTCAAACGCCGTAACCACGCCTCATACTGATCTTTACCGACCGCCGGAGTGAAATCTGCGGCAGTCGGATAAGATGTATAGCGGGGTACGGCAAGAGAAGCATAATGTCTTGCCGCAATCTCCGTCATACTGTTTGTCCTTTACCGGCAACAGCTGCCTGTTCGTTCAGTTTCATTTTCGGCGCAGCCGACATATCTTTCATTTTCGGCGCAAGCGCCGGGGCGCGCACCAGCACGTCGTTGCGCAACTCAAACCACATGGCATTGAAAATTGCGAAGGAAGCGGCAAGTCCCAATCCAAGTATCCAGGAAAAGTACCACATTTCATTGTTCCTTTTTCTTGTCTCTTCAAAGGGTTAGTAAGCATTAGGCGTATTATCGACACTGTCTTTCGTAATCGGTCCGCGCATCACGCTATAGACCCAACTGGTATAGAGAAGGATGAGCGGCAGGAAGATCACCGTCGCGATGAGCATGATGAACAGAGTCAGATGGCTGGAAGATGCATCCCACACCGTCAAACTTGCATTTGGCATTACCGAGCTTGGCAGCAGGAACGGAAACAGTGACACGCCCGCTGTGCTGATGATCCCGAAAATACCGGCACTGCTGCACAGGAAAGCCAGCGTACCTTTGCGGCAATGCAGAGCAATGAAGCTCATAGCCATACCGGCAAAGCCGAGCACAGGCGCAATCAGCATCCAACTATGTTTGGTGTAGTTTTCCAGCCAGACACCGGAGCCGGTTGTCACAGTCTTGAGCATCGGATTGGACGGCCCCGCAACATCCTGCACAGATGTCACGACATAACCATTGATACCAAAGGCCAGCCAGACACCGGCAAGTGCAAAGAGAACCACGCTGAGCAGAGCTGCAATCTTGCCGAAGCTGCGCGCCCGTTCAGCCACAACACCCGGAACACGGGCAACAATCACTGTTGCGCCATGGGCAACCAGCATGGTCAGGCTGACCAGACCGCACAGCAGTGCAAAAGGTGTCAGCAGACCGAAGAAATTACCGTCGTAATAAATGCGCATGGCACTATCAAAACGGAACGGCACACCAAGCAGAACATTACCGACAGCAACACCGAAAATCAGAGCCGGTACAAAACCGCCGATGAACAGAGCCCAGTCCCAAGTGGAACGCCATGCGGTATTTTCCACTTTACTGCGGAATTTGAAACCAACAGGACGCAGGATCAGCGCCAGCAGGATAGCGATCATCGCCAGATAAAAGCCGGAGAATGATACCGCATAGAGTGCAGGCCATGCGGCGAAAATCGCGCCGCCGCCGAGGATCAGCCAGACCTGATTGCCCTCCCATGTCGGGCCGATCAGATTGACCAGCATACGGCGCTCTTCATCGGTTTTAGCCGCGAAAGGCAGTAGAGTGCCCACGCCAAGATCGAAGCCGTCCATGATCGCGAAACCGATCAGCAGAACACCGAGCAGCAACCACCAGATCAGGCGCATTGTTTCATAATCTAAAGGAATATTTGTCATTATCTTGCTCCTTTCGCCTGATTAACCGTTGTTCTGCATATTCAGGATGGCCGCATCCTGTGCCATATCGACATCAGGGCGTACCGGTTCTTTTGGTCCGGCTTTGACGGTACGAACCATCAGCCAGATCATGATGCATAACAAAGTGGTGTAGACGGTCAGGAAGAAACCAAGACTGATGACCAGATCAGTCATAGTGAGATTGGAAGCCGCATAGAATGTCGGCAGCACGCCCTCGATTGCCCAAGGCTGGCGGCCATATTCAGCAACAATCCAACCTGCTTCAATCGCAATCCACGGCAAAGGCAGTGAGAGCACGGCAATTTTAAGCAGTGCGCGATTAGTATGCTCATTGATGCGATGTCTGCTCGCCAAAACAAAGGCAATTGCAAAGAAGGCGATGAAATAGAAGCCCAGCGCCACCATGACACGGAACGACCAGAACAATGTGCCGACACTCGGGATTGTATCTTCCGCAGCCTTGCGAATTTCCTCTGGTGTGGCGTTCTGAATATCATCACGATAGCGCTTCAGCAGCAGGCCATAGCCGAGATCATGCCAGTTGGCCTTAAAAGCTTCACGGGCTTCAGCATCATTCGGGTTTGCACGGATACGATCCAGCTCGACAGAAGCTTTGATACCGTTTTCGATGCGCTTTTCAGCCATATCCACCAGATCGTGGATGCCCGGCAATTCCGTTGTCAGACTGCGGGTGGTGATGAGGCCGAGAACATAAGGAATATGCACTTCGTAGCTGTTTTTGCCGTCACCCGGAATGGCGAACAGGTTAAAACCGGCCGGTGCAGGTTCTGTTTCCCACATGGCTTCCATCGCAGCGATTTTCATCTTCTGCTGTTCGGTAGCCACATAACCGCTTTCGTCACCCAGCACGACGACCGACAAAGCAGCAGCCAGACCGAAAGAAGCGGCAACGGTCACAGAACGCTTTGCCAGTTCCACATGTTTGCCACGCAGCAGATAGATACTGCTGATTGCGATGATGAACATGGCACCGGTCACATAACCGGCACTCACCGTGTGCACGAATTTTGCCTGTGCAACCGGATTGAACAGCACAGCCATAAAGTCGGTGACTTCCATACGCATTGTATCAGGATTGAAAACCGCGCCGACCGGATTTTGCATCCAGCCATTGGCAATCAGAATCCACAAGGCGGAGAAGTTGGCGCCAAGTGCCATCAGCCATGTGACTGCCAGATGTGCCACGCGCGACAGACGCGCCCAGCCGAAAAAGAACAGGCCGATAAATGTGGCTTCCAGGAAGAACGCCATCAGGCCTTCAATAGCCAGCGGCGCACCAAAAATATCGCCGACATAATGGCTGTAATAGCTCCAGTTCATACCGAACTGAAACTCCATCACGATGCCTGTGGCGACGCCCATGGCAAAGTTAATGCCAAACAAAACGCCCCAGAACATGGTCATGCGACGCCAGATGTCGCGACCGGTCATGACGTAAACGCTCTCCATAATCGCCATCAATAATGAGAGGCCGAGCGTCAGGGGGACAAAAATAAAATGATACATCGCCGTTGCAGCGAACTGCAATCGCGACAGATCAACGACAGTAAAGTCAATCATACTTCCAGCCTTTTATCATTCGGATAACCGCTGCTCCGCAACAGTAAAGCAGCTTGCCGGACCCGTTTTCCGCAAACGGACCGTCCTCCCTTATCGCTGGTGTAACAAAGGTGTGAAAAAGCGCATTGATCTGGATCAATGGCTAAAAAACAAAAAACGGGCGGAGTACCCCCGCCCGTTCAAAAAACGCCTGTTTATTTCCGGTTCAACGCCGCAACACGAAAACGTAACCTGATTTAAATATACGCGGCCGCTATTGTTTCAGCGACAACCACTGTGTGGCATGAACATCCTTGATATTATCCTGCCAGCCCTCAACCTGATCCGAGACCAGCGCCCGTGATGCATAAGTCAGCAACGGAATAATGACCTGTTCTCGCAGCAACAGCCGTTCCGCATCCGCAAGAATAACCGCACGTGCCTTCAGATCTGCTGTGACCGAAGCCTGATCCAGCAATGCATCATAAGCTTTATCAGACCATTTCGGATAGTTGAAACTGCTGCCGGTTTTGTAAAGAAACAGATAGCTTTGCGGATCACTATAGTCAGCGATCCAACCGTCCCGTGCCAAATTGAAATCTCCGCCCTCCCGCAGATAATTGAAATAGGTTGTACCCTCCATTTCATTCAACCTGGCCGTGATGCCAATATTCTTCAACATATCCGCAATGGCAGCCATTACATTCTTGTGATTTTCTGAAGTGTTATAATACAGCTCTAGCGTCAGACTGTCCGGGGTCACACCTGCCTCCTGCAGCAGGGTCTTTGCCTTATCCTCACGATCCAGAATATCTTCATTCGCGTAGGTCTGCTTCACTCCTCCGCTGATATAATTATCAATACCGGGCGGTACAAAAGAATAAGAAGGCAGCATTGTCCCCCGCCAGACCTCACGGGCGATAAATTCCCGGTCAATCACCATGGATATAGCGCGGCGCACACGGGCATCTTTCAGCGGGCTGCCGTCTTTTCCCTTAATATCCAGAAAATAACTGCCCAGCTGCGGCGCAATATGTAACTGACTGCCAAAAGTCTTCCGGACATAATCCATCTGTTCAGCCGGCACATCAGAGCATGTCTGGACTTCCTTCGCCTCAAACCGGCGCATACAAGCGGAACGGTCTTCAAAAGGCAGCCAGTTCACCACATCAATTTTAACTTTATCAGCATTATAATAATACGGGTTCTTCTTCATGGTGATTTTGTCGTTAGGCACAAAACTGATCAGCTGATAGGCACCATTGGTTACCAGATTGCCGGGCATGGTGAATTTTTCGCCGTATTTTTCAACGCTTTTGCGGTGCAAAGGCAGTGCTGTATGATGCGTCATAAGCTGCAGAAAATAAGGTGTCGGTGCCTTTAGTGTAAATTTCACCGTATAATCATCCGGTGTGTCCACACCAAGCTGCTCCTTAGGCATTTTACCTGTTGCAACTGCTTCAGCATTTTTAATCGGAAACAGCACATTGGCATAAGGCGCAGCCGTTGCAGGGTCCATTATCCGCCGGAATGCAAACAGAAAATCCTGCGCAGTTACCGGATCACCGTTTGACCATTTCGCATTCTTGCGCAGATGAAAAATATAGGTGATCCCGTCAGGAGAAACCTCCCATGTTTCCGCCACACCGGGAATGATTGTGCCTTTAGCATCCTCAGTCAGCAATCCCTGATACAAATCAGAAAAAAGGCGTGCCTCCCCGACTGTCACTGTGAGTTGCTGGTTCAGAGATGCCGGATCAGTATCATTACCACGGTTGATAACAGTTTCAGCCTGAGCAAAGCCGGAAAATACAGATAATAAAAGCCCTGAATATAAAAACGGACGGAACATAACCCCTCCTCTGAATTATAAATGATTTAAAAAAATATCCTCTCCGGCACCGATATTACGCATGTGCCTGAACAATAAAATCCCAATAAATACGGCAAAAAGTCTGAGTTTGCGAAACAGTTTCGCATAACGACATGAAGCTGTTCAGCTTGCCGGACAAGTATACCCTGAAATGTCTGAGAACCGGAAAATCAACTTTTATATTCAGTACCGGCAACCGCCGACAATGAGCGATGCGAGAGAATGCTCACTGTATTGGCATCCGGCAGATGGATCAGCCCTTGGGTGCGCAATTTGGTGAAGCACCGGCTGACCGTTTCAATTGTCAGGCCGAGATAATCCGCAATATCCGTGCGGTTCATCGACAAATGCACAGGATTGTCCGGACTGCCGACACGTTTCGCCTGTGCAGACAGAACCAGCAGGAAAGAAGCCAGTTTTTCAACCGGTGCAAGACGCCCCAGCACCAGCTGGTTATCCCGCGACTGGCGCAAAGCTTCCCGCGTCATCACATAGAGCCGGTCTTTCAATGCCGGATGCTGATCCATCAGATCATCCATCTCATTCACGGAAAAACAGCATAATGTGGATGGTACAACAGCTTCTGCTGTCTGGGAGTACGTTCCGTCATCCGCCAGACCGAGATAGTCACCAGGATAGAGAAAGCCGGAAATCTGACGGCGACCATCCGGCAGCAATGTAAACAACCGCAACAGACCGGAAGTCAGGCTGAAAACTTTCAGCTTCGGTGCGCCCTCTTCCACCAGCATCTCGCCGGTTTCAAGCTTGCGTGAAGACATGATTGCCTCCAACGCATACAGCGCATCATCCTGCAAAGCGGCACAGATAGCCATTTTACGCACTTCACAATCAGCACAGGCACCGCACGGATCCCGGTGACGCTGATTGTGCATTGTCTGAGCAGTAAGAACTGAAACCACGATGATGCCTTGTTAGTGCCCCGACGGGGTTTGTGCGTAGTAAAAATAAAATGCGACGTGCAGGAAAATTTTCATGTATGAAGAATAGGTTCCTCATGCCATGAATACGTAGTAATTTCTATATCCCGATCAAGCCTGCGTCAAAAAACGCGCCAGCTTTTTACTTTACACACATTTTATCCCGAAACCGCTTCACATTTTTCGGAATGCGCTCCGGCAACAAACAGGCAGTGGTTTTGCACCTCATGGCACAAAGCCACATTTGCAATCAGATATTGCGGCTTCCCGGCTTGATAGCAGGAAGTGCAGCCAGTTCCGGCGGCAGATTATCCTTATCGTAGGATGGCACTTCATATTCAGCCAGTGCGATCAGCTTGGTGCCCACATCGGCTTTACCCGCTGAACGGTCAACAATACAGGCGGCAGCCACAACTTCGGCTTTCAGATCGCGCAGCGTATCAATTGTCTCGCGGATCGAAAGGCCGGTGGTCACAATATCTTCCACGATCACAACGCGGGAACCTTCCGGCAGCTCGAAACGGCGCAGTTTGAACACACCATTTTCACGTTCCACCCAGATCGACGGCACGCCGAGATGGCGTGAAGTTTCATAAGACGGGATCAGACCGCCAATTGCAGGGCCGACGACATAATCAATCGGGCCGAGGTCAGCGGCTTTGATCTTTTCAGCCAGTGCTTTGCACAGTTTTTCCGTTTTGTCGGCATGCATGAACACCCGCGCCTTTTGCAGGAAAACAGGGCTGCGGCGACCGGAAGTCAGAATAAAATGCCCTTCAAGAATGGCACCTGCCTCACGAAACACACCCAGCACATCTTCAGTATTCATGAGTTACCTCTTACCTCTTATCCGTTAACGCGCTGTGCATCGCTCACACAGGCGCTTTCTTTTAATTGCGTAATAATGCGGTTGAGATGTTTGAGATCCCAAACCTCAAGATCCATAATCATTTCTGTAAAATCAGGCGCGGTGCGTACCATGGAAAGATTGTGGATATTGGTATCATTGACTGAAATAACCTGCGCAATCTCTGCCAGTGACCCTGGCGAGTTAATAGCGGAGACGGAGATACGCGCAGGAAAACGCTCATGCATTTCGCCGTCAATATCCCAGCGCACATCAATCCAGCGCTCCGGCTGGTCATCATAGGCGGTCAATGCAGAAGACTGGATCGGATAGATAGTGATCCCGACACCCGGCTGCAAAATTCCGACAATACGATCGCCCGGAACTGCGCCTTCCGGCGCGAAACGTACCGGCAGATCCGAATTTGCACCGCGGATCGGCACAGCATGATTTTGCGCTGCCGCCTGCTTTTGCACATCCTCAGTGCTACCACCCTCCGGTACCTTAAAGATCATACCGGCAGCATTTTGCAGGTTAAACCAGCCCTTCTCGCCGGTTTTCGCAGGGCTGCCCGTTGTCACGCGCGTATCCTGATAATCCGGATAAACCGCTTTCAGCACATCGCCGGAAGCCAGCTCACCGCGACCAACCGCTGCAAATACATCTTCGATATCTTTGCGTGCCAGTCGTGCCAGTGCAGGCTTGAGCAAATCCTTGCTGAACGGCTTGTTACCGCGCTCGAATGCCCGCTCCAGAATACGCATACCCAGACCGGAATATTGCTTGCGAACAGCAGCGCGGGTTGCACGGCGGATTGCCGAACGCGCCTTACCGGTAACCACAATGGATTCCCATGCTGCAGGCGGCACCTGTGATTTGGAGCGGATAATATCCACCTCATCGCCGTTTTTCAGCTCGGTCATCAGCGGCATCATGCGGCCGTTGATCTTCACACCAACGGTGGAGTCGCCAATATCCGTATGCACCGCATAGGCAAAATCAATTGGTGTTGCACCACGCGGCAAAGCAATCAGGCGGCCTTTCGGCGTGAAGCAGAAAACCTGATCCTGAAACAATTCCAGCTTGGTATGTTCGAGAAATTCTTCCGGATTATCACCTTCAGACAGGGCTTCAATCGTACGGCGCAGCCATGCATAGGCATTGGATTCTGTTGAAATCGCGGTCGGCACCGTATTGCTGCGGCCGTCTTTATAAATCGAATGGGCTGCCACGCCATATTCCGCCACATCATCCATGGCGCGGGTGCGGATTTGCAGCTCTACACGCTGACGGGACGGCCCGATAATTGTGGTGTGGATCGAACGGTAATCATTCTGTTTCGGCGTTGAAATATAATCTTTGAAACGCCCCGGCACCATTGACCAAGTGCGGTGAATAATCCCCAGCGCCTTGTAACAATCATCAACACTATCAACGATTACGCGGAAGCCGAAAATATCGGACAACTGCTCGAAAGACAGGCCTTTGGTTTCCATTTTACGGAAAACCGACCATGGCTTTTTCTGCCGGCTGGAAACATCAGAATGCAGGCCTTTTTCAGCAAACAATGTCGCCAGATCTGTCTCAATTTTACTGAGAAGACCACGGTTCTTTTCCATCAGCTCCGCAAGACGGTCAGTCACCGCACGCCATGCTTCCGGATTAATATAACGGAATGCCAGTTCTTCCAGCTCTTCACGCATGTCCTGCATACCCATGCGACCGGCCAGCGGCGCATAAATATCCATGGTTTCTTCGGCAATGCGCAGACGTTTGTCTTCGCGCATCACACCAAGGGTGCGCATATTGTGCAAACGGTCAGCCAGTTTCACCAGCAACACGCGCACATCGTCGGAAATCGCCAGCAGAAGTTTGCGCAGATTTTCCGCCTGTACGGCTTTTTTGGAAACCAGATCAAGTTTTTTAAGCTTGGTCAGACCTTCAACCAACTTGCCGATTTCAGGGCCAAACAGCTGGTCAATCTCAGCACGGGTCGCATCGGTATCTTCAATTGTGTCATGCAGCAGCGCAATGGCAATGGTTGCCTCATCAAGACGCATATCTGTGAGGATTGCCGCAACTTCCAGCGGATGGGAAAAATACGGATCGCCGGACGCACGTTTCTGACTGCCATGTTTCTGCATCGCATAAACATAAGCCTTATTCAGCAGCGCCTCATTCACATCAGGCTTATAGTGCTGCACCCGCTCAACCAGCTCATATTGGCGCATCATCAGCCTGCTCTCCTCTTACCCGCACATTCAACAAATCATACATAACGACACCGGCGCCACGACTCCGGAATTTACCGTAAAACGCAACCGGCACAAAGCACTACAGATTTTAAAGTATCTAATAATCCGGCATGTTCCGGCATTTTTCATGCGGCATTTTAACGGCCAAAGCATAATTTCTTAAACTTGAATCAGTTGAAGTTAAAATAATGCTCTTAATTTAAGTGTTAGATCGAGTTTTGTACGCACAAAATAAAGCGCCGCAGAGTGATCTGCAGCGCTTTAATAATCCGATCTTTACTGATACCGGCAACCTGAAAACAAAGCCGGATATCTGTTGAAACAGCTTAAAGCGCCTCAACAAAAATCAGTAATCGTCGCTTTTCTCCGGTGCAACCAGACCTTCGATACCAGCAAGCAGATCTTCTTCGCTCATGCTGTCGAATGTCACAATGTCTTCAGCGCCGACAACAACTTCACCGCCCAGCTCATCCAGAGCGCCGCTGATCTGCAATGGTGCCGGCGCTTCCGGTTCGTCAATTTCCACATGCTTCTGCAGCGAATGGATCAGGTCTTCTTTCAGATCACCCGGTGACAGGGTCTCGTCAGCGATTTCACGCAACGCAACAACCGGGTTTTTATCGTTGTCGCGATCAATGGTAATCTGACCGCCCTGTGAGATCTGACGTGCACGATGGCTGGCAAGCAGAACCAGCTCAAAGCGGTTGTCTACCTTGTCAACGCAATCCTCAACGGTAACGCGGGCCATGGATGCCCCTTTCATATCTCAAAATTAATTCAGGAATTCCCGATTTCCATAACGCCACTTGACACAAAAAACAAGCAAAAGCGCACATAGAGTCGTTTTTGATTTTCTATATCTGTGCGCAAACACAGCTCTGCCCGCCACTAACCTTCATCTTTCCGTCACAAAACCCCACAGAATCGCTCCCGATCTTTTAAAAACTTCACTGTTCCGAGGTCCTTCAAACGGATGCAATAAAGTCCTCTAAATCGTTTATACTCTTGCTCCCAAATGAATAGATTTCATTTATATGATATTTGTGATATCTTAATCACACATTTTCCCTGACTTTTCCAAATACGACAATAAAAACAACCTGTGATTGCTTGCCTTTCTGTAGATGCGCCTTAGAACGCAAACTAGGAGAGGCTTTTTTCAAAACTAAAAATTGAAAAGTGCGGACAATTAATCAGCAAAATATTATTTGCTGAAGAATGGATAATTATCAAAATGTTTGATTCACGCGAAAAAATCGCGCTTTTTATCGATGGCGCCAATCTTTACGCTGCATCCAAGACACTTGGCTTTGATATTGATTACCGCAAATTGTTGAAAGCTTTTCAGAAGCGCGGTTACTTACTGCGTGCTTATTACTATACTGCACTTGTTGAAGATCAGGAATATTCATCCATTCGTCCCCTGATCGACTGGCTCGACTACAATGGCTACAAAGTCATTACCAAAGCTGCCAAAGAATTTACTGATGCAACCGGCCGCCGCAAGGTAAAGGGCAATATGGATATCGAACTTGCTGTCGATGCCATGCAACTGACTGAAACTGTCGATCATTTTGTGATCTTCTCCGGTGACGGCGATTTCCGCTGCCTCGTAGAAGCTTTGCAGCGTCGCGGCCGCAAAGTGAGTGTTGTTTCAACACTCACAACACAGCCGCCAATGATTTCCGATGAATTGCGTCGTCAGGCAGACCATTTCCTTGATCTGGTAACTCTGAAGTCTGAAATCAGCCGCGAAGCCAGTGAGCGTCCGGCCCGCCGCTTTGAAGAGGAAGAAGAGCTGTACTAAGCTCTTCTGACCGCTTTGCAGTATCCGGAACCATCCCGCGATTGCGCTTTCTGCCCCCGCCTTCACGAC
Source organism: Ochrobactrum sp. SFR4 (assembly GCF_019730395.1). NCBI lineage: Bacteria > Pseudomonadati > Pseudomonadota > Alphaproteobacteria > Hyphomicrobiales > Brucellaceae > Ochrobactrum > Ochrobactrum sp. SFR4. The sequence goes on along the minus strand of NZ_JAAPBB010000002.1, from coordinate 149,030 downwards.
TTTATTCAAGTCTGGCGGGGCAATGAGCCTTCATGGCATAATGCTCCGGTTCCTGCTTTTCTGCCGACAGATCCGCAGAACAGTGCAACAGCAGTTTGCACCACGACCCTGCCCGCTTTTGCCGAACGGGCACGCCTGCTGATTATCGGCCTTGCACCGGGTTTACGCGGTGCCAACCGCACCGGCCGCCCTTTTACCGGTGATTATGCGGGTGACCTGCTCTATTCCACATTGAAAGATTATGGCTTCGCTCAGGGTAATTTCGAAGCGCGCCCTGATGATACATTGACGCTCAATGATTGCGCCATCGTCAATGCCGTTCGCTGTGTGCCGCCGGAGAACAAACCGACCGGCGCCGAGATCAATACCTGCCGCCAGTTTTTATCACCGTTTATTACCGGCCTGCCTAACTTGCAGGCGATTGTCACGCTTGGCACCATTGCCCATCAATCGACAATCCGTGCCCTTGGCCAGCCGGTCTCAAAACATAAATTCGGCCATGGCGCGCAAACAGATATCGGAAAGCTGCGCATTTTCTCCAGCTACCACTGCTCGCGCTACAACACCAATACCGGCGTTCTCACAGAGGCCATGTTCCGTAACGTATTCAGCAATGTGCGCGACTATCTGAACGACAATCCCCAGAAATAAGCTCATAAAAAAACCCTGTCTCAAACAGGGTTTTAATCTTTCGGGGATCACCCGCGATCACGGAGCAATCGTGATTTTTCACGATTCCAGTCACGGTTCTTTTCTGTCTCGCGTTTGTCATGCAATTTCTTACCGCGTGCCAGAGCGATTTCGAGCTTCGCACGGCCACGCTCATTGAAATAGAGTTTCAACGGCACAACTGTCATCCCGTCACGGGCGATGGAATTGGCCAGACGCACAATCTCTCTCTCGCTGAGCAATAATTTGCGCAACCGCCGCGGATCATGATTGAAACGATTGCCTTGCGTATATTCAGGAATATAGGAATTAATCAGCCAGAACGCATCATTCTCAAAGCTGGCATAGCTTTCAGCGATATTCGCCTGATTGGAACGCAAAGATTTAACCTCGGTTCCCGAGAGAACGAGGCCCGCTTCAATCACTTCAAGTATCTCGAAATTATAACGCGCTTTGCGGTTATCTGCGATGACTTTGCGTGCAGGTGCATTTTTTTTCGTATTCATGGCAGCAATATATATCTGATCCGCAACTTTACTAGAGCATTTCACAGTCAAGCTGGATGAACTTGACGACCGTGATAATGCGACCACTATAGAATCCAGAGTTTTTCCGGCTTAAACTGAAGCAAGCTGAATATAAAAAAGCCTGCCGGTTCAATACTCATGTACCGGCAGGCGATAGATGATTTGCAGCAAAATAAACAGCGTAAACTGTTCAGTTATGCCGGATGCGCAGGGTTAGAGCATAATTCCTTAGACTTGAATCAATTAAAGGTAAAATTATGCTCTAATTTTAAAGTGTTAGAGCGGCCTTTGTGTGCCAAGTCTGGCACACGGCGCTCTAGTGATTCAGCAAGCCTGCATGACGCAGCGCCGCATCGATTTTCTCTGCAGTTTCAGCCTCTACCGGCATCAAAGGCAAACGCAGGTGATTAGTAATGCGTCCGGTACGTGCCAGTGCATATTTCACACCAGACGGGTTCGGCTCCATGAACAAGGCCTTGTGCAGCGGCATCAGACGATCCTGAATTGTCAGTGCTGTTGCATAATCACCGGCCAGACAGGCTTCCTGAAACTGCGCGCAAAGACGTGGTGCAATATTGGATGTTACAGAAATACAGCCGCGTCCGCCATGAGCGTTGAAACCCAGAGCCGTTGCATCTTCGCCGGACAACTGAATAAAGTCCGTACCACAAGTTGCACGCTGCTCTGAGACACGCTCAATTTTACCGGTTGCATCCTTTACGCCAACAATATTCTTATGATCACGCACAAGCGCGCCCATAGTTTCCGGTGTCATATCAATGATCGAGCGTCCCGGAATATTATAGATCACCAGCGGAATAGAAATCGCTTTGGCAACAGCGGAAAAATGCGCATACAGCCCGCGCTGATTTGGCTTATTATAATAAGGTGTCACAACCAGAACAGCATCAGCACCAGCGCTTTGTGCGTGCTGGGCAAGCTCAATGGCTTCAACAGTATTATTAGAACCGGCGCCGGCTATAACCTGCGCACGGCCTTTCGCTTCTTCAACGCAAACCTCGATTACCCGTTTATGCTCATCATGGGACAGTGTCGGAGTTTCGCCAGTTGTACCAACCGGTACAAAGCCATGCGTCCCCTCCTCGATCTGCCAGTTTACAAGGCCACGGAACGCTTTTTCGTCAAAACCACCCTGTTCTGTAAAAGGTGTGACGATAGCCGTGATTGAGCCCTTAAGCATCGGGTACTCCCAAAAGTTTGCCTGTGTTTTAATATGAATTACATATCAGCGAAAAATCGACCGATAATGCAGTTTATTACGCCGGACTTTCAATCCGGAATAGTATGCTCTAATTTCAAAGTGTTAGAGCGGGTTTTGTGCGCCCGATCGGGTGCACCACGCTCTATTATTGAAGATCAGATATGCAGAAGGAAATCCGGCCTGACATAATCAGCCCCGCATCTCCGGACAGTTTTCAATTTTCCAAAATCAAAAAAGCCCTGCTCTGACAGTATGTAATTTCAAACCGCATATATGATGATTTCTAATATACAGCCTATAAGAATGTTATTATATTCACTACAAATGCCATAGAACGACCATCCATACAGGCCTTGCAGCCGCATACAGAATGATGGCACCACCACCTGTTCGTGAAAAGTGCTGCACCATAGTCCTGCACAACTGCTGCATCAAGCAAATTTACACATATTCATGAGCATTTCATCGCTATGATAAATATAAACGCATATTTCGTCACTCCGACGAAATGTTTTACGCATATCGACGAAAACCTGTTAGCAAGTGATTTGCATTTTATCCCCAACCTTCTGAGAAACATCAGTCAATACCGGCAAAATTGGGGCGCAAATCACGATGAATTTATTGTTAAAAACCATACCACCCCGTCTTTCAGGTAAGGCTTCATTAACATTGCCTTCACAGGTATGGCTTATATTCCGGTGACAGAGCGTGCTCCGTATAATCTGATCTACAGTGCTCGCTCCATCTTTTAATTCAACGCATGTCTTGCCTCCAAAACCGGCATCCACTTTTGGGAGACATGCTCTGGAAAGACCGGCAGCATTCAAAAGCATATTCAGAGCCTCTGAACACATAAAACAATTTTTCGATAACTCTCAGTTTTCACTCGGATATCTTAAAAATCTGCCTTAAATTTGCTTCAACAGGGTTATAACGGATTTGTAATGCGTAAATTTGCACTTTTCGGACAGCGACCAGATCAGTTTTTTTTAGCCCTTACACTTTTAAGTGCAAGCATGGCGGGAAATGTACTGACAGCCAGCGCTCAGGAAGCTGAGAATGTGCCGACGCCTTTGCTGCGCCCTTTTGCACCAACGGCAATGCGTAATATGCCTGCTCCGATGATGCGGCCGGATCCGACGACCACTGCCACCATACCACGCACACAGGCGCCGGCCGCTATGAGCGGCAGCCTGAAAACCGCGCTGGATGCCCTGTCTTCAAAAGATGCACGCCGTGCGCTGGCAATCCGCAATGGCATGTCCGCCAGTGATCTCGACCGCCATATCCTGACATGGGCTCTGGCCTTGTCCGGTGCTGACGGCTTGTCGAGTGCTGACTATGTTGCGGCTGCCGCAGAATTGCGCGACTGGCCTGGCATGACAACAGTTCAGCGCAACACTGAACGGGCACTTTACCGTGAAAACGCCTCTGCGAACACAATTCTTTCCTATCTCGGAAACCGTAAGCCACAAACTACGGAAGGTATGATCCTGCTGGGTCGTGCTTATCTTGCCAGCGGAAACCGTGCTCAGGCACGCCAGTTACTTGCCCCATGGTGGGCGCGTGCCAAGCTCGATACAAAAGATGAAACGCTGATTTTACGCGAATTTTCCGGCGTATTGACCAAAGAGGATCATCAGGCACGTTTTCTGCGCATGCTTTATGATAACCGCCTGTCATCAGCATCACGCTTAGCCGCATCAGCCAATGCGGAATCGCTTTATGCAGCATATGTCTCAGTCAGCAAGCGTGCACCGGATGCGGCACAAAAGCTCAATGCTGTACATAGTTCATGGCAGTCAAATCCTGCGTTTTTGTTTGCAAAAATCCAGTATCTGCGCCGTTCTGAACGCTATACGGAAGCCGCCAATCTGATGCTGAAGGCACCGCGAGATGCCAAATCCCTGGTTGATCCGGATGCATGGTGGATTGAGCGCCGCGTTTTATCCCGTGAATTGCTGGATATCGGTAAACCGCAAATCGCTTATCGCTTAGCCGCAGCACACAGTGCGGAAACACCGACAATGTCTGCAGATGCAGAATTCCATGCGGGCTGGTATGCTCTGCGTGCATTGAATGATGCCTCTACCGCGCAGAAACATTTTAGCCGTATTGCCGAAATTTCCTCGCGTCCGATGTCAGCATCCCGCGCCTATTACTGGATGGGTCGTGCCGCAGAAGCCGGTGGTGGCGGCAATGCAAAGCAGATGTATCAGCGCGCATCCTATTACGGTACATCATTTTACGGCCAGCTGGCTGCAGCCAAACTTGGTAATAATGTTCTGCAGCTGCCTTATCCGAAACCAAGCGCTGCAGACCGTGAGCGTTTTGACAGCCGTGAACCGGTTCGCGCAATCCGCCGACTGGAATCCATCGGTTATGGCAATCGGGCACAGAGCCTGTACATAAACATGGCGCAGGAATTGAGCAGCACAGGGGAACTGGCTCTTCTCGCCGTTATGGCCGAGCGAAACAGCAATCATTACCTGTCTCTGCGTGTCGGCAAGATCGCAGCCGGTCGCGGCCTTGATGTCGGTGCATTATCTCATCCGACCGGTGCCATTCCGGCCAATGCGAATATTAAAGGCTCCGGCGCCGCCCTCGCCTATGCGATAGCCCGTCAGGAAAGCGAATTCAATATTTCAGCAGTTTCCAGCGCCGGTGCGCGTGGCCTGCTACAATTGTTACCGGGAACAGCAAAAGGCGTTGCCCAGCGCGCAGGTCTTGCTTATTCCGATAAGCGCCTGACCACGGATGCCGCTTATAATGCTACTTTAGGTGCGCATTATCTCGGTGAACAGATTGAGCGTTTCAACGGTTCTTATATCCTGACTTTTGCCGGATATAATGCAGGCCCGAGACGCGCCAGTGAATGGATTGCCAAATATGGTGATCCGCGCGGGCAGAATCTCGATCAGGTTGTCGACTGGATCGAGCGTATTCCATACACAGAAACCCGTAACTATGTGCAGCGGGTGATGGAGAATTACGCCGTTTATAAATCCCGTCTCTATGGCAATGCCAATATTCAGCAGGATCTGGTAAGCGGTCGTCGCGGTTAAATTTTCCGGTAATTTTTGGCTATAACTATCAAAAAAGCCGCGCTGTGAACGTACAGCGCGGCTTTTTTGTATGGAATATCCAACTTTTCCAGCCCGAAATATCTTACAATTTAAGATGTTCCGGAGAAAACAACGGAGATAATATTATTTTCTTACAGGGATGAATGCGCACAGAGCCGTCATCAGCCAACCGCCAATCATCAAAGTACCGCCTGTCGGCGCGGCCATAGCGAACAATCTGTTGCCTGTCAGATCACGCAGAATCAAATCACCAGCAAATAAGACAAGACCGAGCAACACGAGAATACCAGCCCAGTAAATGGCGCGACTGCGTACACTTAAAAAAGAAAAACCAAAAAAAGCAGCTGCATGCCCCAGCAAAATCGGCGCTACAACACCTAAAAACGCATGATCGCCGTGTGCAGATGCTGCATAGCTTGTCATTGCAGCAGCACCGGATAAACCGGAGAAAAACAGAAACAGACGTTCAACGCCAGCAGTCATTTTCATAAATCCTGTAATTTGATTATCTGCCCGTCATCAATGCAGATAAGCGCAACTTTAATCAATGGCTGTCGTCAAAGAGTCCGTATCAAAGCGCATTCTTACTCAGGAAAACAATGCTTCTATAACAGTTTAGAGCAGATCATCAAGTTCGCCCGACTACCGAGAACTGATCTTTCTGAATGACGGACATGTATGTTTTATAAATCCGCAACATCATTCCGGTTTCCTGAGTACAACATACTGCCGTTAGTATCCTCCAAATCAGCTAACCAGTACGACAGGAAACAGCATAAATTACTCTGAATTGCCTAGCGAACTTCCAGCACCTTTACACAGCTGTCTAAATCATTGGTCGCAAGATGGGCATAACGCATTGTCATCTGCAATGTCTGATGACCAAGCCACATCTGAACACGACGAATATCAATACCGCCGCGCACAAGGCGCGATGCGCATGTATGACGGAGAATATGCGGCACAACCTGTGTATCTGTACCAAGCCCGACTTCATATTTGGCATCATTCCACACTGCGCGGAATTCGACCTGCGTCAGCATAGAAAACGGCCCTTTATGACGCTCAACCGGTATTTTACAGGTTTTTCTGGCACGTTTGGTCAAGGGAACAGTACGGCTCCGGTTCGACTTGGTAAGCCAGAAAGTGACACGCGGATCGTGTAAATCATTCCAGGTCAGGCCGATTGCTTCACCAAGACGGCAACCTGTATCGACCAAAAATACGGCCAGACGATAGCTGTTTTCGCAACGCGCTTTAATCGCCGCGAAAAGACGTGCTTCTTCTTCAAGTTCAAGAAAACGAATTCGCCCTGCCCGTTCCTTCTGACGAATGAATTCCGGCAGGCTAAAGATGTCCCCCATCTTATACGCCTTTCGCAACAACTTGCTGAGTGCAGCCATTTTTCTATTAATGGTTGCATTGCTGTTATTGCGTTCACGCAGGGAACCGATAATTCTGTCGAGCATTTCCTGACTAAAGCCGCTGAAACGCTCCCCCTTCAGAATTTCATTAATTTCACCAAGAAACAATCTCACATTATATTTATGCGACCCGTCGTCCCATAAAATATTGAGATAGCGCTCGGACAAATCAGTAACTGAGTACTGATTCACAATGCGATGTGTTTTTGTATTGGATGACGTAAAACTGAGATTATAGCCCATTACAGGCGTAAAATTCTCAGAATTTTCGAAAGAAATGTCCCGATTCAGCTCCATCATAAGGCCCCCCAGCCGTTTGATCGACTTGGAGCTTTAGAACCAATAAGAACATAACACAAGTCTGAGTAACATTTTTGTGAGGTCAGCATGATAAAACCACTCTGGTTGAGTTTCTGAAATGCCCCCTCGAAAAGTCTTAGTCCGCCCCATCAATACAAAAATTTACATCTGGTATTTGTATAAGCGCATCTCGTTAAAGATGGTCCCCGCTTGAACGCCCCGTGTGAGACGAAAATACCAGCGACATAGCCGCTGGTATCTTTTTTTAAACTAAACCAATGGTTTAGAAAGAACGCTGGAAGCGGATCATACCACCGAAAGCATCCTTAGGAGCTCCACCAAGTACGCGTACTGGGTGATCACCCTTCCAAGAGGTGTAGTTGATTTCTGGAGTGATGGTGAAACCTGGAACCAGCTGATAAGCTACGTTTGCAGCAACAGCGGTTTTACCCCAATCTTCGTAAGCAGCCTGTACGTTGATGGTAGCTTTGTCAGTTGCTTTGAACTTCGCGCCACCCCAGACGGCCCAATCGCCGCCCCAGTTACCATACATGCCGATTGGAGCTTCGTAAGAAGCATAGCCGCCCTGTACCCATACGGAGAACTGGTCTGTTACGTTTACGTCGAGGCGGATCTTACCTGCCCATTCTTCGATTTCTGCATCATAAGCTGCAACACCGGCGATCGAACCCCAAGCCTGTTCGAACTTCAAACCACCAACAACGTGTGGCATGTAATCGTCGATTACAGCGTCATAAGCGAGCGGAAGTGAATTGCCATGGCTGAAAGCTTTAGCTTTTTCACCCTGTTCGGCGGAGATGATTGCCGAGAAACCGTTACCGCCTGTGAAGGTGTAGCTAACCAGATTGGTATTGTAGAGACCTGCGCTTACCACGTCATCGTTGATGATGTCGCCGAGGTAACCGGTAAAGCTATGGAAAGCTGAGTCAGTTTTACCGAGCATCAGGCCGCCCAGCTGAATGTAAGCATGCTTCAGAGTATGGCTGCCCTGTTCGCCGTCACCGAAGTTGAAACGGTTTTCGGTGAAAGTTTTCAGAGTACCGAGTTCAGTTTCCGAAGCAGTGTGTGTGCGCAGCGTGAAACGGGTGTTTGTACCCCAAGTGTCGCTGTCCTTGCCGGAATAAGGATCATCACCAGCAGACGCATCAAAACGAACATAACCGGAGATGCGCAGGCAAGTTTCTGTGCCCGGAATGTAAAAGTAGCCAGCGCCGTAAGCGTCGCAAACGCGTACATATTCTACAGCTTCTGGTTCTGGTGCAACGATGGCGTCGGCAGCCTGAGCGCCGGATACTGCAACGAGAGCTGCAGCGGAGCCGAGAAGAAGGCTCTTAATGTTCATTTCTGACCTCCAGTCAGAAACATGCATCATCCAATAAAAATCAATATTTTCAATAAGTTATTAAAACGACCAGAATTATTTATTTTTGAACGTCTAAAATCGGTAGTCAAAAAATACGGGATAAAAGCGTGTAAAAAACAAAAAAACCGGCAAGAATAAATTCTGCCAGCTGCCTGTAAGCCATTCTATCAATGAAACAATGGCGGAGAGGATGGGATTCGAACCCATGATACCCTTCCGGGTATACTCCCTTAGCAGGGGAGCGCCTTCGACCACTCGGCCACCTCTCCGGTAAAGGCGCAATAGCCGGTAATAATCATGAGTTCAAGCACTTTACGCATCAGGAGCAAAAAAATCTTATCCATCAACAGGCGGAATTCAAAAAAGGCATTAAATTCTGATAGTTTTACGCTCTTTCTGCCCTCTAAAAAGAGAAGCCGGCTTCAAAATGCATAGAAACGGAATCAAAATCACAGAATCAAAGCCCTTGGTATCAGGTAACCGATTCACTGACGCGAACAGGGCAAATCACTTGCCAGTTTTATGTCTTAAGGAGGATGAAACCAGGCAGATCAATTCAAGTCCTCCCCGGGACGTGGCGCTGTTTCAGCCTGTGGAAACATCAGAAAACCCCGCAAAAGCAGCAATTTTTCGTTAATTTATTTTAATAAATATAAACAAAACATAAATAAAATCCGGTACCTAGGGTGTGTTTCGTGTCTTTTCTGCAACACGATATGCCGATAGCAACATCTTACCCCCTACTTATGCGTTTTCAGTGTTGCAACGAAACTGAGCACGAGTATCTTGAGGGCAGAAGAAGGAGCGCTTCGGTAGCGACTTTTTCACCCAAGGGGATGGGGACAGGTTGTCCTTCAGCCAAAACAAAATGCCCAGACCCATTTAAAACTTTGACTGGAGGTCAGAAATGAACATTAAGAGCCTTCTTCTCGGCTCCGCTGCCGCTCTCGTTGCAGCAACCGGCGCTCAGGCTGCCGACGCCATCGTTGCACCAGAACCAGAAGCTGTAGAATATGTACGCGTTTGCGACGCTTACGGCGCTGGCTACTTCTACATTCCAGGCACAGAAACCTGCCTGCGTCTTTCCGGTTATGTTCGCGCTGACTTCAAAGGCGGCGACGATGTGTACACTGGTCGTGACCGTAAGACATGGTCGACCAACACCCGTTTCACACTGCGTACACACACAGCGACTGAAACCGAACTCGGCACTCTGAAGACCTTCACCGAAAACCGTTTTGAATTCGGCGACGGCGCAAACAAACAGAACAAGCTGAAATATGCTTACATCGAACTGGGCGGTCTGCGCATCGGTAAAGATGAATCCGCATTCCACACATTCTCCGGCTACCTCGGCGATGTAATCAACGATGACGTTGTATCGCCAGGCGCATACGACACCAACCTGATCAGCTACACCTTCACCGGTGGTAACGGCTTCTCGGCAATCATCTCTGCCGAACAGGGTGAAAAAGTTACAGCATTCTCCGACATCAACGGCAACGTTTATGACGGCGTAATCGACGACTACATGCCACACGTTGTTGGTGGTCTGAAGTTCGAACAGGCTTGGGGTTCGATCGCTGGTGTTGCAGCTTACGACTCTGAAATCGAAGAGTGGGCTGGTAAAGTTCGCCTCGATGTAAACGTAACTGACGTATTCTCCGTATGGGTACAGGGCGGTTACGCTTCTTATGAAGAAGCTGTTGGCATGTACGGCAACTGGGGCGGCGATTGGGCTGTCTGGGGTGGTCTGAAGTACAAGGCAACCGACAAAGCTACTTTCAACCTGCAGGCTGCTTACGAAGATTTCGGCAAACAGGCTTACACTGCAAACGTAGCTTACCAGCTGGTTCCAGGCTTCACAATTACTCCTGAAGTTTCCTACACCAAATGGAAAGACACCGACAAGTATGCTACAGCTGTTCGCGGCGAAGATGCTTGGGGTGGTATGATCCGCTTCCAGCGTTCTTTCTAAGTTTTACGACTTAGAACAGACCGTAAGGTTAAAGAAAACCCGGCAGCTCACGCTGCCGGGTTTTCTGTTTTGTACGCCCTAAAACGCGTCGCGTTTAATTGTATCCGCTGCACTCGCTCTGCCTCTTTATTTTGCGCCTGTTGTTATCATAAAACCGGCCCCACTTTTCCGCGACATGCTCTAAAACTGACTTTAAATAACAAGCGGTATTTATATGTCTGGTCTTTATCCCCACGCTTTATAATGCGTGGCATTTTGTAGTCGCCGGTGATCTGCTATATTTTACAGCACACTTATCCTCTGCACTGCTTTAAAACAGCTAATGATAATCAGCAGGCTTATCAGGATAAATCAGAATGTATCCGCATTCATTTGCCCTGCCCGACACGTTTCACAAGGAGAATTATATGGATTTTTTACTCTGGATCGCCCTGATCGGTGTAATCGTATTCTTCCTTGGTTTAATTTACAGCAAGCTTACGACGGCAAAGGCAAAGCAACCGGCAGCAAGCATTATCCCGCCTGCAACAGCAGTCACGCCCAAGAGCAAAGAGCCTGAGAAAAAACCGGCTCCCGCAGCACCGGTGAAGGCAAGCCCATCCAAACAAGAGAGTGCGGCACAACCGGTCATTAAAACACCGGCTGCAACAGAAACCACCGAAGCCACGCAAAAGATTGTACCGGATGCGGAACCGGTCGGCCCTGCCCATAGTCCCGTTCTTCATATTGCATCTAAAGTTGCGGAAACAAATCCTGCCGAAGCAGTTGCAGCGCCCTCACCGGCAGCAGAAACGCCGGCACCGCCAGCCCCTTCCGAACCGGAGCGCCTGAAGAAACCGCGACAGGATAAAGCTGACGATCTGACCCAGATTACCGGTATAGGGAACGCAATTCAGACCAAATTATATAATGCCGGTATTTTCCATTATGACCAGCTTACCGATCTGAATACGGATCAGATCACATGGCTGAACCGCACCACCGGTTTTGCCGGACGTGCTGAACGGGAAAACTGGGTTGCTCAAGCAAAGAAACTGATGAGTAAAGCTGCTGCTGCAGAAGCGCCAAAGCGTGCGGTTAAAAAAGTAACAAAACCCGCCGCGGTAAAAGCCAAATCCAAACCCGCAAAGAAAACTGAAAAAGCCTGAAGCACGTTTTGGCAGGTGTGTTGAATTCAGCGCAAAATGCAATCTTTACAAAAAGACCCGCTTCAAAACTGAGGCGGGTCTTTTTATTTTCATAGTTTAGGCCTGATAAATAGATCAGGAATTGCCCTTCAGACGTGCATTGCAAAGGCTGTAATAACCGCCGCCCTTCTGGATCCAGCGCAGACCATTCAGAGAATTCGCGCTCTTATTGGCATAATACTGATCCAAACAGGTTTTCATACGCTGCTTGCCTTCAGTTTCAGTCGCATATTTTGCAGAAACCGCAGACGGGAATTTAACACCGCTTGGCGCAGCAACAGTCGGAGCTGCCGGCTCTTTTGTTGATACGGATGTTACTTTTTCAGGGTCAGCACCAGGGCCGCATTCAGCCTTACGGAAAGCATTCCATTTCAGACCGGTCGCCAGACCTGTTTCCTGCGCTGCTTTATATTTTGCAGAGCACTGCTGCATTGTCAGCCCCTTAGCGGCATCTGCGCTATCAGCAGCAGGAGCTTGTTTGGCAGGCTTTGCAGCAGTTGTTGCCGGTTTCGCCGGAGCAGCCGGTGCCGGAGTTGCAGCCGCATCAGTGCCACACTGCGCTTTACGGAAATCATTCCATTTCATCGTACCCAGTGTACCGGCATCTTTTGCAGCCTGATATTTCGTGCTGCATTCTGCCATTGTCAGCGCACTTGCCGGTGAAGACAGCACAAAGACGGCCATTCCTGTCAGCAATGCTGCACCGCCAAGGCGGCTGAGAGTTTGAATTTTCATCTCTGTTCTCCTGATTAGGTTTTAAAACACTGTGCCTAAAGCGTTTTTCTGTCAATATCGTATAATATTCCGCACGCAAAACCTTTTCACAATTTCTGAAAAGTGTTGACGCGTTGTGAGACAGCATCGTGATTGTTTATATTGTAGCCCTCAAACATAGCATTTTTATAATATCCTGAGATGCAACAAATTATAAATCAGATGCATTCTTGCGCAGTAAATCACGCTCAACTGCCCTTTTTAACTTGGCTTATACATATTCTCCCTAACCACCGCATCTTTGCCTCAGGCATAATATCCGCGCAATTATTGGCATATAAAAAGCCGGATTTTGCTTATAAATCGCTATTGCCGGACTAAAAATAACAATTTTCTCACCGCTGATTTTGCACAGATTATCGGCTAAATAATGCCTGTAGCAGAGATCAATGAAGGCTCTGCTATTTTTCAGTTTTCTTTTAAACAATATCCTGTCCGACGTTTAAAATACGCCGCAGCAGCATGTTGCAGGGTCTTTTTTCATGGCTGAAGTCACAACTCCGGATGCGATTCCGGCTCTATCACCAATATCTGTGACCGAGAGACACCGCTTCTATGAAGATGTTGTGGCGATGCTGATCGGCACCAGCTTTGTCAGCCTCGGACTAACTCTTTATGCGCAAGCCAAACTGATGACCGGCAGCACAGCCGGTGTGGCTCTTCTCGTGCATTACGCAACCAACTGGCAGTTTGCTCTGGTATTTTTCCTTATCAACCTGCCTTTTTATTATCTGGCTATCAAGCGCATGGGCTGGCGCTTCACAATCCGCACCTTTGTGGCGGTAGCACTGATGTCGCTCTTTACGCGGCTGTTCCCGATGTGGGTGGATTTCTCCAACCTGCAACCGGTTTTTGCAGCTTTTATGGGCGGCACTCTGATGGGAATGGGCGTGCTTGCCCTGTTCCGCCACCGTGCCGGTGTCGGCGGCATCAATATTCTGGCTCTTTATTTGCAGGATAATTACAATATCCGCGCAGGCTGGTCGCAGCTTACTCTGGATCTGCTACTGATGGCTGTATCGCTGTTTTACCTGTCCCCGCAACAGGTTGCGATTTCGCTGATCGGCGCTGTGGTCATGAATGTTATTATTGCAATCAACCACAAGCCCGGCCGGTATCTGGCCACAAGCTGACAAAGCCGTTATCTGGCCACAAGTTAAAGTGAAGTCGGTATCTGGCTACAAGTTAGAAGAAACCGGATGGCGGGATCAGTGACGCGCCATCCATTCGCGTGCCTCACGCAAGGCGCGTACCAGTTCCGGCTTGCTCATCATTTCTGACAATTTACTACGCATTGGCAGAGCGCGGTCATCACCGCGGATGGCAGCAATATTAAACCATTTATAAGCCTCGATGCGGTCTGCCACGCAATCACGCCCTGCATAATACATCATGCCGGTTTCAAACAGCATTTCGGCCTGCATGGCATTGATATTATTCTCTGACTTTGTGCTGAAACGTGCAAACATTATTCTTATCCTGTCCTGTTAAACTGCGGTCCGCTTAAAGCCGGAAAGGCCGTGCAGATCTCTGCTGTTGTTATGAACAAGATGACGGAAAGAATTGAAACCGCCGTTAAATACCATCCTTAACGGCCAATCAACAAAATCCCAACAATGGGTAAATATCAGAATTCATTAAGAATAACTCTGCTGGTTTTGCGGGACTTCTGCAAAAATCACGGTTTTTATGCGCAAGAAAATTTAAACCTGCCGCTAACCAATAATCACATCAGCTGGTTACGATGTGTAAAAGCGGTGCGATTGCCACAGCGCAAAATCGGCTCTTTTCAAGTGTCATTCTTTGGATTACGTTTACGTGAGCGTAAACAATATGCCATCACATATTACGCATCTTCGGGAGGAACTGATGAAGAAAATCTTGTTTGCAATGACAGCCCTGACACTGTCGTTCGGCCCTGCTCTGGCAGCGGAACCAATTGTCGGCACGTGGAAACGCACATCCGGCACTATCATTGAATATAAAAGCTGCGGCGGCGAGGATTATTGCGGCACCGTGCTGAACGGTGAGTATAAAGGCAAATCCATCGGCAAGATGAACGGTAAAGACGGCAGCTATAAAGGCACCGTCAATAAGCTTGACGAAGGCAAGACCTATTCCGGCAAAGCCAGTGTCAGCGGCAGCACTTTATCGCTGGCCGGTTGTGTGGCAGGCGGACTGATCTGCAAGACCGAAAAACTGGCACGCCAGTAAGACAAATGAAAAGCGTTGCGGATGATGATCGCGCAACGCTTTGTTTTATAGTCAGCGCGCTTTCTGATTAAACAAAACGCTCTGCGCAGCTTTATCCGTAGCAAGATTGCTCTTCTCACGCTCGGCTTTGCCCAGCTCCATACCGCGCTGCACCGCTGCACGGGCTGTGACCGCTTCGTACCAGCGTTTCAGATTCGGGAAATCTTCCAGCTTCTGGTCATAGTTTTTATAGGCACTGATCCAGCCCACACAGGCCATATCCGCAATGGAATAATCACCGGCAATATAATCGCGGCCTTCAAGCTGGCGGTTCAGCACGCCGTAGAGCCGGTTCACTTCATTCGTATAGCGGTTAATACCATATTCGACCTTTTCCGGTGCATAGACACGGAAATGTCCTGCCTGACCGGACATTGGTCCAAGACCGCCCATCTGCCACATCAGCCATTCATCGACGGCTACGCGCTTGCGTTCATCAGCCGGATAAAATTTACCGAATTTACGCCCCAGATATTGCAGAATAGCGCCGGATTCAAAAACCGAAATCGGCTGGCCGCCCGGCCCTTCGGGATCAATAATCGCTGGCATACGGTTATTCGGTGCGATTTTCAAAAATGACGGCTCGAACTGATCGCCTTTACCGATATTCACATATTTCACTTCATAAGGAACACCCAGTTCCTCCAGCATGATGCTGATCTTCCAGCCGTTTGGCGTCGGCCAGTAATAAAGTTCAATCGGCTTCGTCTGGGTTTTAGGATCGGCACTCATAGAGATCTGCTCCTGACTAGAGCGCCGGAGCCCCGTCGGGCGCACAAAAATCGCTCTAACACTTTAAAATGAGAGCATAATTTCAACTGGAAATGATTCAAGTTTAAGAAATTATGCTCTGGTTAAACCGGTAAGGACAAACAGCATGATTATATGCGTGATTGTCCGGCAATAAACAATATATAGTCACGACTACAGATTAGGCAATCCATAAAACCAAATTTCGTTTCACGTTGAAAAATATATGCTTAATGCAATTTCAGGAATTTGAACGCCCGATGAACGCCCCTCTCAGCAAGAGTTCAGCCCGCGACCGTTAGTTTACGGATAACAGGATCATTTCTGACCAGACTGTGTCGCACATTATCATATCCGCAGCGACATGTTCGACCAAAGGGGGCTAAGCGATGTTGTATCACCGGTTTACCATTATCAGCCTGTTCGCACTCGGCACGGTATTTCTCAGCCTGCTGCTGATGAATGAAAATCATACAAACCGCACCGGTCATCTGGCTCAGACATTATCGCATTCTTTCCTGAAAACCGAAATCTCCCGCCCTGCACAAGCCGTTACACTCACAAAATCACAGGAAAAGGAGATGCTGCCATGATGTCCGCGAATTTTCTCAGCACTCTGACCGACACATGCTATCTCGCCATGCGCATTGCGGTGTTCAGCTTATTCTTCGTAGCGCCTGTTGCTGCTTTTACCGGCATTGCCGCCAATACCGGCGGAAAAGTTACAGCAACCGGTCTGGTTCTTGTTGTCAGCCTGCAGAAATAATTCCCGCATTTAACCATTCTGCAAAACCGGAGCCACAGCATAAAGCTTGCCATATAAACTGTAAGAATTCCGGCTTATAGTAGCGCATGAGCAAAAGAATCGACACTTTTTCGGGCAACCCTGTTTCAGATCTGATTTCTGCGGGCATAGCCACACCGGAGCCAGTCGCTCCTCAATCATTTACGGATGCCCGCGCTGCGGTTGACGCATTGCGTGCTCTCTATGACCGGAATACTGCCTTTCTGCGCGATGCCTTTCATAAGGTTGCCAAAGGCGAAGTTGCACCGCAGCGTTTCCGCGCGTTCTACCCTGAGCTTTGCTTTTCAACTGCCAGCTTCGCTCATGTGGATACGCGTCTGGCCTATGGCCATGTGAGCCTGCCGGGTGAATATGCCACCACGCTGACCCGTCCCGATCTTTTTGACAGTTACCTGATGGAACAAATCCGTCTGCTGATTAAAAATCATGGTGTGCCGGTCACCGTTCAGGAATCCACCACACCGATCCCGCTGCATTTTGCCTTTCTGGAAGGCACTTATGTAGAATCATCTGTATCCGATGCTTTCAAATATCCGCTGCGTGATATGTTTGATGTACCGGATCTCGGCAATACCGATGACAGTATTGCCAATGGTGATACCGAGTTCCAGACTTTGGAAGTCATGCCGCTGGCACCGTTTACCGGTCAGCGTGTGGATTATTCTTTGCAACGCCTGTCGCATTACACCGCGACCAGTCCGTCGCATTTCCAGAACTATGTGCTTTTCACAAACTATCAGTTCTATATGGACGAGTTCTGCACCTATGCCCGCAAACTAATGGCAGAAGGCGGCGGCGGCTTCACCAAATTTGTTGAACCGGGCAACCTGATTACCTTTGCCGGTAACAACTCCCCTTCACAAGGTGCAGAACCTGCGCGCCTGCCGCAAATGCCGGCTTATCATCTGGTCAAGCCGGATGGTTCGGGCATTACAATGGTCAATATCGGTGTCGGCCCGTCCAATGCCAAAACCATTACCGATCATATTGCCGTATTGCGCCCGCATGCATGGCTGATGCTTGGCCACTGCGCCGGTTTGCGCAACAGCCAGCAGCTCGGCGATTATGTGCTTGCTCATGCTTATGTGCGTGAGGATCATGTTCTTGATGATGATCTGCCGATCTGGGTGCCGATCCCTGCACTGGCAGAAATTCAGGTTGCTCTGGAAGATGCGGTGGAGGAAATCACCGGTCTTGAGGGCTATGAACTGAAACGCATCATGCGTACCGGCACCGTTGCCACGATTGACAACCGTAACTGGGAATTGCGTGATCAGCGCGGCCCTGTACAGCGGCTCTCCCAGTCCCGCGCTGTGGCTCTGGATATGGAATCTGCCACGATCGCGGCCAATGGCTTCCGCTTCCGCGTGCCTTACGGTACTTTGCTCTGTGTGTCTGACAAGCCGCTGCATGGCGAGCTGAAATTGCCGGGCATGGCGACCGACTTCTACAAGAAACAGGTTGCACAGCATTTGCAGATCGGCATCCGCGCAATGGAAAAAATTGCTGCCATGCCGCAAGACCGTCTGCATTCACGCAAATTGCGCAGCTTCTTCGAGACTGCATTCCAGTAAACGCTTCAATCAACACTGCTCTGCAAGATTGTTTACAGAGCAGTGCGCCTTGATAAAGCTGCTTTTCACAGCCAACAGTGCTGTCATTCTTGTTTCTCTTGCTCTGTGGTCTCTATGTCCGGTGAAAAACTAACTCCTGCTTCAAAACGCACATCTCCCCTGCTCTTTGCACTGCTGATCTTTTTAGTCCTGCTCTCGGTTCCACTGGTACTGGGATTCTTTGGCCGTGTGCATCCGGCTCTGGATAGTTTTGCGCATTTTCGCGCCCATATTGCAGCAATCATGGCTCTTGGCGGGATTTTTCTGCTTTTCACCAGCCTGCGCCGTGAAGCGGCAATGGTGACACTGCTCGGCCTCAGCGCCTTTTCAACAACGGTGAACTGGGCCGGTTCTTCACAGCCGGCAACGGCGCAAGACGGGAATGTCACCTACCGGCTGATGCAGATTAATCTGCTGCAAAATAATGCTGATCCGAAAGCTCTGTTGCAGGCTGTTGCCCGCAACAATCCGGATATCATCACCTATCAGGAAGGCTCTGAGCAGTGGCAGCCATGGCTTAAAATACTGGAAGGCAACTATCCTTACCGTCACCAATGCGGCACATTGCCGAAAAAATGGGGCGTCGGCATTCTCTCGCGCCGTCCTTTTGCCGATTTCGGCTCTCCGGTCTGCACCGGTGACGGCGTATTGGCCACCGCTCTTGTTAATCTTGGCGGTACCAATGTGCTGGTCTCGTCATTGCATCAGTCTTGGCCATGGCCGTTTAAACAGGTACAGCAGTTTGAAATGCTGCGCCCTGCATTGGAGCCTATGGCCAATCCTCACGGTATTCCGGTGATTATTGCCGGTGATTTCAATGCTGCCCCGTGGAGTTACAATCTGCGCCAGTACGAAATGCTCACCGAGACCAAACGCATTGCTGGTGCAGGTGCGACATGGCTGACAACCCGTCTGCCGGATAGCCTGCGCCACTGGGTCGGATTACCGATCGATCATATTCTCATCAACGAGACTGTGAAACTACACAATATCCGCACCGGTGAAGCGCTCGGCTCAGACCATTTTCCGTTACTGCTGGAGTTTTCAGTTCCGACTTCAGTTTCCGAACCGGCGGAAGACAGCCCGCAAACGGCACCGGAAGCCGTCAGCATCTGACGCTGATTTCTCAATAAAAAACGGCGCCTTTCAGGGCGCCGTTTTTGTATTATTCATGTTTACTCAAACCGGACCCGCCGACATTTTTCTGGCGGCAGTCGAGACAGACACGGCTTAATACTGCAAATATTACATATTTGCGTAAACCGGTCCTTCGCCGACATTCTTGATTACGGCGGTCGAGACGGACACGGTTTATTACTGCAAATATTACATATTTGCGTAAACCGGTCCTTCGCCGCCTTGTGGCGTAACCCAGTTAATATTCTGGTTCGGGTCTTTGATGTCACAGGTTTTGCAATGTACGCAGTTCTGCGCATTGATGACGTAAGTTTCCTTGCCGTCCTTCTCAACCCATTCATAAACACCCGCAGGGCAATAGCGTGTTGAAGGCCCTGCAAACACATCATGCTCAGACTTCAGCTGCAGTTCGAGATTTTTAACCTGCAAGTGAACCGGCTGATCTTCTTCATGATTGGTGCTCGACAGGAACACTGACGACAGACGATCAAAGCTCACCACACCATCAGGCTTCGGATAGCTGATAGGCTTGTGTTTAGCCGCCGGTTCCAATGCCGCCGCATCGGTCTTGCCGTGTTTCAGCGTACCGAAGAAGGAGAAGCCGAACAGCTGGTTTGTCCACATATCCAGACCACCCAGCGCCACACCGATAATGGTGCCGAATTTCGACCACAACGGCTTAACATTGCGAACACGCTTCAGGTCTTTGCCGATAGCGCTGTCACGCCATTCATTTTCGATGCCGATAACTTCATCATTCGCACGACCGGCAGCAATCGCTTCCGCAACCTTATCCGCCGCAAGAATTCCCGACAGCACCGCATTATGCGAGCCTTTGATACGCGGCACGTTCACAAAACCGGCCGCACAGCCGATCAGCGCACCGCCGGGGAATGTCAGCTTCGGCACGGACTGCCAGCCGCCTTCAGTAATCGCGCGCGCACCATAGGAGATGCGCTTGGCACCTTCAAAGGTCGGACGGATCGTCGGATGTGTCTTGTAACGCTGGAATTCTTCAAACGGTGACAGATACGGGTTCTTGTAGTTGAGATGCACCACAAAACCGACAGCCACCAGATTGTCTTCCAGATGGTAAAGGAAGGAACCGCCACCGGTTTTCATATCCAGCGGCCAGCCGAAAGAGTGCTGCACCAGACCCGGCTTGCTCTTCGACGGATCAATCTGCCAGAGTTCTTTCAGGCCGATACCAAATTTGGCCGGTTCACGGCCTTCATCCAGTTTGTATTTTGCAATAACCTGCTTGGAGAGCGAGCCGCGTGCACCTTCTGCAAACAGCACATATTTACCATGCAGTTCCATGCCGCGTGTATAATTCGGCCCTGGTTCACCATTGCGTTCCACGCCCATATCACCGGTCGCGACACCGGTTACAGCACCTGCATCATTATAAAGCACTTCGGCAGCAGCAAAGCCCGGATAGATTTCCACGCCGAGATTTTCAGCATGGGTAGCCAGCCAGCGCGCTACATTGCCCAGCGACACAATATAATTGCCATGATTATTCATCAGCGGCGGCATTGCGAAATTCGGCAGCCTTACAGAACCCGCAGGTCCGAGCACCAGAAACTGGTCATCCGTTACCGGAGTTTTGAAAGGATGGTCGCTTTCTTCGCGCCAGTCAGGCAGCAGCTTGTCGATACCAACCGGATCAACAACAGCGCCGGACAGAATATGCGCACCGACTTCCCCGCCCTTTTCCAGAACCACGACGGAGAGTTCCGGATTATTCTGTTTCAAACGGATCGCCGCAGCAAGACCGGCAGGGCCTGCGCCGACGATCACAACGTCGAACTCCATACTTTCCCGTTCAGGAAGTTCGTGTTCGTTGTTCATTTATACCTCCATAGCATCGGGCGCAGCTTGGGTTCCCGTTTTTTTATAACCAGAGCGTATCGTGTTCATCACATCCGCTGCGCTCGTTCTATTCTTTTAATTGCCGCATTATCGTGCTGATCAAAGGACGATGAAATGCTTCATCCCCACCTGATACAGAGTTGTAACACAGTTCAAATGCGTCCTATTGTCCAAAATCGTCTCAGATCATGACGTTTGTTCACTAACAGATCACTATAATATTGACGTTTACGTCAATGTAAATGGTTTTTGAACAGGCATGCCCGAAAGCCCTTGCCAAAGCTTCTGCAATTTGCGACCTCAGAACTGTAAACAAGCCTGCAACCGGAACAATCGTGTGTCAGACACTGCAATCACAGCTAACTGGGAAGATCTGATTCGCTTCTATGCGGAAGCCGGAGTGGATTCCGCGCTGGCTGATGCACCAATTGATCGTTTTGCAGAGGCTGCAACACTGGCAGCTGCACAGCCGAAACGTACATCCCAGCCTGATAATTCTGTGCGCAATGTCACACCTGCACAGGCTGGTGCCATGCAGTCTCAGGCACGCAGTGATGCACCGCCGGCAAACCGCACCCAGCAAAAGCCGCAGGCCGCAGCATCTATGCCTGCACAGGCCGCAATTGCACCGGAAATTTTGCTGGAAAATGCCCGTAAACTTGCCCGCAGCGCGGCCAGTCTTGATGACTTGCAGCAGGCAATGGCCGGTTTTGACGGCTGCCGTCTGAAATTCACCGCCAAGAATATCTGCTTTGCAGACGGTACTGCAGATGCAGAACTGATGGTGATCGGTGATACGCCGGGGCGTGATGATGATCTGGAAGGTATTCCCTTCTCCGGCCCTGCGGGGCAGATGCTCAACCGCATCCTTGCAGCTATTAATCTGACACGCGAGCAAGCCTATCTGGCCAATACATTGCCATGGCGCCCGCCAGGCAATCGCCCTGCGACACCGCTGGAACTGGACTTATGCCGCCCGTTCCTTGACCGGCAGATTGAACTGGTTGCACCTAAAGTGATTGTTGCACTGGGTGATCCTGCTGCCAAAGCCCTGACAGGCTCCCGTGAGCCGATTTATAAATTGCGCGGCAACTGGCACAGTCTCACGACTGCCGGAGAGCAGAGCATTGCGATTATGCCAAGCCTGCATCCGGATTATTTACTGCGCACACCGGCTCAAAAACGCTTCGCATGGGAAGACTGGCTGATGGTCAAAATGCGTCTGGCCGAAAGTGCCGTCTGACCAGAGCATAATTCCTTAAACTTGGATCAGTTTGAGGTAAAATTATGCTCTCATTTTAAAGTGTTAGAGCGAGTTTTGTGTGCCAAGTCTGGCACACGGCGCTCTAGAGCATTTCACAGTCAAGCTGGATCAACCTGACGCCCGTGATAATGCGACCAAATAAAGAATCTGGAGCGAGCGCTATAATCCAGTCTGGACGTAAACCGCTCTAGCTGCATCACCAGTTTAAATGCGACATAAACATCCGTGAAAAAGAATTTCATTCCCGACTAAAAATGCCAGTATCCCTGCATTGTTTTTTACAATAAAGCGTCGCTGAATATTTTCGCATTTACGATAGCCTGCTCTTTCAGGTTCAGTGTCCGGATAAATCCATGCCAGCTCAGTTGTTGCCGATTACAGCGCTTCTTTTCAGTACGCTTCTGATGCTTATGGCCGGTGGTCTGGCAGGCCTGCTGCTGCCGATCCGCGCTGGTATGGAAGGCTGGTCAACCATTACAATCGGCTGGATGGGGACATTCTATTCCCTCGCCTTTACAGCGGGCTGTCTGGTGGTGCCGATCTTTGTGCGCAATGTCGGCCATGTTCGCGTCTTTACAGTTTTGCTGACCATTCTCGGCATGTCGCTTCTGCTGCACTCACTGATTATCGACCCGATCGCATGGATGGCCTTTCGCGGGCTGGCCGGTTTCTCTCTGGCCGGTGGTTATATGGTGGTGGAAAGCTGGCTGAATGAGCGCGTCAATAATGACAGCCGCGGTATGATCTTCTCAGTCTATATGATCACCACCATGGTCGGCACTATGTCCGGTCAGTATATTCTGCCTTTTGGTGATCCTTCCACGCAAACCCTGTTCATCATCTGCACCCTTATTTACAGCTTTGCCCTGATCCCGACCGCCCTGTCACGCGCGGAATCGCCTAAGCCCCTGACACAGGTTTCGCTGGATATTAAAGGCCTGTATAAGCGCTCTCCCGCAGCCGTTGTCGGCTCCCTCGTGTCCGGCATTATTGCCGGTGCGTGGAATATTCTGGCACCGATTTATGGCCAGATGAATGGTCTCGACAATCTAAGCATCGCGACCATGCTGGTCACAGCGATGATCGGCGGTGCTATTTTTCAATATCCGCTGGGGCGTTTTTCGGATTTTGTCGACCGCCGTTATGTCATGGTGCTGAGCGGTATTATCGGCGTTATTCTGTCTCTGGTGCTGATGCTGTTTTCACCGGCAGACGGCCTGAGCGGCTATATGGTCATTTTCCTGATGGGGGCGGTGTTGTTTCCGATTTACAGCCTCAATGTCGCTCATGCCAATGACTATGCGGAAGCCAATGAATTCGTTAAAATTTCCGGCGGTTTGCTGATTGTTTATGGCATCGGCAATGTGATCGGCCCGCAGATTGCAGCGCGGATGATGGAGAGCTTTGGCAAGACCGGTATGCCGGTGACGCTGATTATCTGTTTTGCCGCCTATGGCCTGCATGCTTTGTGGCGTATCAGCCTGCGCGAGCGCCCTGCCATCAGCGATCAGAAAACTGAGTTCAAATATCAGGCGACCAAGAATATCAATACGCCTGAAAGCTATCAGATGGATCCGCGCAGTGATGTGCCTGAGGAAGAAACAGAAGAAACCTCGGCAGAAAACAGTTCAACGGAAAACATGAAGGACTGAAATTCTCAGTGCCTTCTCAGTTTTCTACCTGACAGTTTATGCTCGCGGAAAATGATGAAAATCCCTGCACCAATAACAATTACACTACCGATCAGCATCGGCAGAGTCGGTACATCGCCGAAAACCACATAGCCGATACCAAGACCGAGCAACATGGATGTATATTCAAACGGAGCAATGGTCGACATATCTGCGTGACGGTAACATTCGGTCAGGAAAATCTGCGCAATACCTCCGGCAAAACCCGCAGCGATCAGCAGTGCCAGTTGCCACATTTGCGGTACAACCCAGCCGAAGGGCATTGTAAATAATGCAATCACCGTTGAGGTGAGCGAGAAATAAATCACAATCGTTGCGGTACGCTCACGCTTCACCAGTTTGCGCACCAGCATCATGGCAACGGCCGATGATAAAGCCCCGATCAGCGCAAAGACCGCACCGACCGCCTCACCATGGCTCACACCACCGCCGGAGAACAGGCTGAGACGCGGCCAAACAATAATCAGGACGCCGACAAAACCGACCAGCACCGCGCTCCAGCGATAAATGCGCACCTGTTCCTTCAGGAAGATTGCACTGAGCACAACAATCATCAGCGGGGATGCGTAATTGATGGCAATGCTTTCCGGCAGTGGCAGCAAGGTCAGAGCATAGAACCCGCTGAGCATGGACATAACCCCGACTAGCCCGCGCCAGATATGACCGAAAATATCCGAAGTCTGCATCGCGCCTTGCAGCTGATGCGTATAGGCCAGATAGATCACAACCGGAAAAATCGCAAAGAACGAGCGGAAGAATACCAGTTCCCCCGCAGGTATGCCTTCTGCGGATTTCAGCAGTGTCGACATCAGCACAAAAATGAAGACAGATGTAACTTTGCAGGCAATACCAAGCAATGGTCTTGGTTCAGCTGCAGCGGCGGGTGTATCTGCCAAAGGCAGATGGCGCTCAGGGGCATTCACAATGAAAATTCCTTAACTGCCGACAAATTCGTACGGCAGACTCCCTCTTTTTATATGCAAACACCATAGCTGGTTGAGCCCAGTTTTCCAGCACTATTTGCTAAATTTACAACTATTCCAATAGAGACAATGATCTGTCACATATTCAAAAAACGGGCATAATAAATACTTGTTTTGAACAAGCAAAAATTTTCACAATGATTGCGGTTTCGCCTGCCAAAAAAATGGCCTAACCTCCCTGCACAATATTCAAAGTCAGTGCAGGAGCAGTTATGCGTACCGATACAGGTCATGTCTTTCGCCTCGAAGATTACCGCCCGTCAGATTACCTGATACGCAAAACAGAGCTGGATTTTCAGCTTGATCCGGAAAAAACCATTGTCACAGCCCGTATGATGATTGAGCGGCGCGATGGCGTTTCCCTCACCGCGCCGCTGATACTGGACGGTGATGAGCTGGAACTGGCGAGCCTGCACATTAATGGACAACCGGTCAGCGATTATATTGCAACGCCGGAACTGCTCACCATCCGCTCCCTGCCGCAGCAGAGCGCGTTTACGCTGGAGATTGTGACAAGGATTAATCCGACAACCAACCGGCAACTGATGGGGCTTTATCGTTCCAGCAATGTCTATACGACCCAATGTGAGGCGGAAGGGTTTCGCCGTATAACCTATTTCCCCGACCGGCCGGATGTTCTCTCGGTCTATACTGTTCGTCTTGAGGCAGACAAACAGGCTGCGCCAATTCTGCTCTCCAATGGCAATCTTGAAGCAAATGGTGATCTCGCCAATGGTCGTCATTATGCGCTGTGGCATGACCCGCATCCTAAGCCATCTTATCTTTTTGCGCTGGTTGCTGGTAATCTTGGGTCGATCAGTGATCAATTCACCACAATGTCCGGTAAACAAGTCGCGCTGAATATCTATGTCGAGCATGGCAATGAAGACCGCGCGACTTATGCAATGGATGCGCTGAAACGCTCAATGCGCTGGGATGAAGAAGTTTATGGCCGCGAATATGATCTCGATATTTTCAACATTGTTGCCGTGTCTGATTTCAATATGGGCGCGATGGAGAATAAAGGGCTGAACATCTTTAACGATAAATATGTTCTAGCTGATCCGCAGACCGCCACTGATACGGATTATGCCGGTATCGAAGCAGTGATTGCCCATGAGTATTTCCACAACTGGACGGGCAACCGCATTACCTGCCGTGACTGGTTTCAGCTTTGCCTGAAAGAAGGGCTGACGGTCTATCGTGACCACGAATTTTCCAGCGACATGCGCTCCCGCGCTGTTCATCGCATTGACGAGGTGAAAATTCTCAAGGCGCAGCAATTTCCGGAAGACGGCGGCCCGCTGGCACATCCGGTACGGCCGAAAGAATATCGGGAGATCAATAATTTCTACACGGCAACCGTTTATGAAAAAGGCAGTGAACTGATCCGTATGTTGCGCACCATTATCGGTGATGCGTCTTTCTATAAAGGTCTTGATCTCTATTTCAGCCGTCATGATGGTGAAGCTGCGACGATTGAGGATTTCATCAAATGTTTTGAGGATGTGACCGGTCGCTCCCTCGCCCATTTTGCGCTGTGGTATGATCAGGCAGGCACACCACTTGTGACTGTTAGCAGTGACTATGATGCCGCAAGCCGGAGCCTGCGCCTCACTTTGGGGCAAAAGACGGATCCGACACCGGGCCAGAGCCATAAGCAGCCCATGCATATTCCGGTCAAATTCGGGCTGATCGGTGCCAATGGCAAAGATATTGCTGTTTCTTCCCATGAGGGCGCAGGACTTGAAGGCGATGTTCTGCATCTGCGTGAAGCTTCACAAAGCTGGACATTTCACAATATTGCTGAAAAACCGGCTCTCTCGCTGTTGCGCGGTTTCTCTGCGCCGGTGCATCTCAGCCAGCAACTGAGCCGTGAAGAGCAACTGTTTCTTGCCCGCCACGACAGTGATGCGTTTGGTCGCTGGCAGGTTATCCATCAGCTGATGAACACCGCCATTATGAGTAATGTTGAAAAACTGCGTCTGCAGGAGCCGGTCGCATTTGATCCGGCACTGGCAGAATTATTGGCTGAACTGGTGCAGGATAAGACGCTGGATCATGCTTTCCGTGCGCTATGCCTCTCACTGCCGGAAGAAGCGGATATTGCCCGCGAGCTTGGCAGCAATATTGATCCTGACCTGATCCGCAGCAGCAGAGAAGCATTACTCTCTGCAATTGCCACGCAGAATGCCGCACTATTCGCCAAAACTTATGAGAGCTTACAAGATAACACACCTTTCACGCCCGATGCGAAAGGCGCTGGAAAACGTGCGCTTAAAGCAGTCTTGCTGAACTATCTTGCCGCCTCGGATAAAGAGCCTGCACGAGTCTATGCCCAATTCACTGATGCCGACAATATGACAGACAAGATTGCAGCTCTGACCTTGCTGGTGCATCGCTTTTACGGTCATGACAATGCGACACAAGCCTTGGCACAGTTTGAGAAAGACTATGGCAATGTACCGCTGGCGATGGACAAATGGTTTGGTGTGCAGGCGCGCCGCCCTGCACCTGATGCGCTGGAAACTGTACAGCAACTGATGCAGCATCCGCTGTTCTCTCTCGACAATCCGAACAGAACACGCGCTTTGCTTGGTGCCTTTGCAGCAGGCAATCCGACCGGCTTCAACCGGCCGGACGGCAAAACCTATGCGTTTTTCACCAATCTGATCCTGACAATTGACCGCGAAAACCCGCAATTGGCGTCGCGCCTGCTGACCAGCCTGCGCTCATGGAAAACACTGGAACCGGCACGCCGCGAGCATCTGAAAACAGCATTGGAAACCATCGCTCAGGCTGAAAACCTCTCCGCCGATGTGCGTGATATTACAGAACGTATGCTCGCCTGACAAAATAAGGGTGCGGAAGGCAAACCGGCACTTCCGCATCTCATTTCTTCACATTTGACTATGCACACAACTGCACAAGTCCATCTCCTGCTTTTCAGGAAACGCTTTAAAAAGAACACAATGTTTTACGATAAAAACTGAACGGCAGTGTATTTCTGAATCAAATCAGAATCATGCAGCACTGACCTCATGTGTCACCTTCCGAGAACTGATCGAATCATCTTCGAATCGGCGCAGGTTTTTTATTAATTATTAATTAAAAGCACTGGACACAGCGAATCACATTTGATTCATTAGGGTTATTCGGATTTCCCACCCCGAATCACTTCAAAAGCAACCACTCAGATGAGGGGCCACAGGATGGCAAATACCGACGCGTACCGCGCGCCGAATGGTGTCCGTTACACCTCAGAAAGACAAAGCCCGCGCAAGCGTTTCAAGCTTTCCGGTTATGTTTATCTGTTGTCGGGCCCTGCCTACCGCAAGCTCCTTTCCCTTGAGCCGTTACTGCGTCGCGTCGTGCCGGTGCTGATTATTGCCTTTCTGATTATTCTCGCCGGTGCGCGCATGTTGTCGCTGCTCAACCAGCGCGACGAGATCGAAAGTGATGCCCGCCATGAAATGGCGCTGACTGCCGCGCATGTTGCTTCAAAATTGCAAAAGCAGATCGAAACTGTTCCACCTGCGGACAGCGACGGTGACTATAGCTCTATCCAGAATTTACTGGTTGAGCTGCGTTCGCAGGGCTTGATTAATGCAGGTCTTGAACTTGCCATTCTCGATGAAAATTCAAAAATCGTTGCCGCTCTGAGCAGCCGCCAATTGCTTGGCATTCAGGCGGAGACGCTGTTCACCGAAGCACAGCCGCTCTTGATGTTTGGCAGCCGCGCCGGTGTTTTGCCTGTAAAATACCGCAGTGAAGCTGCTTTTGCAGCTGCTGAAAAAGTTGAACCGCAAAATGTGCAGGCTGCTGCGGCCGGTGCCTTTTCTGTTATTGCTTTCAATACTGAAAAAGTAATTTTTAAAGACTGGCGACAGATTCTCTCGCTGAATATTACCCTGTTTGCCGCAACCGCCGGTGTTCTGCTGGCTATTCTTTATGCCTATTTCTCTCAGGCAGCGCGTGCCCGCGATGCCGATGATTTCTCCCATCAGATTCAAAGGCGAATTGATCTGGCTCTGGCCCGCGGCCGCTGCGGTCTCTGGGACTGGGACATGGCGCGCGGACGCATGTACTGGTCGCGCTCCATGTATGAAATGCTCGGCTATGAAGCGGTCGACAGCGTTCTGTCATTCGGTGATGTTGCAGCCATCGTTAATCCTGTTGACGGTGATCTTTACGAAATCGCCACACAGGTTATGTCCGGCGAATTGCGTCAGGTTGATAAAGTGCTGCGTATGCGCCATGCCGACGGCTACTGGGTGTGGATGCGCGTACGTGCGGAAATCGCCAATGAAGGCGATGTGCATCTTGTTGGCATTGCCTTTGATGTGAGCGAACAGCACCGTTTTGCGCAGGCTACAGCCGAGGCTGACCTGCGTATCCGTGAGGCGATTGAAAGCATTTCCGAGGCTTTCGTTCTCTGGGATGCTGAGAGCCGTCTGGTCATGTCCAACGGCAAGTATAATGAATATGCAGGCCTGCCTGCCACAGCACTCAAGGCCGGTGTAACGCGCGAAGATATTCAGCCGCTGCTGCGCCCTGCCGCTTTTGAACGCCGCA
Organism: Ochrobactrum sp. SFR4; assembly: GCF_019730395.1. Lineage (NCBI taxonomy): Bacteria > Pseudomonadati > Pseudomonadota > Alphaproteobacteria > Hyphomicrobiales > Brucellaceae > Ochrobactrum > Ochrobactrum sp. SFR4. The sequence continues at coordinate 119,530 of NZ_JAAPBB010000002.1, read as the reverse complement.
TGGCCAATGAAAATGACCGTAGCGGTGCACAGACATTCGAGCGCCAGCTTGGTGACGGCCGCTGGCTGCAGGTCAACGAACGTCGCACACAGGACGGCGGTCTGGTATCGGTTGGCACAGACATTACCCAGTTGAAGCTGCATCAGGAACGTCTGGTGGATAGTGAGCGTCGTCTGATGGCAACCATTCAGGATCTGAGTCTTGCCCGTAAAGCGGAGAAAGACCGCGTGCGCGAGCTGTCAGAGCTGGCTTCAAAATATGCGACGGAAAAGGAACGTGCGGAAAGCGCGAACCGTGCAAAGTCCGAATTCCTTGCCAATATGTCTCATGAATTGCGCACACCGCTCAATGCGATTATCGGCTTCTCCGAAATGATTTCTGCCGGTACGTTTGGTCCGCTCGGCTCTGACCGTTACGCAGAATATATTCACGACATTCATACCAGCGGCAATTATCTGCTCAATGTTATCAATGACATTCTCGATATGTCGAAGATTGAGGCCGGACATTTCTCACTGGATCGCGAAGAGATTGATCTTTATCCGCTGATTGAAGAAACCGTGCGTGTGGTTTCCCTGCAAGCTGAACAAAAACATATTACGGTTGAAACCAGTATTGCCGATACGATTACCGCCAGCGCTGACCGCCGCGCGATCAAGCAGGTGCTGATTAATCTGCTGTCCAATGCTGTGAAATTCACCGGTGACGGCGGTAATATTCTGGTGCGGGCACGTAAGACTAACGGTGCTCTGATCCTCACCATTAAAGATACCGGCTGCGGTATTCCGCGTGACGCGCTGAAGAAACTCGGTCATCCGTTTGAACAGGTGGAAAATCAGTTCACCAAGACCCATACGGGTTCCGGCCTTGGTCTTGCTATCTCGCGCTCGCTGGCTGAGCTGCATAATGGTGCGCTGCGCATCTGCTCAACCGAAGGTGTGGGCACAATTGTCTCTGTGCGCATTCCGGATCGCAAAACACCAACGCTCAACGCTCCTGCCAGTGGCGATGTAGCAGCTTAATTTTAGCCTTTCAGCAATTGTTTGAAGGCTTTGGCGACCAGTTCGGTTGTCTGATCCAGCTGATGCTCAACATGGGCAATATCCGGCAATTCAGCGGCGCGGCACAGCAGTTCCAGCAAGCCCGGCAGATAATCCTCCCGCCCCGTATTATCGTCAACACAGAGACGGATAATCTGCGTAAGATTACTATAGAAATGATGGGCTGCGGCCAGTTCTTCGGCCAGTGCAGGACTGGAAAAATCCGGCTTCAGATGACGCAGATTTAATTCTGTGGAAGTGTGACGGATATCTGTCGCCACCTGCCCTGTCAGCACTGCGAACTGCGCGATAAATTCCAGATCAATCAAACCGCCAGAACGCAGCTTCAGATCCCAATTATCACGCGGCGGCTTTTCACTGGCAATCAGTGCACGCATATCGGTCATTTCCTTGGCGGTCTTTTTCACCTCGGAAGGAATGGCGAGAATAGCATCAACCTCCGCATCAATTTCATCACGGAATGACTGGTCACCGGCTATAGCGCGAGCGCGGGTCAGCGCCATATGTTCCCATACCCATGCATCATTGCGCTGATACTTGCCGAAAGCCTCAATATGGGTTGCAACAGGTCCTTTATTGCCGGAAGGGCGCAGACGCATGTCCACTTCATAAAGCACGCCTTCGGCCATAGGTGCGGACAATGCCGCGATCAGACGCTGCGTCAGACGGATATAGTATTGCGATGCAGCAAGCTGCTTCTCACCATCTGAATAGTCAGCATCCGCATCATGGTCATAGAGCAGTATGATATCAATATCAGAACCGGCGGTGAGTTCGCGGCTTCCCAGTTTACCCATGGCCAGCACTGCAATACGGCCACCAGCAATCTGGCCATGGCGGATGGTAAATTCCTTCATCACCGCACTCAGCGCACGGTCAATCATCAGCTCGGCAAGATCAGAGAATGCCCTGCCCGCACGCACACCGTCAATCGCGCCGGTCAGCAAGCGGATACCAATCAGAAAACGCTGCTCAGCTGCAAATATACGCAAACGGTCAAGCGTTTCTTCATAAGGTTCATCATGGGTGAGGAAAGTATCCAACCGCTCTTCGAGATAGCTGCGCGTTGGCAATTCGGAGAAAATGCGCGGGTCCAGCATACCGTCAAAGACATGCGGTTTATGGGTGATAATTTCGGCCAGTCGTGGTGCAGCACTCATCACCAAAACCAACAGATTAAGTAACGCCGGATTGGACTGTAGCAGGCTGAAAAGCTGGATACCGGATGGCAGACCTTGCAGAAAACCATCAAACCGCAGCAGAGCATCATCGGCACGCTCGGTTGCTGCAAAGGCATTCAGCAAGGCTGGTGTGAGTTCGGTTAAGCGTTCACGCGCCTCGGCCGTTTGCGTTGCGCGGTAACGGCCAAAATGCCATGTGCGGATAATCCGGCAAATATCACTCGGACGCTCAAAACCAAGCTGTGACAGGGTTTGCAGCGTATCGGGATCATCCGTCTCACCGGTAAAGACCAGATTGCCGCCACTGCTGCCAAGTTCCGGCGCTTGCTCAAACAATGCCGCATAATGTTTTTCGACAGTACGCAGAACAGCCAGAAACTCTGCTGTGAAGCTTTCATTATCCGGATAGCCCATCATCGAAGCGATGCGGCTGAAACCTTCATCATCCTCCGGCAGAATATGTGTCTGTTCATCAGCCACCATCTGAATACGGTGCTCAACATTGCGCAGAAACTGATAATTGCGGCTCAGCTGATCGCGGGCATTTTCACCCACCCAGCCACGTTCATAAAGTTTGGTGAGCATCGCCAAAGTTTGTGAGCCGCGCAATTCAGGAAAGCGCCCGCCTGCAATCAGCTGCTGGGTCTGCACGAAAAACTCGATCTCGCGAATACCGCCGCGTCCGAGTTTCACATTATGGCCCCGCACGGCAATATCGCCATGACCGCGATGCGCATGGATTTGACGCTTGATCGAATGAATATCGGCAATCGCCGCATAATCAAGATATTTGCGCCAGACATAGGGCGCGAGTTCTTTGATGAACTGCTCACCCGAAGCAATATCACCGGCGACTGGACGTGCTTTAATCATCGCGGCGCGTTCCCAGTTCTGGCCGCGCCCCTCATAATAATGCAGTGCCGCGCTCACCGGAATAGCCAGCGGCGTTGCTCCGGGGTCAGGGCGCAGACGCAAATCCACACGGAAGACATAGCCGTCCGCCGTTCTGTCCTGCAAAATCTTGACCAGCCGCCGCGCCATGCGTGAGAACAGATCAACACATTCATAGGGATCAGTAATTGCCGGACGGGCGCTGTCGATAAAAATAATCAGATCAATATCGGAAGAATAATTCAGTTCTCTTGCGCCGAACTTACCCATACCGAGCACAATCAGCCCGCTGTCTTTTTCAGGATGGTTACGATCCGGCAGAGCCAGTTTGCCTTTTGTATCGCTTTCAAGCAGCAAGAATTGTACGGCAGCACGCAGGCTTGCCTCTGCAAGATCGCTCAGGCGATTGGTGGTTTGCATCACATCGGCAAAGCCTGCCAGATCATCCAGTGCAATCAGCACATGGGCAGTTTTCTTGAGACGGCGCAGTTCCGTCATCAACCGGTTTTCCGTCATTTCCGGATCAGCACCCAGAGCAGAGATCTGCTCTAATGCCTGTGCCAGCAGTGCATCGAGCGGCGCGGTAAACAGGCTTTCCAGAATTTCAGGACAGGTTTCTGTCACTTCCCTCAGGAAGGATGAGCAATCGAGAATTGCTGCTAAAAATCCGGTTTCATCTGTGGCTTTGAGATAGCGGCTCAGAGCGTTGCATCCGCGCTCTGTGGCCGCTCCTTTTAAATTTTGCAGGTAAATCTTTGCCTGTTGCGGATCGGGAACTGTCAGAGATTTCAGCGAACTATCAAAAAACAAAACACCGGTCATGCTGCAATTTCACCCCCAGAGCATTTCCCGTTTCAATTAAAACAGAAGAAATGCTCTGTCCCTTTGTTGCCGCGCATCTTATCCGAAACCGTTTCACACTTTTCGGGATGCGCTTCCTGTTTCCACGCGCATCTTATCCGAAAACCGCTACGCACTTTTCGGGATGCGCTTCCTGTTTCCACGCGCATCTTATCCGAAAACCGCTACGCACTTTTCGGGATGCGCTGTAGATTCCTGCCTGATTACTGTTTTGTCTCAGGCAGGGCAGGAAAAGCAAGAACAACCCGCAGTCCCGGTGAATTATCTTCAAGCATCAGACTGCCGCCATGCAGTTTCATCACCGCTTTTGCCAGACTGAGTCCAAGACCGGAGCCCGGTTGTGTACGGCTTTCCTCAAGACGCACAAAACGCTCTGTCGCCTGTTCGCGCATCGCTTCCGGAATACCCGCGCCCTGATCGGCAACGCTGATCAATACCTGATCGCCCTCTTTCTTCATCGCCACGGTGATCTTTGTCCGGTTTTCACCGCTCTCATCTGCGACCGGTGAATATTTGATCGCATTATCAATCAGATTGGAAATAGTCTGACCAACCAGTTCACGATTGATCCGCAGGCTGATATCCGCACCGGCCTCAACCACAAGCTCCAGTCCCGCATCTTCAGCAACCGGTTCGTAAAGCTCTGCCACATCATGCAGGATCGGATTAACCGGCAGCACTTCCATATTCTCGGATGAGTAACCGGCCTCAAGGCGCGAGATCATCAGGATCGCATTAAACGTGAGGATCAGCTGATCGGATTCGGCAATAATATCTTCAAGAGCCACGCGGTATTCCGTGTTGTCTTTCTGGCCGGAAAGTGTGGCTTCCGCCTTATTGCGCAGTCTGGTCAGCGGCGTTTTCAGATCATGAGCGATATTGTCAGAGACATGTTTCAGCCCGTCATTCAGTTCTTCAATCCGCCCCAGCATAGCATTCAGATTGATCGACAGCCGGTCAAATTCATCACCGGAACCACTGACCGGCAGACGCTCACCCAGATCACCCGCCATAATGCGTTGTGAAGAGCTGGACACCTGTTTGAGCCGTAGCAGTGCCCTGCGCCCGACAAAATACCAAATCAGGAAAGCGCCAATCGCCATGATGCCCAATGCCAGCACCAAAGCGCGGCGCATAATATCGCGGAACAGTTCCGGCTCGCTCAGATCGCGGCCGATCAGAACGCGCATACCATTCGGGATAGCGAAGACAATCGCAATCGCCTTGTGTTTCTCAGCACTGCCCTGCTCGCCATAGCGCATATAGGTGAATGGCCGGTCTGACATACCGCTAATATCCAGCACACCCGGCTCAAGGCTCTCCACATTGCCGGAGAGAATACGCCCTGCGGGATCAGAAATCAGATAAAGAAAAGCACCAGGCTGGCGGGAGCGCCGGTCAATCGTGCGCACCAGCAGCGGAATACCACCGCGCTCATAAGACTGCGTGACGCTTGTCACTTCATCGAGCAAAGCTTTTTGTGTCTGTGCAGTCAGAAAATTGACCGACAGATTGGTCATATAGAAAAACAGTGCCATCGCACTGAGCAAAAACAGCAACAAATATAAAGCCGACAGCCGGACGGCTGTCGTGCTCAGCAAGGCGCTCAGCCGGCTCATCATTGGCTGTCCGCCACTTTGGATTTGGCTGCGGATGTTCCCGCCTTCAACATATAACCGGCTCCGCGCACTGTATGCAGCAAAGGCTCGTCAAAATCTTTTTCGATTTTGGAGCGCAGGCGTGAGATATGGACATCGATCACATTGGTTTGCGGATCGAAGTGATAATCCCAGACATTTTCCAGCAGCATCGTGCGGGTAACCACCTGCCCCGCATGGCGCATCAGATATTCCAGCAGGCGAAATTCGCGCGGCTGCAAATTGATCTCGGTTCCGGCACGACGCGCCGTATGAGACAGACGGTCAAGTTCCAGATCGCCAACGCGGTATACTGTGTCTGCCTCTTTCGGGCTGACACGGCGTTGTAAAACCTCAACACGCGCCAGCAGCTCCGAGAATGCATAAGGCTTGGTGAGATAATCATCGCCGCCGGCACGCAGGCCTGTCACACGGTCATCCACCTGCCCCAGAGCTGAAAGAATGAGCGCCGGTGTGGTTTGCCCCTGTGCACGCAATCCGGCAATGACAGAAAGCCCGTCACGCTTCGGCAGCATCCGGTCAATAATCAGCACGTCATAATGATTATTCTCTGCCAGCGTATAGCCGGTTTCGCCATCACCGGCGACATCAGCAATATGTCCGGCTTCAGCAAATGCTTTTTCCAGATAACGTGCCGCTTCGCGGTCATCCTCAATAATCAAAATACGCATCAGCAACCCTCAAAGCAGAGTGTAAATGTTTGAAAAGGCGGCGCTGTTTAAGCACCGCCTTTACATGTCTCAACCTATCAGAACAGATCAGCCCTGATCAACCGGCAGAGCAACAAAGCTGTTCTGGCCATTACGCTGAACCTGTAGCAGAACTGCCTTGCGTCCGTTTTTCACAGCATCTTTAATCGCTGCGTTAATGTCAGATGCAGATTTTACATCCTTATTATTCACGGTCACAATTGTATCGCCGGCGCGCATACCCTTGTCAGCTGCATCGCTATCCGGATCAACATCGGTTACAACAACGCCTTTACCGCTGTCATCCGGAGTGACTGTGAGGCCGTAATCATCAAGAGTTTCACTCTCGCCCGATGATGTAGCAGCGCCCTTGTCACCCTGTTTCTGGTCATCCGGATAGGCTTTAATGTCAATGCTGACAGTTTCAGCCTTACCCTTGCGCCAGATCGTCAAGCTGGCTTTTTCACCCGGATTAATCGCAGCAACTTTCTTTGCCAGATCACGCGGATCTTTCACGGTTTCATCATTCACAGCCGTGATCACATCACCGGCAACGATACCCGCTTTAGCGGCAGGGCCGTCAGCCTGTGGTTCGGCAACAATTGCGCCTTTATCCTCAGCAAGACCGAGTGAATCTGCAATTTCCTTGGTTACCGGCTGAATTTGAACGCCGATCCAGCCACGCTCAACCGAGCCCTTCTTAATCAGCTGATCCACAACCTTGCTTGCAGTGGATGCCGGAATTGCAAAAGCAATACCAACACTGCCGCCCGACGGTGAGAAGATCGCAGTGTTAATACCGACAACCTTACCGGTCAGATCAAAAGCAGGACCGCCGGAATTCCCCTTGTTTACCGCCGCATCAATCTGGATGAAATCATCGTAAGGGCCTGCACCAATATCACGGCCACGGGCAGAAACGATACCGGCAGTCACAGTGCCGCCAAGGCCGAACGGATTACCTACAGCGACAACCCAGTCACCGACTTTGACAGTGCTGTCATCATCAAAAGCAACATAAGTGAATTTGCGCTTGTCATCGACTTTCAGCACGGCAAGATCTGTACGAGCATCAGTGCCGATCAGCTTGGCATCAAGTTCGGTGCCGTCATCCATCACAACGGAGAATGAATCGCCGTCTGTCACAACATGATTATTGGTGACGACATAGCCGTCTTCAGAAATGAAGAAGCCTGACCCCTGAGCAAACGGACGAGCATGGCCGCGATCACCGCGCTTCTGACGCTTATTCGGGCGTGCCTGCTCACCATCAGGACCATAAGGGTTGCCGAATTCCTTGAAGAAGCGCTTCAGAGGATGGCCGTCCGGTAACTGGTCAAGACCATTACCGCCAAAATACTGGGTGCGGTCGTTGCGTGTGTTCTGCACATCGCTTTTCACGCGCACACTCACAACGGCAGGGCGAACTTTTTCAACCAGTTCAGAAAAACCCGGCTGTGCCTGAGCGGTCACGCTGACCGGAGCTGCCTGCGCAGACGAGATTGATGCCAGAGGGCCAGTCGCCAGAATTGTACCGGCCAGAGCGGCGGACAAGAAAATGTGGGTCAGCGGGCGACGGGAAGATGACTTAATATCAGACATAAAATATCTCCTGAGAGGGCAGATAACCAGCTAAAGATTATCAACTATTCCTCACAAGAGATAGCTTAGTGAACATTACCGGATAATTTCTGAAACATGAATTTTTCGTAAGGTTACGAAATTCCGGTTATTTGCCGTCCAGAAGATTTTGAAGACGTTGTTTTTCCTCGTCATTCAGCGGAACAATCTGCGGCTGCGTGCTGCCGGCTTTACGGCGCGAAAACCAGATAACGCTGATACCAATAATCAGAATAACGACAGGGAAACTCCACAGGATGATTGTCTGCTTGTCGAGACGCGGCTTGAGAAGCACGAACTCGCCATACCGTGACACCAGAAAATCAATAACCTGTTCGTCGCTGTCACCCTGCACCAGACGCTCACGCACTAGCAACCGCAAATCACGCGCCAGATCGGCATCGGAATCATCAATCGACTGGTTCTGACACACCATGCACCGCAAACCGGCAGAGAGATCACGCGCACGTTTTTCCAGCACAGGATCAGCCAGAATTTCATCCGGATTAACCGCCCATGCATTCTGAACATTTGCAGTCAGAAAACTACCGGCGGCAATGCTCACAGTAATGAGCAAGATGCATAAGGAGCGACTGAACAGATTTTTCAACATGCTCATCATGCCACCCCGCTTACTGCTTTCACCGTCTTTTTTGCCTTGGCCGGAGCACCGACACGCAGACGTCTGTCCATCAGAGATAAGAGGCCGCCAAGAACCATGGCAACCGTGCCAAGCCAGATCAGTGTGACTGATGGTTTCCACCAGAGACGCACGACCATGCCGCCATTTTCAAGAGCATCGCCCAGCGCAACATAATACTGATTAACTCCGCGGGTCAGAATACCGGCTTCAGTTGTCGGCATATTACGCGCCGGATAAAAGCGCTTCGCAGCCATAACATTGCCGATTGTATTGCCTCTGCTGTCGAGCAGAGAGAACAATCCCTGATCTTCTGTATAGTTCGAACCGGCAAAAGGCTGCTGTGCATCATAGCGCAACTGATAACCGGAGAAAGCAACCGTTTCTCCCTGTTTCATAGTGACAACCTGTTCCGTACCGAAACTGGTTACGATCACGATGCCCAGCAAAGTGATACCAAGCCCCATATGGGCCAGTGCTGTACCGAATACTGAACGTGGAAGCCCTAACAAACGCGGAAATGCCCGCGAAAGCTCAACCTTACCAAAACCGGCTTTGGTCACGATATCCATCAGGCTGCCAAGAATAACCCACATGCCCAGACCAATACCGAAAGCAGCCCAGACAGCACGCGGATCAATCAGAATAAGAACCAGTCCCACGCTCAGGAGACACAGGCCGAAAACCCACATCAGGCGCTGTGCCACCGCATAGAGATCGCCGCGTTTCCATGCCAGCAGCGGGCCGAATGGTACGGCTGCCAGCAGCGGGATCATCAGCGGGCCGAAAGTCATATTGAAAAACGGAGCGCCGACGGAAATTTTGGTTCCGGTCATTGCTTCCAGCAACAACGGATAAAGCGTACCGATCAGCACAGTTGCTGTGGCCGTGCTCAGGAACAGATTGTTCAGCACCAGCGCACCTTCACGCGACACCGGCTGGAACATGGTTCCGGTCGTCAATGTCTGTGCACGCAAGGCAAATAATGCCAGTGAGCCACCGATGAAGAACACCAGAATAGCGAGAATAAACAAGCCACGCCCCGGATCGGTGGCAAAGCTGTGTACCGAGGTCAGCACGCCCGAACGAACAAGAAATGCACCAAGCAATGACAATGAGAATGTCAGCAGAGCCAGCAAAATCGTCCAGATTTTCAAAGCGCCGCGTTTTTCCATTACAATTGCGGAATGCAGAAGCGCAGTGCCGATCAGCCATGGCATGAAGGATGCGTTTTCAACCGGATCCCAGAACCACCAGCCGCCCCAGCCCAGCTCATAATAAGCCCAGTAAGAGCCCATTGAGATACCGCCGGTCAGAAAAATCCACGCAGTCAGCGTCCAAGGTCGTACCCAGCGCGCCCATGCGGCATCAATACGACCGTCAATCAGCGCAGCAACAGCAAAGGAGAAGCAAACTGAAAAGCCGACATAGCCGAGATAAAGCATCGGCGGATGAATGGCGAGGCCGATATCCTGCAGGATAGGATTGAGATCCTGCCCTTCAATCGGTGCCGGAATAATCCGGATAAACGGATTGGATGTGAAAAGAATGAAGCTTAAGAATGCTGTAGCAATCCATCCCTGCACAGCCAGAACATTAGCCCGCAATGTGTTCGGAAGATTACTGCCGAAGACAGCAACCAGCGCACTGAAAAATGTCAAAATCAGCACCCAGAGCATCATCGAGCCTTCGTGATTGCCCCAGACTCCGGTAATTTTAAACAGTAAAGGCTTCAGCGAGTGGGAATTTTCAACCACATTAAGCACTGAGAAATCAGAAGTAACATAGGCATGTACCAGCATTGCCGACGATAACAGAACCAATGCAAACACGGCCGCAGAGCAAGGCTCTGCAACGCTCATCAACCGGGAATCATTCCGTTTTGCTCCGATGACCGGCAAAAAGGACTGCACCAAGGCCAAAGCCAGTGCCAGTACCAGTGCGAAATGTCCGATTTCAACGCTCATTCTATTTATCCTGCCTGTTGAATATTGCGCATCCGAAACACGCAATATTCAGCTTTTGGAATGGGAGGTTCAAACACAGCCTGCTTAAGAGCAGCTTAGTTCCCTTCCCAGACACCTTTTTCTTTCAGACTGTCCGCAACATCTTTCGGCATGTAATTTTCGTCATGCTTTGCCAGAACATTATCTGCAATAAAAACACCATCGGGTGTAAAGCGGCCTTCTGCGACAACACCCTGTCCTTCACGAAACAGATCCGGCAGAATACCCTCATAGGTGACAGTCACCTGTTTCAGCGTATCTGTGACGGCAAATTGCACATTTTTATCAGCGCCACGGACCACAGAACCAGCCTCGACCAGACCACCAAGACGGAAACGCGCACCCGATGCAATATCTTCAGCCGTCACATCATCAGGGGTACGGAAATAGCGAATATCCTGACTGAAGGCGATCAGAACCAGACCAATTGCCAGTGCCAGAACAGCCATAGCACCGGAGATCAAAATCAGACGCTTACGTTTGCGGTTGCGCATAACCTGTGAAACCCGCCGCGTGCGGCTTTCTGCAGAGGATGATGCCGATATCTGACTATGGGTCACTTCTGAACTCCCGTCGTATCCAGTCCTAACCGGGTTGCTACCTGAGTAAGACGCTTCCGGTCATTTTCCGGCAGAACTTTAACAGCATTTCGCAAAGCTTCAGCAGCATTATCACGCTCACCAAGCACGACATATGCGCGCAGCAAACGCTCCCAGCCATCAATATCTGTCGGATTATCTTGTAGTTTTGCGGCCAGACCATCCACCATTGAGCGGATCATATCTTTCCGTCCCTGCTCACTCAGGGTGGCAGCAGCTTCCACATCTTCAGCCGTCGGCCCCGGTGCCGGTACTGCTGGCGATTGCGCAGTTGAAGGAGCCGCAGCGCCTGCTTTCAGATTGGCAATCGTCTGCTCAATATCAGCACGCCATTGAGCATCTTCAGGAGACGTATTGAGGATAATCTGCAAGACATTGATTGCATCATCCCGTTTACCGGCCTGCAGCAATGCCCGTGCTTTCATCAAAGGCGGACGCATGTCAGACGGCTCGATTGTTCCGGCTTTTTCGAAGAGAGCAAGTGCCTCTTCAGTGACCTGCCCGTTGGCTTTAATCGTCAACGCTTCCCCTAGGCCGATCAGACGATCAACATCATCACCAAGCAGTTCCAGAGCCTTGCGATAGGCATTAATAGCATCGTCAACGCGACCGATGCGCAGATATATCGGCGCAAGTATCGCCCAGCCACGGCCATCATCCGGCGTTGTTGCCAAATGCGCTTCAGCCTGCGCGATCAGTTCGGCTGCACTTTTATCCTGAATCATTCTATTTTTGCGTTCAGCCAGAGGCTGAGCAGGCAGATCAGGTGTACCGATTGCAGCATAAACACCCCAGCTGACTGCCGGAATGAACAATAAGACAAGAATAATCGCCCAACGGTCGCTTGCACTGAACAGATATTTCTTTTCAGCAGCGTCTGTGCTTTTGCCTTCAACGCCAGCAGCCGCATCCGTCATGCGACGGTCGTTTTTAAGAATACGACGGGATATTTCGAGTCGAGCCTGCTCGGCCGACTGCTCATCCAGCAGACCTCGCGCCAGATCGGAATCAATCTCTTTCAGCTGCTGAATATAAACCGAGCGGTCTTCCTCGCCTTCAGCCACGGACACGGTGTCTTTTCGTGTCAGAGGCAACATGACGATAAGAATTGCAGCGAAAGTTAAAAGTGCAGAAACAAGCCAGAAATCCATGACCGGAGACTTAATCTACCTGCCCGGTAAAACCAACAGCCTGTTGGCAAATTATCGGGGTATAGGTCATTTGGCCGCAAAGCTGTCCGTCAGTTCAGCTCTGTGCAAAACCTGCCACAAACAAGTTTTGCACCGAACAAAATCAGGTCAGCGGAGTCCAGCTGCCATCATCATTGCGGCAGGCGGTGCCGCGTACCAGCTGCGGCGCTCCGTCCACAGTGAAACTATGGCTATATTGCCTGCAATTCTGAGAACCGACCTGATATGGCTGTGCAGCAGTTACCTCGCCGGACGCTTTACCTGAACGCCCCTTCCATGAAACCGCTTCACCTTTCGGCGCATATTCCAACGCTTTATATTCCGCCTCAATTGCTGATCTGCGGTCAGAAGCCGCGAGCTGCGAACCGGCAGCCCCCAGAATACCATTGCCCATCGGCGCAAGCACAGCATTGCTGACCGATCCTCCGGCTAGCGGATTTCCGGATGGCGAACCTGATGTTGAAGCGTTCAATGTGGAGCAGGCTGTAAGAGCGAACAGCGGCAGAATAAAAGTAAGTTTACGCAATATACCTACGGAAGACGACTTCATGAGCAATTTAACATCCTGTCAGCAACGCTTTGCAGGGCATTATGACTACTGAAAGCACACTCTGCAATCATTCCCTTGAGATCTCAACATAAAACAAAATCAGGAATAACGCGCCCTGACTGCAGCCATTTATACCTGAAATCCGGTAAAAGCAAAGCTTAGCTTAAAACTGCAGGCAAAGTAATTTGTACTGCAAGACCACCCAACGATGCTTTACCCAGCCCCAAAGTTCCACCATATTCCCTGACCGTATCCTGAACAATTGCCAGCCCCAAACCTGTACCGGGCTTGCTTTCATCAATGCGTTTTCCACGTTTCAGAGCTTCGGCCATTTTATCCGCAGGCAAACCGGCTCCGTCATCCTCAATCAGGATTTCAAACAAATTACCTGCGCCGTCGTTTATATCTGATTTTTGTACAGAACGCAGTGACAGATGAATTTTTGAACGTCCCCACTTAGAAGCATTCTCCATAATATTTCCGACGATCTCTTCGAGATCTTCTTTTTCGCCGGCAAAAATTGCAGCACGGAACTGATTGGAAAAGCTAACGTTTAAATGCGGGTTAAGCTTAGCCGTCACACGAATCATACGCTCCAGCACCGGCGTGACCGGAGCCCTGAACACAACGCTATCCCGCTGCGCTGCAACGCGCGCGCGCTGCAGATAATGCTGGATTTGCACCTGCATCGCATCGCTTTGCTCTATTACAAGCTGTCCCTGACGCCCGCCAATATTGCGCCCCTCATTCATCAGCACGGAAAGCGGCGTTTTCAGAGAATGTGCAAGATTTCCCACCTGTGTCCGCGAACGCTCTACAATACGGTGATTATTTTCTATCAGGGCATTCATTTCCTGCGCGAGCGGTGCGATTTCCAAAGGCAAATCTGTGTCCACACGATTGCTTCGCCCCTCACGAATGTCTGCAAGAGTACGGCGCACATGATCCAACGGCCGCAAACCAAACAGGATAATCGCCGCGTTAATCAGAATACTGCCAAGACCGAACAACCCCAGATAGATATAAAGCCGGTTGCGGAAATCGCTGACTTCCTCTTTTACTTCATTCAGATTTCCCATCACGCGAAAACGGGCAATTTTGTCCGTGCTGTCGAGAACAACTTCTGTCTCAACAACAGAAAGCTCTTCACCGGTGCTGGTTTGTACGACATAGCTGCGCATAAAGGACTGGTCAAAAGGCGCTTCAGAAACTGACTTTACAGGGATTATTTTGGTGCCAAGTGAAACCGACCCCAGATGACCGCGCACACTTGCAGATACAGGGTCAACCGACCAATACCAGCCTGAACCTACGCTTGCATAGCGTATTTCACCAAGCTCGGGCCTGCCGTAAAGTTCCCCATCCGGTGTCAGACTGACTGCACCGACGAGACTATAAAGATGTGCCGATAAAAGACTTTGAAAACTACGTTCCGCAGCATCCCGATAAAGCGACTGAATAAACGTAGCAACAACAACAAGGGCAATAATGACCCATAATGTTGACAGTGTCACCACACGCAAAGCCAGCGAGCGCAAACCGAGAGCAAAGACTTTCCCGGAAAACAGCGGCATCTTAATCTTTACTGTCATCGTTATTGTCAGAGCGGATGCGATATCCCATTCCGCGAACAGTTTCGATCATATCCACGCCCATTTTCTTACGCAGACGTCCGACAAAAACCTCGATCGTATTGGAATCGCGATCAAAATCCTGGTCGTATAGATGTTCCACCAGTTCTGTACGGGAAATAACTTCATCCATATGATGCATAAGATAAGACAAAAGCCGGAACTCGTGAGAGGTCAGCTTCAACGCTGTGCCGTCAACTGTCGCTTTGGACGCCTTTGTATCCAGCACAAGCTTGCCGCTGACAATCTCTGATGAAGCATGACCTGCCGCGCGGCGGATCAATGCACGCAACCGTGCCAGAACTTCCTCAATGTGGAATGGTTTCGCCACATAATCATCGGCACCGGCATCAATACCGGCCACCTTGTCACTCCAGCGATCGCGCGCTGTCAGCATCAGCACCGGCATGGAACGACCTTCACGACGCCAGCGCTCCACAACACTGATACCGTCCATTTGCGGGAGACCGATATCCAGTATCACTGCATCATATGGCTCAGTATCACCAAGAAAATGACCCTCTTCGCCATCAAAAGCACAATCGACCACATAATCCGCATCACGGAGAGCTTCAGCCAGCTGACGGTTAAGATCCTTATCATCTTCAACAATCAGAATTCTCATCAGCAAACCTTTTCAGACTTTCGGAGCGACAATACAGCATGCTGCCTGCCACGCAGACAACATTTGTCTTATAGCACATTACAAGAATGAGCAAACCGGAGAGGTGCAGGCCAGCGGCCTGCAAATTATATGTGAAACTTTAAAGTTTCCGCCTTATTTAGCCGGTACAGCAACTTCCACGCGACGTGGGCGTTCCCCGTCACGTCCGGGAACCAGCACAACCACGATACAGACCGGCGCGCCGTTCTGTACAGCTGCTGTTGCTTTGGTTAGTGTACCGCCCTGCTGTGCAGCAACCTGCTGCCCGATAGCAGCACAATCACCGGCAACGCGAATGATACGCGACTGGGATGATGCGGACTGCGCCTGTTGCAAACCGGCAGGTACGTGCCGTTGCAAGCCTGCGGCGCCCGCAGATGGAACAATGCTTGTAAAAACTGCTGCGGTCATACCGGCGAGCAGAGTAAAAGCAGCGAAAAATGTGCGAACTGGTTTCTGTGTCATCATAACGCTCACTTTAACGCCTCTTACCTGAATGTTGAATGAACAAGCTTGTACATCCAACAAACGATACCCATCCGGAGCGTTTCCATTAACGACTGGTTCACGGGAACCGCTCTCATCGTTTCACTTTACTTCCGGCACAATCATTCTGTTGTACTGCCGGAAATGCTTAGATTTTTCTTTCGTTAACATTAGTTTCCTAAAAACGAAAGTCTTCATAACTGCGGCAAAGCTGCCAAATTGATTAAAAACTGTCAATTACGAAGGATCCGCATATTTTCAACTCAACGTGTATATTGAGAGATATTTTTTCCGGAGCGGATTTTAGTAACGGAACGATATTACCGCTGCCTCTCCGGCACCAAAACTCTGACTGATCTGAGCGACCTCCAAACGCAAATGCACATCGCGTTGCAGCTGACCGGAATAAACATAATGCGGCCGGGTTACTTCCGCTTTTTGCAAAAGCACCTCACCCTGCCACAATTGCACCAGATATTTTTCCGCAGTTTCTCCCAGAGGAATATCCTCCCCCATCCAGCTATCAGCATCAATGCGCCCGCGCCGGATCCATTGAAAATACATATCCCCGTTCAGCTGGGGTCTGTATCTTACATGAACCGGACTCAAAGGCTTTAAAGCTTTCATGCCACCGGCAGCGGATTGGGTACTGAAATAATCATCCGAGAAATCCCGGCCGGATGGTCCTGCCCGCCAGTTCAGCATCAGACCATTTTCAGCCTTCTGTAAACCTGCAGGAACAACCCGATCATCCAGAAGAATAAAGGGTGCACCTGCAGATTTTGTAATATTGGCCTCCGGCTCTGTACCCGATTGCCCGCGCAGCAAAGACTTCAACCGCCAATGACCGGCAGAAACTTCCTCTGCCTTCTGATACTGCAGAACCTCCCACCCGCCTGCGCTATTTTGCACCAGAGCTGTATTGGCGGTATTCAACACCTGCAATAAGGATTGAGAATGCAACTCCCCGTGATAAAGCCGCACATCAAAGCTCTGCTGGTGCATAAGGCGACCGCTTGGTGATCCTGTGAGTTCTGTTGTCAGTTCCCCCATGATTGCAGCATAGGGGATTGCTGTGCGCAACTGATAACCACTCGCTTCTGGCGAAACATAAAGCGACACCTCCCGCCACGGCTTTGCATAGCAGGCAATACGAAGCTGATGTTGTTCACTATCAACACCAGGCCACATCGGCAAATCCAGCATGTGAAACAGTGGCGGACCGGCGGTCACACCACCACCGGAATCAGGAACCGCTGGCATACGGGTACGGTCCGGACGACGCAAAACAGGAGCCAGTGCCACAGCTTTAGCACGCCGTGCCGCGCCGTCTTCAAAACTCACGATCAGGTAATCACGATTGCCAGCCAATTCCGGCACACGCACCCTGTCACCTATTGTCAATTGAGCCTGTGTCCACGGCAGAGAGAAACTAACTGTCCGGCGTTCCGCTCGTTTTCGTTCCAGCCAACTCTCAGCCAATGCCTGTGCTTGCCCGCTTTCCATTGCGGCAGACAAAGACAGGCTCTCATGCCCTGCACGCTGCCAGCCGGACTTTTGCGCCAAAGCACTGCCGGACTGATAATCGCGCAAGGGATCACTGAAATAGATTTCAGCACTGGCAGGCAGTTCCTCGACATCCTCCAATGTGCGAACCGGCCACTGGTCATCACGTTCCAGTGCATAATCTTCTAGCACAAGCGGTTGCAGACGCTGTGACAGACTACGGAATACCAGCTTATGCTGTTCATCGGCCTGCTCAAAAGCCACCACGTCGAATGCATCCATCAGCGGCTCCAGCAATGCCCGCCCGCTGGCCGGATTGTCGGCAGTATAGCCCGACAAATAGCCCTCAACCCCACGACAATCCGCTAATCCTTCCAGTCCAACATCTTTCAGCAATGCCAGCAACAATTCATCCAGCGCCACACCACTCAAACGGCCATTAAGCCAATGCCCTGTCGCCCAATTGGCGGCATCCCCCCAGATGTCAGCCTTCAACGGATATTCCGGAAACGGTCGCGTATCCCACGCCCAGACATAAATCTGCTCGGGATCAAGCATTGTGCTGCCATAAAGCGGTGACACCGGATTATGATCTCCTGCAGCATTCCAATAGGCAGAATGCGCGCGCAGAAAACGATCCGGCGCAAGGTCACTGCGCGACCCGTCAGAAAAATAAGGCGAGGCATTTTCAGATGATTTCGGGTCAGGAAATACATTCGGCTGGTTCGGCCCTTTATCAACCGCAGCACAACCAAGCTCGGTAAACCAGAATGGTTTGGACATTGGCTGCCAAGCTGTCGGCTGCGCCTGCTCTGCACCGTTGATGCGATTGAAATGCTGATTTTGCCACCATGCGCGCAAATCCTTGTAGCGAAACACCCAAGGCTTACCCGCCAGACCATCCGTTATTGCCGTGCGTTTGCGCTCACGTCTGTCCGCATCCGAGGCATAATACCAGTCATATCCCTCACCTCCGGCAATAGCACTTTGCAAAGCGGTCTCATCATACGCCGAAGATGGCAAGGCAGGATAAATACTGCGCTCATCACCATCACGCCAATCGCTCAGAGGCATGTAATTATCAATACCGATGGCATTAATTGCCGGATGCGCCCAGAGCGGATCAAGATGAAAATAGACATCACCACTGCCATCCTGCGGGTGATAGCCAAAATATTCTGACCAATCCGCACCATAGGTAATTTTGCAGGCGACACCTAAAGATGTGCGTGCATTATCAGCCAGTTCACAGAGATGTACAACGAAAGGAAATTCATTCTGCTCATTGCGGATTTGCGTCAGGCCACGCAGTTCCGAGCCGATCAAAAATGCATCCACACCACCGGCATTACGAGCAAGATCAATATAGTGGCGGATAAAACGCTTATAGCCCCAGACATCATTAGTAAAACGCTCCAGCTGCATTCCCGCTTGTGACGTTTTATCTGATCCTGCCGGCACGCCAATTCTGCCCCGCCACGGATAGGCTGGCTGAAAGCCCTCACCATCAAGCGCGGGCAACTGATTGTCTGCCGGAATGTCCATCATAATAAACGGATAGAGAGTGACTTTCAGCCCACGTTGCCGTGCATCTTTGATCGCGGCAATTACGGAAAAATCGGCAGGCGTACCGCCATAGGCTTTTTCACTCCCGTTGTCGGAAATCAGATGCGCACCAGAGCGGTCAACATTATTCACGCGCCATTCATGGCTCGGCTTCCTAGCTGCCTGCGCTGTCACACCGGGCAAAATCCGGCATTCTCCGGCACGTAAATCCGTACCGAACCACGGCACGATCAGCGCCACAG
The DNA here is from genome assembly GCF_019730395.1 of Ochrobactrum sp. SFR4. Lineage (NCBI taxonomy): Bacteria > Pseudomonadati > Pseudomonadota > Alphaproteobacteria > Hyphomicrobiales > Brucellaceae > Ochrobactrum > Ochrobactrum sp. SFR4. Next base: position 100,489 of record NZ_JAAPBB010000002.1, on the reverse strand, counting down.
TTTTCAAATTCGGGCATAATGCCTGCAACTCATCCAGCGATGCTGACCAGTCACTCTGCGCGCGCAGAGTATTACGGTTCAGCGCCCGTGTCTCACCGGGCCGCGGCTCGTCGCGTACCATCTGCGGCGACAGGCCAAATTCCGTTGCTCCGGGGATCAGCGCCACGGCCTGAATATCCTGTGCCAATCTGCCGACACTGCGCACCACTTCGAATTGCAGCAATGGCAACCGGTTACCATAGACATCGACCGGCAGGCGCTCAAAAACCACATAGGCAGTGCCGCGATAGGCAGGTGCCTTGCCTTCTCCCTGCCGCGCCTCAATCAGCGGATCGGGCTGCTGGATTTCAGTGCCCTTATAAATACGGACTGTTACCTGCGTCTGATCCAGCTCTTTACCATCCGCCCAGATGCGCCGGATGCCGGAAATCTCGCCCTGCGCCACCGCAAAAGCAGCATTGGCATAATAGCTGTAGGTTGTCGTCTTCGGACCACCCTTTCCGCCCTGACGGGTGGTCGTTTTGTCTTCTTCAAAACGTGTTGCCCAGATCAGAGTACCACCGACACGCATTGTGCCATACACAGCAGGCAGTGCCGCCCCTTCCTCCGCCTGCATCGGACGCGTACCGGAAAGGCGCGGTCCTTCAATACGCCGCGTTGAATTAATCAGCGCAGTATCGACCATATAGCCGCCCATCGCACCGATAGCACTGCCGATTGCCGCACCAACAGGGCCGAACAACCCGCCTATCATGCCGCCTGCCGCCTGAAGAACCAGTGTACTCATGAAAAAGATGACCTGTCTTCAAACCGAAGGATTCTAACAACTCTCTGGAAATGCAAAGACACCGGCGATGCGCTGCCGCCATTGCGGAACCAGTGCGGAAAGTGTCACGCTATGCCCCTCATAGGCATGGATGAAACGGTTATTCTCCGCCATAACACCTAAATGCTTGGCGGATACACCGTCCCGCCAGCGAAAAATCAGCAGATCACCGGCTTCGATATCAGAGAGCGGCTTCAAATGCATATGTCGCCGTGCTGCATTAATCAGCGGTTCATCACGGCTTAGTTCCGCCCAGTCGCGGGAATAAGTACCCGTATCCTCAGGCTCCGTGCCATAAAGCTCCCGCCAGATGCCACGTATCAATCCGAGACAATCACAGCCAACCTGCAAGCGGCTGGCACCATGCCGGTAAGGTGTACCAAGCCATTCTTCAGCAATCGCTAAAACCCTGTCATTAACCGGCCCTGTCATCATGGCACCAGCACCCCGCCATCGAAATTGCCCTCACCGCCTGCAAAAGAATAGGCGGCATCATTACCGGGAATATGTGGAAAGCCGCGAAAATTCTCATGATTGGCAAAGCGATCACGGCAGTGCTGAAAACTCTTGTCACATCCCGCTAACACACGAAAACGATCACCAATTTGGACTTCATAGACCGGCAAATCCTGCAGGATCAGACTGGCAGTGTCTCCCTGTCTCAGATGCGAGACAACACTGTTTGTGCTGCCCTGATTTTGGCCGCTTGCCCAAGTGATCTTTCCCCGCTCAAACCAGTGCGCTGCAAAAGTACCCAAACCTGAAACAGTCATATCCTGTCCGTTCACGTCTTCTACAATGCCCTCACCGGCATAGCGCGGATCGGCAGGATTGATGCCGCAGCGCTTATCTGAAAATTCCGCATCGCAACCGCGTTTGGCACGTCGTCCGAAAACACGATCCAGCAGAGCGGCGCTGCTTTTCAGCTCAGCCGTAAAACTCATTCCGCTGCGGGTGATTTTACCAATCATACTGCTGCGTAAAAGCACCGCCTGCTCCGGCTGCGCCCAGTTGACCAGATAAGTCTCGACTATTGCACCGTCATAGAGCCCGCGTTCAATATCCGTATCATTCAAAGCGTCACTGGTCAGCGCGCCTTCAATCTCAGAACTATCTACGGAAAGCCCCATCTGACTTCCGGCTTCAGATCCATTCATCCCGCTTTGCGGAAAGCAATTTATACCCTTAACCGGCAAGAATTTATCGTGATCGCAAAAGCCGAAAACTGCTCCGTCTTTGCGTCGTAAAATCCATGCGAAACAATGCGTTGTCACATCACCTTGCAAATGTGATTCAAATTCCGGATCCAGTGTCAGCATCACTTCACCTCAACAATCGGAATGGACGGAATTTCACCGGCTTTGAAGCTGGCAATACTGGCGCTCAGGCGATCCGTATCGAAACGCACCGGCACATCAAAGAGAAAACCCGCCGTCACCTTTGCCTGCGGCGGCGGCACATGGTCCTCGTGAATTTCCACTATGCCGGTCAGATAATTCACGCTGAATGCATCCCCCGCAAGCACCTCCCCCTCCACTGCTAATTGCACAGTTCCTACGATCGGTTTGGTGATAATGCGCTGATAATCTCCATAATGTTTCGCCAGCTGAAACTGTCTTGTAATGCCATCTCCTCGCCCCAGAAACTGATCTGTTGGTTGCGGCGGCGCATCCTGCTCCGATGAGAGATGGTCAAACGGATCGCGAAACCGGAAGGCATAGAGCGAACCGCGCCGCGCCTCAAAAAAACGCAGAACATCGCGCAGATCGTTGAGCGAACGCAACCCCGTTCCGGCATCATAAAAGCGGCGCGACATTGACCAGCGCGCATTGCGCTTTTCATGGCCGGACGTCAGTCCCACAATCTCATTACGCCATTCCGGCCCTCCGGTTGCACCGAAGGAAACACCAAGCGGAAAATGCACATCATGAAATGAAGATAAATCCTGCATAATGTGCCCTTTCACATGCGTCTGGTGCCATGGCGTACTGCACGCGCCAGCATGGCACTGACCTGTGCTTCCGAGCGGCTGAACGAAGCAGCATCAGGCGATGACATATTAAAATTGATCTGCATGGCTCGCCCGCCACCACCACTGCCCATAGCCACGCCAAGACTGCCGTCACTGCCGCGTGCCAATGGCAAAATCGCTTCAGCTCCTGCCTCACCGGCCACGCCGAAACCACTGCCCAGTCCGAAATATGTCGGACTGGAAACCACACCGCCTTTGGCAAAAGGTTTAACCCCACCCAAGCCGCCAAGCCCGCCCATCAGACCGGAGAACATCGAGGAAAATAATCCCTGCAATGGCTTCATTCCCGCATCCAGCGCCATGGAGGCCATATTCGATGCCAGCCCGCGCAACACATCGTCCAACCCTTTGCCGGATGTGACTGCGCTTTTGAAAGCCGAAGTCAGGCTCTGCCCGAATGAGCCGGAACGCTTCTGCAAATTATCCAGCGCACGGTCAAAACCACTGGTATCTGCCTCAACCGAAACCGTGACTGATTGTTGTGTGCCTGTATCATTCATGATTCACCATCCGGAAAAGCCCGCATCAGCGTGTTTAAAACATCACGCGATGGCGCTTTCCTGCCACCGCGTATGGACTGGCTCAGCGCCCTGATCTCGGGCAGGCTCAACTGCCAGAAATCCCGTGACGACAGCCGCAATTGTCCCAACCCGAAATGCATCAGCGCATCCCAGGGGAAAGACATTGATTCAATTGCGGCTTCTAATTTTTTGATTGTGCTGTGTTTTCCGGATTTTCAGCAGTCATGCCAAAAGTCACTTCCAGCAATTGCGCCACCAGTCGCGCAAAGCCGGTAGCCCCGCCATCAATCCGCATATCCGCCACATCATCCTCGGCCACATCATGACCGCCACCACGCAAACCTGCAGTGACAATGCGGATCATATCTACAGACTTCAAACTGCCTGTTGAAAAGCGGGCGATCAGAGCAGAAAGGTCTTCTGTCTCATAGGCAGCCTCAAGACCAGCCAATGTACCAAGTGTCAGGCACAAAACCCAATCCTTATCATTCAAAACGGCGGCAATTTCACCGCGTCTGGCATTGACCATCATGGCTGCACTCCGAAACTGATAAGGCCGGCAGATTCCAGCGCGATTTCAAATGTCACCTCGCCATCATGAACCCCGCCATATTCCAGCGCGGTGATCTGAAACAAACCGCTGACAGTGCCAAAATCCGGCACAATAATCTGCCAGTTGAGAATATCACCATTGAAGAACGCCGTGCGGATCAGCGCATCTGATGCTGCATCTTTAAAAATACCGGCACCGCTGACCGATGCACGCTGCACACCGCTGCCAGCCAGCAATTGTCGCCAACGCCCTGTAGCATCAGCATCTGTCACATCAACCGTCTCTGCATTGAAAGCAATGCGCTTGCTGCGCAAACCCGCACAGGTCTGGAATGTGTCACCTGCCGCTGCAATTTTCAGCAACAGGTCTTTCCCTCTCTGAGCTGCCATTAATTACGCTCCTTCAATTTTTTCAGTCACCGCACGGTAACGTAACTGGCCATTGTAGCCGTCACGCAAGTCGTCATTGCGGGTCTGTGAGGATTGCAAAGTCAGATTGACCAGATGATAACCGCCGATATCCGGCTTCTGCTGGCTGCTTGCCAAAGCCTCCATCAGCCCTTCCACCAGCATCATCAGCTCCAGCACCTGCCTGCGGCCATTGGAACGCGCCCAGATATGCAGCACCAGATTGTGCTCCTCGCCAGTGCCGCTATCGGTATCCCAGGCATAGATCTGACTTTGGCCAAAGCTGATATAAGGAAACTGCGCATGGGGTGGCACATGATCGTAGATGCCCTGCCCGTGCAGTTTCTCCATCAGCAAAGGCGCGGCTTGCAGCCACGCCAATATTGCCTTTTGTAAAACAAACGCTGCGCCATTCATCCCTTGTTGTCCTGTTCGGTTTGAGCAGGTGGCGCCTTAGGCTCAGAGCTTTTCAGAAACAGCCCGTCGCGTTTATTGGACAGAGCTTGCTCACAGGCCTGCAAGCCGACAAGACGCAATGTGCGCAGCAAAGCTTCAAAGATAAAACGCATAGAAAAATTCATCGGATTTCCTCTCGAACAGAACAAATGAGATAGCGTTGGCTTTCATCGGGGTCGTGCAAGCCAAGCACCATGAAGTGCCTTGTCCCCTGCGTGAGACGCATGGAGACCGCAATATCGCTGCGATAACGGGTTGTGATGAGATGAGTGACATGGGGAATAGCCTGTCCGGCAAAGTTCTGGCTGCCGGTTTTCTTCGGCTCAATCCTGCCCCAGAGCGTGACAATTTCCGTCCATCGTTCCTGATAACCGCCGGTCTCATCGAAGAGCGGGCGGTTCTCTTGCAGGTTCAGAAATGTTTTGAACTGCCCCGCATCAATGAATTGCAGGTTCATAACCGCCCCCGACGCAACCATGGTGACACGAGTTGTGCAACCATATCCGGCAGATTGTGCATCACCGCTTCATAAGAATTGCGGTTGTCATAGAGATGCGCTGCCAACACCACACAGGCATGGCGCAATGTTTCAGGCAGACCTGAAGGCTCATTCGCCAGACCGGCAGTCAGCTCAATCTCAAGTCCTCGAGCAATGGTAATATGCGGAGGCCTGCGTAAATATAACCGTTGCGGACGGCTCTCCGTATCCAGACGCCAATCATCCTCACCAAACAAAACCTCACTACCATCGGCAGCAAAACCCTGTACTTTATCGATGGATATTACCGGCGCTTTATAGAGCGCAATTCTGCTCGATTGCGGCCAGTTGGCGAGCTGCAACTGCCAGCACTGCGGCAGCATCACCAGATTACAATGCTGCTCGATTACCTCCCGCGCAGTGCGGATCAGCCGTTCCAGTACTTCCTCTTCCTGATCGGAAGAAAGTCGTAAAAAATCGCGCAACATTGCTGTCGTCACCGGCTCTTTTACCGGCGGCGTTATAAGTTGGAGAACCATGCTATCTCCTGTAATTTATAATAGATTCAGTAAGATAAAATCACTCTCTGACAGAATGATTCATGCCGTTTTGCAAAGGTCGAGCAAAACCGCCCCGCCAGCAAACTTACGCTGTAAATTTCAGCAATTTGATCGCATCAAAATCCTGCACACCACCGCCGACACGCTTGGTGGTATAGAACAACACATATGGTTTGGCAGAATACGGATCGCGTAGCACGCGGATACCGATGCGATCGACAATCAGATAACCACGTGCAAAATCACCAAATGCGATCGGCGTACTATCCGTGGCAATATCCGGCATATCTTCCGCTTCCACCAGACCAAAGCCCATAAAGGAAGCCTTCTGTCCAAGAGACGCCGGCGGCTGCCAGAGATAATTACCGTTGCTGTCTTTCAGCTTGCGCAGCGCAGACTGGGTTTTACGGTTCATCATCCAATGGGCATTCTGGCGGTAGCCGGATTTCAGCGCATAGACGAGATCTATCAACAAATCAGACGGATTGGTTGCAGGCAGCGCACCGGCAACGCCCGTCTTCAGGCAACCAAGTTTACCCCATGCCCATGACGCTTCATCAACCGTATCATAGGCCAAAAAACCATGAGGCTTGTTCACACCATCGCCATTGATGAAGGCAGCGCTTTCCTGCTCGGCAAAAGCTGTTTCAACCTCGGCGGCAATCCACTGTTCCACATCTACCGCTGCATCATCCAGCAGGCTGGCTGTCGCTGCAGGCATGGCGTAAATTTCCATGGTCGGGAATTGTAGTTCGGCAAGCTTGGCATTGGTAGTCTGCGGGCGTGTGCCCTCTTCACCAACCCAACCAGTACCAGGGCCGCTGATGGAAAACGGCTTTTTGAGTACCGCGCCAGAAACCTGTCGCACAGTTGCAAGACCACGCACCGGAGAAAGTGCGGCCAGACGTGTGCCAATCGCTGTTTCGAGTTCAGACGGCACAAGATAACCGCCGTCCGGCCCCGAACCATAGGAATGCGCTTTCTGTTCAAGCCCGCGCAAAGCCTGCTCATCACCACGACGGGCATAATTGTCAAAAGCCTGTTTATGCTCCTGCACAACACCACCGAGCAGTGATCGTGTCTCGCCACCAAGCGCAGGACGCGCCTGTTTCAATACATATTGATCCAGCGCCGCCTTTTGCTCATCCATTGCACGGTTGAGACGCTCTACCTTTTCAACGGTCAGAACATCCGCACCGACATGTTTTTCAATCTGTGTCAGACGCTCATCATTGGCCTGTTTAAATCCTTCAAAGGCCTGCATAAACTCACCAAAAGCCTGCCCGACTTCCTGCTGACTATTCAGCGCCTTAATCTCCAGCACCTGTGTTTGCGCTGCTGTTGCTTTATGTTTGATCGTCATTTCCTGTCCCTTCGGGCTTGGTGTAAAAAGACGGTACAAACCGACCGGACGGAGGTTTCAAAAAGAAGTTTGCGCTTTCAGACAGGCGGCCGCATGGCGGATAATCTGCGCGGAACTCATATCATCGTGATTTTTGCTCTGCACCGGATGAACACGCGCTTGCGGCAACATCGGAAATGTCACCAGCGATATTTCCCAAAGCTCGGCTTCCAGAATATGCCGCTTTCCGGTGGAGGCTGACTTCTTGCTGCGAATAGCGCGAAAGCCGATCGACAAGCCATCCAGCGCCCCTTCGGATATCAGCTGCCAAGCCTCGTCAGCTCGTGCCACGCCTTGCGTTAACTGCCCCTCAACATAAAGACCGCGCTGGTCCTCGGTGATTTTTGTCCAGATGCCAATGGGATTGTCGGCCTGATGTTGCCAGAGCATTGGCACGCTGCCGCCACGCTGCAGAGACTTGGCAAAAGCACCGCGCTCAATAATATCACCACTCAAATCAGTGAGCGAAAACAGGCTGGCATAACCGCTGAAACATAAAGACTGCTCTGCCTTAGCCTTCATCGCGCTCCCCCTCCTGCCGGACGGAACCACCAACCTGATTTTTCAGCCGGTCGGTAAAGGGTTTGAAAAAACCGAGCGCTGTCCATGCAGCAAAACTTGCAGCAGCAGAGCCCATCAACATCAGCTCCGCCTGTCCAAGGCTGTTGCTCAATGTCAGGTGGTCTGCGATTTTAACGCCCGCCGCACCGCCAAAAATCATGCCGCACATAAGGCCAACCGCGAAACGGATTGCCGCCTCGCGTTTGCCCTTTGGCAGCATATAGGCCAGCGAAACGGCCGAACCGCTCACCGCGCCGGTGATTTTGGCTAGCCATATCCATTGTTCCTGAGTAAGTGCGTCCGGCTGGTTGAAGAGGTTCATAGCACTCCTCCTTCCGGCTCAGAAGAATAGCCAACGGCCTGACGTTTTTCCGCATCGCTCAGGAAGTCCGCCGCACCAATGCGCCGCCACAAGGCTTCCCGCTCCTCGGCAAGCCCGTCAATACGGTCATGGTCATGTTCAAGTCGTAAATCCGCGTCAAAAGAAGGACATAGCCAGTTGCTCAAAGCCTGCGCAGTGCGGGTCAGCAGCGGCAGAATGGTCAACCGGTAAAAAGCACGATTGGCCTCGGCATAATTGGCATAGGTGTTATCACCGGGAATGCCGAGCAGCATCGACGGCACGCCAAAAGCCAGCGCAATTTCCCGGCTCGCAACATGTTTGGCCTCAATGAAATCCATATCTTTGGGCGACAGTCCCATGGCTTTCCAGTCCAGCCCACCTTCCAGAAGCAGCGGCCTTCCTGCACCACCGGCACCGGTATAGCCCTCCTCCAGCTCGGTCTTCAGCCGGTCAAACTGCTCTTCGCTTAAATTACCGCCATCTTTCGGCGCATAGACCAGCGCACCGGAAGGCCGCGCAGAATTATCAAGCAGCGCCTTGTTCCAGGCCGCCGTGGCATTGTGAATATCCAGTGCCATAGAAGCGGCTTCCAAAGGTGGAAAACCGTAATGATCGTCCAGTGGATGAAACAACCGCAAATGCAGCGCCCGCGTAGACAACCCCGTATCGGAACCAAAATTCAGGCTGATACGGCGGCTGGTGGTATTATTGCGATAGAGCAAAGTCTGCGGCCAGCCATTGCTATCGCTCTCGATCGTCACACGCTCTGGGCGCAACAGATGCAGTTCCTTTGGCTGCCCGTCATAATCCAGCCGCTCGATATAGGCATTGCCGGATAGCAGCAGATGCCCGTAAAGCTGCTCGAAAAAGCCGGAACCACAAGCCCCCTCATGGGGAGCACGCAGCAAACTCAACAGCGGATGATCTTCAAGCTCGGTCTCACCCTGATAGAGCAACAACGGCACATTGGCCGCGGCATCGCTGATCATTTTCACGCAGCGATGCACAATCGGATTGCGCATAAAACCCTGCTGCGACAGCGCCATATAATTGCGGCTTGTCCAGCGTGCCTGCGCATCCATATGCAGCGCGACAAAACCCTGCTGCATTTTTACAGAAGGCACCTGTGCGCTTTTCTGCTCCTGCGTTTGGGCAGCACTATGCCGCCACGGCCATTTCCAAGCCATGTTCACCTCACTCGACCTTAATTATAAAATTTATCGAAGCTGCCGGATTCTCGGCTTATGCGTATCCTGAAGCAAAAGCGTATGCAGCGCCCAGACCAGCGCATCCATTCTGTCTGGCGAACGACCGGAAGACAGCCCGTTCACGGCAAAGTCACACATCTCATCTTCCAGTTCAGGAAAGCGGCGTGCATGGCGGATACGCCCTTGCTCATAGAGTGCTGCCACCGGCTCAGCGCGCAGATATTTGCCTCGCTGCGCCCGCACAGACTTCACCGCAACGGATGTATCCTGCGCATGGATCACGGCCATCACCATATCACCGCCCTGATTGACCTCCGCCACCACCAGATCAGCCTGATAGCGATGGTAGAACTGCACAATCTGCGCTGCCCACTGATGCGGCTTCACGCCTTGCAATGTTGCGTCATCCAGCACCCAGGCCAAACCATCCGCATCCAGTCCGGCGACGATAATACCGCAGGCATCAGAATTCTTGGTTGAAGTTGCAGGCGGATCAACCGCAATGACAATGCGCTGCAATTCCGGCACTTGCGGATCATGTAGCGTCTCCAATTGCTCCCGCGACCATAGCGCATCTTCACGGTCTGCAATCAGCACACCATCCAGTTCCTGCCGCCCCAAAGCCGTACCCGCATAACGCTGCTGCATGGCCAACAAAAAGGCCGGTGCCAGATGCGCCGCATTTTCATCCGTGCGCATATGGGTCATGATCGTTGCCGGATCACTCAACAGATCGCGCAACAGAGCCTGCATTTTCGGTGTAGTCGTCACCACCTGACGCGGGAAATCGCCGAGACGCAGGCCGAATTGCAGCATATCCCATGTCTGTTGCGGGTTTTTCCATTTCGCCAGTTCATCACACCATGCAGCAGAAAATTGCGGCCCGCGCAAACTGTCCGGATCTTCTGACGAATAAAAGGAAGCCACCGCCCCGCTTTCCCAGACCAATCTGCGCCGTGTCGTTTCCAGCCTCGGCCTTTGCAAACGTGATACGGAAAGAATACCCGAAGGCCCCTCAACCATTACCTCACGCACATCGGCAAGCGTCTCCCCCACCAAAGCAATATTACCGCAAGCTCTGTCACAAAAAGGTGCCAGCCCCTGCGCCATACCGCTGATCCACTCTGCACCGGCGCGGGTTTTACCCGAACCGCGCCCGCCCATAATCACCCAACTGCGCCAGTCATTACGCGGGAAAACTGGAAGCTGCGCCAACCGCCCCTGAAACAGCCATTCTTTACTGGTTGCAACAATGGTCTGCGCATCAATGCCCGCATTGATCAGCAGTTCAAGCAGTTCGGAGTTCAGTAATTCTGGCGCTGATGATGCTGAGGGCTTCACGTACATCCTCCGGCTTCACACCGCCTGTCTCATTGTTTTGCTCCTGCTGGTTTCCCTGCTGCTCTGCCCGCGTTTCCTTGGACAATTCGCTGATACTCTTCACCGCCTTTGCCAGCGACGCCAAAGCTTCAACCGCATTCTTTTCCGGCAGGCCATCGGCTTTAGAGAAGTTTTGCAATTCCGTATTAATTTTAATCAGCAGGTCTTCGATATCAAGCTGCGGCAAACCACTCGCATTGCTGTCCAGCCCTGCCTTTTTCAACCGCCTGAGGTAGATGTCCGGTTGTATCCTCAGCAGAAAAGCCATGTCCTGTCCGGCAATCCGGTAGCGCCGCTGCAGCCGATGAACAGCCTGCAAACGCTCATGAGCCGCATTATATTGCGGCTTAGTCGTCTCTCTGTTTTCTGGCCCGATATTTTTTGGCATCGATTGCACCGATTCCGCTTTTTTCCAAACGCATAACCGGCTTCAGAATTTCAAAACAAAAAAGCGCAGCACCGAATGCCACGCCCTATCAAATTCTATTGAGTTGTCTCAGCCACACTTCTCTGACTGTATAGAAAACCTACTGCAACACCGTGACGCCGTCAAGGATAAAATTCCTATTTTTCTGCTTTCACAGGTGATTTCTTCACATTCAATTTTACCGAAATATTTATCGCATTGAGATAATAGCTTTATTCGTTAAGCATAATTTTAAACCCTTCATTGGCACTTCTGCTTTATTGGCCATTCATAAGGATGTGCTAGAATGGGACATTATCGCCCCTCTTTCAGCGAGCAAAACGGGTTATTTTTCGGTTATGAGCCAACAGACTGACAAAAATGACCAGACCAGAAAAACGCGCCGCCTGACCCGCAGCCCGTTTCTGATGGCTATTGATGCCTGGCTGGATAGCAGCCTGTATAGATTGCGCTCACATTTTGCTACGTTCTGGGAAGCCGCCACTATATTTTCCCGCAAATTCCGCGTGCGCGGCTGGAAACGGCTTTTTGTAGAAATTGCCGATGAGGGTTTTACGTTTGGCGTTCTCGGCAGCGTTGTTCTGCTTGCTCTGGCCATGCCTGCATTCGAGGAAACCAAGAAAGACTGGCGTGCGCAAGACGATTACGCCGTCACTTTTCTCGATCGCTATGGCAATGAAATCGGCCAGCGCGGCATCATGCATCGTGATGCAGTACCCATCGCTGAATTGCCGGATCATGTTATCAAAGCCGTTCTGGCGACTGAAGACCGCCGTTTTTATGAACATATCGGCATCGATTTCTGGGGCTTAAGCCGCGCGCTCACCCAGAATATGCGTGCCAATGGTGTGGTTCAGGGTGGCTCCACCCTGTCTCAGCAGCTGGCGAAAAACCTGTTTCTCTCCAATGAAAGAACGCTGAAACGCAAAATCAATGAGGCCTTTCTTGCACTCTGGCTGGAAGCCAATTTAAGCAAAACGGAAATCCTGCAGCTCTATCTCGACCGCGCTTATATGGGTGGCGGCACCTTCGGCATTGCAGCGGCTTCCGAATTTTACTTTGGTAAAAATGTCAAAGATGTTTCTCTGGCAGAAGCAGCAATGCTGGCTGGTCTTTTCAAAGCCCCGGCGAAATATGCCCCGCATGTCAATCTGCCCGCCGCCCGTGCGCGCGCTAATGTTGTTCTGTCCAATCTCGCTGATGCAGGCTTTATGAGCGAAGGTCAGCTGGCCTATGCACGACGCAATCCTGCCAGTGTTGTTGACCGCGCAAAGGGTGAAAATCCCGACTATTTTCTGGACTGGGCTTTTGACGAGGTGAAAAAAATCACACGTACTATCCCGCAGCATAATCTGGTGGTGCGCACCACATTAGACCGCAATATCCAGAAAGCTGCCGAAGATGCGATTGAATTTCACCTGCGCCAGTATGGTGCCGAATATAAGGTAACTGAAGCAGCTACCGTAGTGATCGCCGATGACGGCTCGGTGCGGGCAATTGTCGGCGGGCGCGATTATGGTGAAAGCCAGTTCAACCGCGCAACCAAGGCGCTCCGTCAGGCCGGCTCTTCCTTCAAACCCTATGTCTATGCCGTTGCTATGGAAAAGGGCTTGACCCCGAATACGATCGTCTCCGATGCGCCGATTGCATGGGGCAACTGGATGCCGCGCAATTACGGCCGCTCCTTTGCTGGCCGTGTCGATCTCGCAACCGCTCTGGTCAAATCCTATAATACGGTGCCGGTGCGCCTTGCCAAAGACTACCTGACAACAAAGCCGATTGTAGCACTCACCAAAGCGATGGGCATTGAATCAGAAATCTCCGATCACAAAACCATGGTGCTTGGCACATCCGGCATGACAGTGATGGATCAGGCCACCGGATTCAGCGTTTTTGCCAATGGTGGCTTTGCAGGCATGCGTCACGGTATTGTACAAGTTTCCGATCCGGCGGGTAAAATTCTCTGGGACTTTAAGCGGGATACACCGGAGCCAAAGCGTGTGCTGTCTGAAAAGGCTGCCTCTGAAATGAATTCCATGCTGGTGCAGGTGCCGGAGCGCGGCACGGCGAGACGTGCAGCTTTGCCAATGACACGGGTTGCAGGCAAAACCGGTACCACCCAGAGCTATCGTGATGCATGGTTTGTCGGTTATACCGGCAATTACACGGCGGCCGTCTGGTTCGGCAATGACAGTTATGCACCGATGAATAATCTGACCGGCGGTATTATCCCTGCCATGACATGGCAGATGATGATGATGCAGGCGCATCAGAATATTGACCTGAAACCAATTCCGGGCATCAGCAATCCGTTCCCGAAACCGGCACAGCCAGCTGATCCGAAACTGGTAGCACAAAGCAGCGGCGCCGGTGAGAAATTGCCAAACACAGTTCCGGATTATCCGCGTGTTCTGTCCTCGGAAACGACACGCTTTATGCGCAGTCTGAACGAAAAATTCCGCACCTATGAAACACCGCAGCGGATTCGCACGACTTTATCGTCACTCTGATTCATTGAAATGAACCGGCCATTTAATCCGGCCACCTGATAATGACAGGCAATTTTAACCGGACGTGTTTTATAGATTCTCCATGAGCAATTTAAGAACCATATTGCTGACAGTATTAACCTGCCTGATTGCTCTGGCGGGCGGCGCAGCCAGTGCGCTTTATGCTCTCAATAATTTTGAAGGTTTCAATCAGCTTACAATCGGACAATGGCATGCTTCGCCACTCTATGGCAGCGCCGACGCTGATCCCTATGCCCGCGCGCAACGCAGCCGCGCCGCATTGCTGCCGCTGGGCGCTGCCGAAGGGCAGCGTTTTGTTCTGAGACATGATGTGAATGGTGCAAAACTTGATCCACGCTGCACCTATCATTTACAGGGCAAAGCCCCCGCCTTCCGTTTCTGGACGCTTTATGCCAGCGATTTGTACGACCTGCCCCTCGCGCAAAAGGAAGGGTTTCCACAGGAGCTGCATAGCCAGATGATCTGGTATCAGCATGACTCAAGTTTCCTCATCTCTGTCTCTCCCTCCGCACAATCGGGAAACTGGCTGGCGATTAATACATCGCGCCCCTATCAGCTGGTAATGACTCTGTATGATACCGATCTGGGTACATCCATTGGCTTTGAAAATCCGCAAATGCCGGTACTCTCTTTGGCAGAGGACAGCTGCAAAGGAACCGGACGATGAGACATTCGCTGTTGCAGTTTCTCTATGCCATCACTCTCGGCCTCATCGGCGCTGCCATCGTTCATATTGCGATTATATTGCTCGTGCCTGATGATGCCTCAGAAACTCTATGGAAACGGGTGGAAGCACTTGGTCCCGCAGAAAGTTTTCACAGGTTGGAGGGCGCGAACTGGGCAAAGCGCCGAGATCCGCTAATGCGCAGTGCTGCATGCCGCTTTGATCTGACCAACGGACCGGTCCATATCAGCGCTGTCGGTAAAGTGCCGTTCTGGTCACTGGCAATTTACAATCATGTAGGCGATATCACTTTCAGCCTCAATGATCAGGTGTCACCAACCACCGATCTGCTGATTGTCTCACCTCTACAGAAAATCCTGCTCGAACAAAGCATTCCGCAGCAACTGGAACAATCGGTGCTTATCACCCAGTCCGTTAATGAAGCGATTGCAGTGCTAAGGGTCTTCGAGCCGGATGCGACATGGCAAGATGAAACTGGAGAATTTCTTAAATCTGCAGAATGCATGAGTGTTTCGATTGAGAATTAAAGATATCTGCGATGCCGCGTCTCCCGAAAAATATTTGATTTACAGGTCAGTAAATTACCATCAACGCACCGATGGTTAATTCATTGCTAAGTGTTCTCCCTTAAAGTGCAGAAAGCTCTCCTTATATTTTCAACAGGGAGAGGTGTATTTTGTCTGTGTTGCGTAGGCGTAAGGGGTAAATACGCGTGACCACCGATCAGTTCCGCGCTTTGGAAGTATTATCCGGAAGTGGTCATTCCGCACACCACAAGACCGATGATCTGCTGGCTGCTGCCGTGGCAGGTTTCACGTCCCTCACCCGTCCGGGGCGCTACGAAAGTCAGCAATTTGAAGATCTGGCTTTACCACTGCTGGAAACAGCCACGCCGCGTGCCCGTCGTCAGGTCTCAGCTATTCTTGCCCAGCATGATGTAGCCCCGCGCAAGCTGGTTCTGGCTCTCGCCAATGACAGTATTGAAGTCGCTGCTCCGCTCCTGCTGCGCTCGCCTGTTTTGACAACTGCCGACCTCATGGACATTACCGGCCAGCACGGCCTGTCTCACGCCCGTATCATTGCACGCCGTCAGCCGGTTGATCCGCTGCTGCTGCCAATCCTTGAGAGCTTTGACGACCAGCTTATCAGCCAGACACTGACTACAGAAGCAGTTGCTCCCACCGTACCTGCTGCCGTGGAAACCAGTATAGCGGATGTACAGGAAGCGCATTATGTTTCAGCAACACCTGTAAACAAACGCCCAGAGAGCAAACCGGCGGCAACAACCCATACCGCTCCCCCTGCCGCAACACAATCATTGCCGGCATATGATCTCAGTGCTCTGTCGCTGTCTTCATATCTGCAACCGGCACGGGCGGAATATCTTATTGATATGGCGCTGCTGATAGACGGAAACATGTTCCGCACCGCACTGGCCGATGCGCTGGATGTCAGCTATGCGCGTGCCGCAACCATTATCGGTTCATGGCCGAATTCCCAGCTGCCGCTGGCGCTTAAAGCTATTGGTCTTACTGCACAGGATACTTATCTGATCCTGACTGCTGTTCTTGGTACAATCCACGGTGAGCGTGAGCAATTGCGGGAATTTGTCCATATTTACCGCTCTATCAGTTCTGAACAGGCAGCTGCAGCTGTAAAACGCTGGAAAACAGATGATACGAATGAGCGTCTGCGCAACCAGTTGCGCGATCTGGCTGAGCGTGCATCGGAAAGTTTTACCAGTGCAGCCAATAATGACGGTACTTTCCCGCACAAAAAAGCACAATAATCCGATTAGAGCATTAATTTTTAAAGTGTAGAGCGAGTTTTGTGTGCCCGATTGGGCGCACGGTGCTCTAATTTACAGGCCTGTGGTCAGCAATTCCGCAGCCTGAGCACAATCTTCAACCTCGACAAGCCAGAGATCAGGATCAAAGCGCAGCTCTTTTTCAAGCTGCGTATTAATCAACTGCTCGTCTTCGCTGTGCTGATATAAAACAAAACGGCGCTCATCCGCACGCTGCGGATCATATTCGCTTTGCGGCGCAGGCATATATAAATCAAAATTACCGTCACGATTGCGGATCTTGATAAAGATTGCGCCGGCCTCAGCAGCACCGCGCCTGACCAGATAAGCGAAACCATCAGCCATGCGCACGCGGCGCATGAATGCGGAAACCCAGAATTCACTTGTCAGACGCATGGACTGAAATACCTGCTCATTGCATATCACATCAGCTAATCAGGCCGATTTCACGCATTTTTCCGATCAGCTCAGAATCAGGTTTACCGCTGACATTGAGGCGAAACAGTTTCTGAAATTCGCGGATAGCATCTTCTGTGGTTTTGCCCGGAACACCGTCCACGACAACCATATCATTCCCGAATGCTTTTAACCCCGCCTGAATACGCACCAGCTCCTCAGCACTGACTGTCTGGCCGGATGATGTTCTTACGGATACCGGTTGAACAACAGCTGTTGTCTCCGTTGTATTCTGTGACGCAGAATTACTCCGTACAGCCTGTACCGGTGTTTTTTCTGCGGTTCTGACCATAATCGGGGCAGATCGTTTTTCTGCAACAGGCACAGCACGTGCGCTGTTTTCAGTCAGATTTTCAGGCCGGGTCCCAGACCGAGTCTCAGGTCTGGCTACAGGCACGGCCACAGCAATGGCCTCCTCGATGCTCAGCTGTTTCTCTGCAGGTTTAGCCGCATTATTCTGATCCGGTGCCAGCTTGGCCTGAACATTCTGCCATTGCTCAAGCGCAGCACGGGTTTGCGGCCCTGTCAGACCATCCACATTGCCACTGTAGAAGCCAAGCTGCTTCAGATTATATTGCATAATCGCAACCTGCTTGTCGCCATTCGGCGCCAGAGCCGGCAGATCCCCGCCGTCAACAGTTGTCTCGGGCAAAGTCGCAACGACTTGCGGTTTCTCAGTTGCCGGCGCAGCCTCATTACCGGTAATCTGGCGCACGGGTTCCTGCGCAGCCACATTGCCTGTCAGCCTGCGTGCTGCTTCGCTATTGTCTTTTGCGACGGCACGAAAAACCTGCTCCGGCCGTGTTTTAAAGAAGACACCATCATGCGCCTGCGGCTGATACCAGATCGCATTGCTGGCAACAAAACCAAGCGTCACCAGAAATGCGGTTGCACCACCGGCTACCACAGGATTGCGCGCGACTATATCACCGGCAGCCAATGCCATGCGTGACACGCCGGTCAGGCATGCATCAAAAAAACGTCTGCCAAAACTACGCCGTTTTGCGTTTTTGCGCATGGAAGTCCCCTTGCGTTTCGTACCGCTGCGGCTCTGTTTTTCCGTCATAACTACTTTCTGCCTGACTATATTCAGTCTGTTCGGCCTGAAGATTAATAATTGCTGTTTTCACCTGCTCAAGAGCGCTGCGAATATCGGTTGAAACTGTATTTGTCTGCATCCGGTCAGCCTGCTGCATAGGATGCGATGATGCCTGATTTGCGGCCGTGCCTGCAACCAATCCGGCCTTATCCACAACCTGCTGTGCTGTTTGCGGCAACCTGATTGAAACTGTTGTGCCCTGGCCCTTGCGGCTGTGAATATTCATCTCACCCTGATGAAGACTGACAAGACCTTTGACCAGATAAAGTCCGAGGCCTGAGCCTTCCTGCATACGGGTCTGTGCATTATTGATCTGGGTAAATGGCTGGCACAGACGTTCAATCTCATGCGCTTCCAGCCCAACACCCGTATCAGAAACGGAGATAACCAGACTACGCTCAGCGCCTGCATAGCCGCGCTTTGTCTCATCTGGCATCACATCAATGGTTACGCAACCGCCGCGATCCGTGAATTTAATGGCGTTGGACACCAGATTAATCAAAATCTGACGAATTGCACGGCGATCAGCAATCATATCCGTCACATCCGGATGAATGCGGTCACAGAGAATAACGCCCTTTTTCTCGGCCATCGGCATAAGCATGGAACTGCACATTGTTACGCTGTCCTGCACAGAAAAGCGTTCATGCTGAACCGGATACTGGCCGGCCTCAAGGCGTGAAGTTTCCAGAATACCGTTGACAACTTCCAGCAGATGATTGCCGGACTTGCGGATCAGGTCAATATATTCGCGCTGCTTGTCGCTCTGCAAAGGTCCGGCCACATCATGCAACAGCAGATCAGAGAAACCGATGATCGAATTCAGCGGCGTGCGCAACTCATGACTGACGGCACCGAGCAAACGTCCGCGTGAGGTTTCCAGATTCTCAATGGTCGTATTCTGCTGAACGATATGCTGCTGCGTATCCTGTGCCTGTGCAAGATTGCGCGCAACAATCAGGAAACCGGCATCCTGCTCATTCTGAGCCGTGCTTTTTGCCTGACCTTCCATTTCAAATATATTGAAATAGATTTTAGGCTGTTCGTTTTTATTGCCTTGAGCAGGTTCCACGCAACGCAGACGAATCTCTGTTTTGCCACCGAGTTTCATCGGTGAATTGCCATGCTTCAGGCCATTCAGAAATGCAAGATATTGAACGCGGTCAGCCACATGCACACGGTCAAGAAGCAATGTGCCGGTCAGGACTGCACGATCAACACCAAATTGCTCAATACAACGATCCGACAAAGTACGGATATGACCGTCCTGATCAAGACGGATAACCAGAGCATCCAGCGCTGTTTCCAGATCGCTGTCCGCATTATGAGCAGATGCTGTATTCTGCCGGACTGCTGCAACTGGCAGCGCCAAACGCATCACCCGCAGCAAAATTGCGCCGACATAGATGAACAGGAAAGTCGTTGAGACACCAGCCGGCAGCATCAGCTGTGTGTTGATACCTTTAGTCAGGGATGTTGCCATCAGGACAACAGTGATCAAACCACCGGCAACAGCCGCTGCACGATGGCGCGTTACCAGCCAGATCTCAAGCGGCAATGCCAGAACCATCGCCCAGACCAGACCATTCTCCGCACCTGCAAACAGAGCGGTAAAAGCCAGTACTGCGCTATAGAATGACAAAGCAACAAGACCCGTCAGGCTGTTGCGGATACCAAATGCCTGCGCTGCCAGCAAAAGAACGGATATGCCGGTAAAAGACAGAGCGGTAAACAACAATGCGTTGAGCGAAGCGGTCGGGAAAATACTGTAAAAAGCCATTGCCAGAAAAAGCGGAAACAACAGCAATGCGCAGCGCAAATCAAATGCTGAAAAATGGTCGGACTTACGGGATTGAACAGCGGTAACAGAAGCATGGAATTCCGCATTTTCCTGCGTCAACAGGTGATGATCCGCAACGGTATTATGCATACCGCCTTTAATCATTTTCATTGTTTTCGCATAAATGCCGTACACGCAGCATACTCACTCTGACACAATCTCACTTCAACTGTCTCATTTCACCGGAGTGAAAAAACAGTCACCGAACAGTGACAGAATGGACGCCCAGACTTTAAGGAATAGATAAAACGGCGGAGCGTGATGCCCGTGAAAGCCTTTTTTCCGCGAAAAAGGAGCAGCTTTTGCCCCTATGGTAAACGGAATATTTCCGGCTCCTCCGCATGGCAAGACAATCTTAAAAACATTTTATCAGAATCTTCAGAAATATGTCTCATGCTTTAACCATTGTTTCTCGCTTGCCTGAAAACCTTGAGATGAAACAGACTAAACAACTGATAATTATATGAATAATTTAAACTTATATATTTATCACGCTCAGCAACCCGACAGGACCGTGCAAACAGGCAGGAATAAAGATCATGAGATTTCTGCTTAAATGCATTTTCTGGTTGGGGGGCGTTTTTCTGCTGATGCCCGGACTGACAGGCAAGTCAACAGACATACAGCCACCACGAGCGCCACAGGCACAAACGCAACAAAACCATCCGTCTTCAGAGCACCAGCAACAGGCTCCGTCCTCTGCCAGTCCCGATCTCGTGGAGCAATGGCTGCAGGCCGGTAAAACCCTGCAAGAAATCAGCACATTTTGTGAGCGTAATCCCGCTCTTTGTATTGCCGGAAAAGCAGCGGTTCAGCAAAGTGGTGAACAGGCATTAATCCGCGCGAAAGAGGTTTTATCCGGTAGCGCTCCGCAAAACAACCAACCACCCGTTCCGCCAGTAACAGAGCAGGCACCTGCGTTCAAAATTCCTGTTCCTGCGCAGCGTCCCGGATAGAACATAATTTAAAGTGTTAGAGCGAGTTTTGTGCGCCCAATGGGGTGACCGGCGCTCTGGTTATTGCGATCGTCAGAACCGGAACTTTCCAATTGCCATAAAAATGGTCTATAAGCCGCGCCAAGTGTATATTTATCTGCATGCCTTGAGCGGAACGAATTTTCGTTTTTGCGCGGCATGCTTCAGTTAATGCGGAGAGACCTATGACAAATTCAAAGATCAGCACGATTGCGTCGGACTTTGAGTTTCTTGACGACTGGGAAGACCGCTATCGCTATGTGATTGAACTGGGACGCGATTTACAGCCCTATCCGGAAGAAGCCCGCGATGCGGATCATAAAGTTCCGGGCTGTGTCAGTCAGGTCTGGCTGCTGACCAGAAAAGGTCAGGGTACCGATCCGGTTATGGAATTCTTAGGCGATTCCGATGCGCATATTGTCCGCGGTCTGGTTGCGATCCTGCTTGCCCTTTATTCCGGCGAAACTGCATCTTCCATTCTGAAAATTGATGCAGAAAATGTGCTTAAAAGCCTGGGCCTTGATGAACATCTGACACCACAGCGTTCCAACGGCTTGCGCTCCATGGTGCAGCGTGTGCGCAATGACGCACAAAGCGCCCTGCAAAACGCCGCCTGATATTTCCCGTCATGCATTATGCTAAAACATGCGCACCGGTTTCATCGATGCGCATGTTCTGTTTTGAACTTGCAACAAATAACTAAAGTGAAGGCCGGTAATCCGGTGTTCCCCAGTGATAGGTTACTGGTAAAGCTCCCCCTTCCGGCAGTCGCCCTGCATTATAATGGCGGTGCAAAATGCTGAGTGCTGTTTTCAGCATCATTTTTCCTGAACGCGCCGGCCATGAACGCTCACGTTCCACCAATTCCAACCCTTTGAGAAAACAACATATATCCAGCAATATACCGGATAATTCCGGCCCTACGGCAATGAGCGCCTTATTCACCCGATCCCGGCAATCCAGTGCGTTATCACTCAATTCGGCTGCGCCTCCCCGTTCTCCCCTGACACGTCCGGCGACACTCGCATCCCAATTGGCAGAAATCCGTGGCATCATATTTCCGCGCGTAAAATCGGCTCTCAACCGCTCTCCGGCATGAAATTCGTCATCACTCAGAAAACGCCGGCCTGTCTGCTTATTCTTCCGGTAAAGCATAGCCAACGGGGACTCGGCATTATTGACGGAACGAGACCGGATGTTTTCACCTGCCGTCTGTACAACAGGTTCCTGAGACTGTTTCGCTTCAACGGCTTTCTTCAGCTTCTTCAGCAGATCCCGTCCTGTAAGTTCCAGGGTGATTTTATCTCGTGTTGCTTTTACCAACCCGCCTTTCAGCAATTGCTGCAACACCGGTTCGTCACAAGCAATTGTACCGCCCTCCTCACCGCTCAATAACCGGCACCCTTCCTCTCCTTCCAGCCTTGCCGGTGACCGCAGCAAAAATCTGAGTAACCGCAAAGCAGAATATTGATCTGTCGGGGATAATGCAGTGATGGTTTTGCTCATTCGCCTGCACTCCCGCACGGATAAAGCGCCCGAATGAGATATTCAAACGAACTGACATTGCGATCAAATTTCTCATTTTCCCGCATGTCCTCAATCAAATGGCAGGCATGTTTAACCGTGGTTCTTTCACGGCAAAATGCATAGGCCACTTCAGACATAGAAAGGCCGAACATCGTATGTGCGATATACATGCCGAATTGCCGGATTCTGGCGACATGACAAGTGCCCCGTTGCGGGCTACGCAAATCTTGCAGGGACACCTGAAAAAACACGGACAACAGCGTCATTAATGCTCCGCACAAATTCCAGGCGCGCACTTGCCGCTCCCTGCTTGTCAGCTGGCCTTTAACACTGCTGTTTCTTTGCATAAGGTCAGCCAGATACAACGCATTCTCTGTCATGCGTTTGTTACTAATACTATTCTGTCTGCAATGCGCTTCCTGTCCGCCGGATAAATAATGCAAGCGCGATAGTTCCGGCAAATTATGCAAGACACCAAGTGAATCCGTGTGAGCGGATAAAAAATCTGAAAAATTGTTCAACATATGCCCTCCGCAGACGACATATCAATAATATAAAAACCTTATACGAAGATAAAACTGAGATTTAAAATATAAATATATAATTCAATTCAAACAACAAATATTAAAAAAGAACATATAAACAAAGATAAGCCATTAAATACAAATGTTTTATTAAACAATAAATTTTAATTATAGAAATAATACTCAAACAACAAATACTACATTTTAATTTTAATCATATCTGCTTATCCCCCACCGGCAGTAAAACATCATAATTCCCGTCATAAAAACGGGGATTAACAATGTCAGCCACACTGCAACAGGAAAAACAATTATTTCTGGAAAATCGTAAAGAAGATGCACTTCAGGCAGCACAATCATTTGCTCTGCAAATGAGCTGCGGCATCGACTTGCAGCAAGCCTTAAATGCTCCAGCCGAAAAAAGAGCAAATATTGCAGCAAAACTATCGCGGCTCATCAAAAGAGAGCGGCTAAAAGGTCTCAACAAGCATTGGAGTTACGATCTCAACCGTCACATTGCTCTAAAACAAGCTCAAACCCGCCTGCTGCAACTGCTTTAATAATAACGGACAAGTTCTCATAAAAAAACAACGGCACTTTCGTGCCGTTGTTTATTTCTTGATCTCTTTGCAGAGATGCAGGCCGGATCAGGCAGCTTTACGCTTACGACCAAGTCCCATTTTCTTGGCAAGCTGCGAACGGGCTGCAGCATAGTTCGGCGCAACCATCGGATAGTTAGGATCCAGATCCCATTTCTCACGATATTGTTCCGGTGTCAGATTATAATGGGTCATCAGGTGACGCTTCAGCGATTTAAACTTCTTACCGTCTTCAAGGCAGATAATATAATCGTCGTGAACTGATTTCTTAGGGCTGATTGCCGGTTTAGGCTTTTCAACCACGGCAACCACTTCTTCACGAACACCTGAACGGGCAAATGCTGCATGAACATCAGCGATCAATGCAGGCACTTCACCGGCACGTATAGAGTTATTGCTGACATAAGCGGCAACAACATCAGCTGTAAGACTGAGCAGCAGTTCGTCAGCAGAAACCACAGTCTCTGGATGTTCCATTATACTTCCTTTACCTATAAATATTGCTGACTGGAAACTCTCTGAAAATACATGAGAATTCTATCCATTCACCAATCAACCAGTTTAACCTTAGCTTGCCACCCGCAATCATCTTCTCATATCTGTAAAATTTGTAAAATGTCAATTTATTTCACAATTTTGTTAAGTGATGCTGCAATTTTTGACTAAATAATTAAATTTCAACACTCAAAATCACGAGAATTAATATCTGCAAACCTGTCGAAAACAGAAAACTATTTCTCTTCTCGCCTGAAGATAATCAATCTGAGCCTGCTATACACGTAGTACAATGTAAAAACATGCCTCTGAAACTATCTCCAGCAAACAAATTCACCTCAAACGTGAAATTTCGCCTCTCGAAACAAACTACAGTAAAACTCAGCAAACACTACGATATGAAGCAATTTTGCGGATATTTGCTATTCTATCAAAAAAACCTGTATTTCTATATTAAGTCATTTTTCTGGCAATTCATGACAACAGATATTTTATACAACGATTTTTTCAAAAAAATCTGCTTTTGTAAGATTATCCGCTGCACAAACAGGTCAAACGCCTGTGCAGTTTCATATTATGCCTTTGAAAATACACAGTTGTATATTCACCTTTTAAAAAGCGGTTAATATCCCCATATATTGGAAAAATGACTATTCTGAACACGGACAGGCCTGAGTAAACCAGATCAGACCTGCTCTTCTGACCTGCCTCTTTGAATAACGCACATTCGGTGCAACAACGCATTATACTTTCCGAATGTACACTGAACCGCCGGAGAACCACCATGTCTGAGAAAAACATGCCCCAACGCCCGCTTAAAGTTCAGAAAACAGATGCCGAATGGCGTGAACAGCTCACACCGGAGCAATATAAAATCACGCGCCAGCACGGCACAGAACGTGCATTTTCCAGTCCTGATTTTGACCTCAAACTCCACGGCACTTATCACTGTATCTGCTGTGACCGTCTGCTCTATAATTCAGAAGATAAATTCAATTCAGGAACAGGCTGGCCGAGCTTCGTCCGTCCGGCTGAGCCGGAAGCTGTCAATGCCTTTGAGGATCATTCCTATGGTATGAACCGTACAGAAATACGCTGCGCCGATTGTGATGCACATCTCGGCCATGTATTTCCTGACGGCCCTGCACCAACCGGACTGCGATTTTGCATGAATGGCACAGCATTATATTTTACTGAAGCCTGACAGCCTCAGGTTTTGCATCTTATTTTGGCAACAATACCGGAAACAGTATGAACCAGCATTCATTCCCTAAGCACAACGCCCCAGCAACTGAGAAGAAGGCGTTCAGCGACACGCGCCACGGTATTGTCCGCCAAGATGAATATCATTGGCTGCGCGCTGCCAACTGGCAGGATGTTCTGCGTGATCCTTCTCTGCTGGATACACAAATCCGTTCACATCTTGAAGCTGAAAACACCTATCAGTCAGCTTTAATGGCAGATACGCAAGATCTGCAGAAACAACTGTTCTCGGAAATGAAGGGGCGCATCAAGGAAGATGATTCCAGTGTGCCGGTCAAAGACGGTGCCTATGCGTATGGTATCTCCTATGTCACCGGCGGTCAGCATCCGCAATATTTCAGAATCCCGCGGAATGGCGGCGACAAAACCATTCTGATTGACGGCGACAAGGAAGCCGCATCCCTTGCTTATTTCAGCCTTGGCGGACTGGACTATTCGCCTGACCATAAAGCATTGGCATGGTCCGCGGACACTAAAGGCTCCGAATTTTATGACATCAAGATCCGCGATCTCTCCACGCTGGAAGACAATGCGGATCTGCTGACATCAACGGCAGGCGGAACTGTATGGGATGCAGCAAGTCAGGGTGTTTTCTATGTGCAGATGGATGATAATCATCGCCCTGCCAAATTATTCTATCACCTTACCGGCACGCAACAGGGTCAGGATACGCTGATCTATGAAGAAAAAGACGCCGGTTTTTTCATGAATGTTTCCGGCAGCTCACTGAATGATTTTGTTTTCATCAATATTCAGGATCATGAAACCTCTGAAGTCTGGCTGATACCGGCCAATGATCCGCAGGCAAAGCCACAGCTCGTGGCAGCGCGCGAAACCGGTATTGAATACAGCCTCACAGAAGGCGGAGACGTTTTCTATATTCTCACCAATATTGACGGTGCGAAGGACTTCAAGATTATGTCCGCACCGGTCAGCGCCCCGCAAAAACAAAACTGGACAGAAGTCGTTGCCGAGAAATCAGGCACGATTATTCTGGATGTTGGAGCGTATAAAGATCATCTGGTCTGGCTGGAGCGTAATAATGGCCTGCCGCGCATTGTTATCCGTGAACGGATCAGCGGAGCAGAACATGCCATTGCTTTTGACGAGGAAGCCTATTCGCTTGGTTTGCATGGCAGCGCTGAATATGACACGGATGTAATTCGTTTTTCCTATTCATCCATGACCACACCAAGCCAACTCTTTGACTATAATATGGTCACACGCGAACGCGTGCTGCTGAAAACGCAGGAAGTGCCAAGTGGCCATGTGATTGAAAATTATGTCACCCGCAGGCTCCTTGCACCGGCGGCAGATGGTGAACTGGTGCCGGTTTCCATTCTCGCCCATAAGGACACACCGCTGGACGGTTCTGCACCATGTCTTCTCTATGGCTATGGCGCTTATGGCAGCTCCATTCCGGCAAGTTTTTCGACCACACGCCTCTCTCTGGTTGACCGTGGTTTTATCTATGCCATTGCCCATATTCGCGGGGGCAAAGATAAAGGCTTTGCCTGGTATGAGAATGGCAAGCGGGAGCATAAGGTCAATACATTCACTGACTTCATCGCCGCAGCAAAACATCTTGTGGCAGAGAATTTCACCCGTCATGACCGGATTATCGCCCATGGCGGTTCGGCAGGCGGTATGCTGATGGGCGCTATCACCAATATGGCACCGGAAGCCTTTGGCGGGATTATTGCCGATGTGCCGTTTGTGGATGTGCTGAATACTATGCTGGATGACAGCCTGCCACTGACCCCGCCGGAATGGCCGGAATGGGGCAATCCGATTGCATCGGAAACGGACTACCGCACCATTGCCGCCTATTCCCCTTATGACAATGTTTCCGCGCAGAATTATCCGCCGATACTGGCAACAGCAGGCCTGACAGACCCGCGTGTTACCTATTGGGAAGCGGCAAAATGGGTTGCTAAACTGCGCGATCAGTCCACCAGCGGCAATCCTGTGCTTTTCAAAATCAATATGGAAGCAGGCCATGGTGGTGTTTCAGGGCGTTTCTCGCAGCTGGAAGAAGTCGCCTATAATTATGCTTTCGCGCTTAAGGTTGCAGACAGACTGTAACAAGCGCATAAAGATATGAACCGGCAGAGCAGAATTTTCTGCTCTGCCATGCCTTCCGAAAACAGGAAAGGATTAAGCCATGCCATTCATGTCTCTGAATTTCCTCAGCAAAAGCGGGCTACAGCTTTGCGTGTCCGCTTTTAGCATTCTGGCTCTGTCCACCATCTCAACACCGCAGGCAGAAGCCGCGGTTCGTAAAAATGTCAGCGAATATGCAGGGCAGCGCTGCAATCCGCCTCCGCGTGGCAGCGGTGTTATTGTCGGCATTTTTCAGGGGCTTGGCGAAAGCGCTTTTGTCAGCAGCGACTATCCGGAAGTGATCAGCCGCTATCGCTGTTTTTCCTCGCTGGAAGAATGCAAAGGCTGGCTGTACACAATGCAAAGTCTCTATAGCGCAGGCCTGCCCCGCGCAGCCAAATGCCTGAAACGCTGAAAACCGCGCTATATACACTGTGTTTACTGTGATGAAACAAAGCGGAATCTGCTGAAAACCCTTTAAATCCCGCTTTTTAGCCGCGACCGGTTACTTTGCCGTAACCTGCGGATTTTTACATGCCTTCTTGTCAGCGGCGCTTAGCTCCTTAATTTCCGTAACACCGATATCATCCCTCCGGTGAAGGAAAAACCATGACATTCTTAAAAACAGCAACACAATTTCTGAGCAAAGCAGCTTTTGCGGCAACAATCGCAACCTCCGCCCTCTCCGTATCCTCTGCCCATGCGCAGGAAAATAAAGCACTGAACTGGCAATTCTTTCAGGCAGATGAAAATGGCTTTCTCCGCACACCCGTTCTGCTGACCGGCGAAAAAGAAGCGGTTCTGCTGGATGGCGGCTTCACACTTTCAGACGGCAAAGCTCTCGCAGAGAAAATCAAGGAAAGCGGCAAAACACTGACAACAATCTATGTGAGCCAGAGCGACCCTGATTATTATTTCAGCCTCGGCCCAGTCAAAACCGCGTTTCCCGATGCAAAAGTGATTGCAGCACCGGCGACGGTTGAAGCCATTAAAGGCAATGTGGAAGGTAAACTGAAAGTCTGGGGTCCGCAGCTGAAAGAAAACGGCCCGCAGACGCTGGCTGATGTGGTGATGCCTGAGGCTTCAGACGTCAAAGAGCTGTATCTGGAAGGTAAAAAAATCGAGATCATTGATGCGGAGAATATGCCGAACCGCCGTTATCTCTGGGTACCTTCTCTGAAGGCTGTTTTCGGCGGCGTTCTGGTCACTGCCGGTGAACATGTATGGCTTGCTGATACACCAAAAGCAGAACAGCGTCAGGCATGGATCAAAACCCTTGATGCCATTGCGGCACGCAATCCTGAAATTGTCCTACCTGCCCATATGAGCGCCGGTTCAAAAACCGATATTTCTGCGGTTACCTTCACCAAAGACTATCTGGTGGCTTTTGAGGAAGAACAGGCCAAAGCCAAAAACAGTGAAGAACTGATTGCAGCTATGAAAAAACGCTATCCTGATCTGGGTGGCATATCCAGCCTTGAGCTAGGTGCCAAAGTCATTAAGGGCGAAATGGAGTGGGAATAATCCGTCTCCCATCTCTGAAATATAAAAGCACCGGAAATTCCGGTGCTTTTCTTTTAAACCATTCTGCAGGAGCAGATCAGCCAAGATCATAGAGTGAGCGGGCAAACCCGGCCAGCCCCTTCTCTTCCAGCTTTTTCAGCGACATACGGAATGTAACACGCACAATTCCCGGATGACGGCCGATTTCGATCGCACCAAGCATTGTTGCACGGTTCATAATTTCAGGAACCGTAACATCAAAAAGATCCGCCGCACGTTTCAGGCCGTTCTCTGTCGCTTCATTCAGCGTAGCCCCGCTGCCGATCACGGTAATCGGCGCATCCCGCTCTATTGCTGTTACGCCATTGGTCTTGCCCAGCGCCTCGGCACGCTGCCGCTCAATGGTATTTAAAGAACGAGCCAGATAAGGCACATCCTCAGCCACAGGAAACAGCAGGGGCCCGTCAATCGCCAGTCCTTTGATAACATGCACCTCGAGTGTGACCACGCCGGCGACATCGCAGGTATGACCGGCAATTTCCCCGTCACCCTGCAATGCATGCATATCGCCCAGATAGACACCGCCGCCCGGCACTTTCACCGGACAAATCAGTATCGCCCCTTGTCGTACAGAATTTACATCAAGATGGCCGTCAGTTTTGTTGCGCGCCAATTCATCCGGTGTCAGTGCATATTTATGCGGCGCATTGAGCAAAAACGAACCGAAATCACCGGCATTATGGGAATCAGGCATCGCTTTTGAAGGTGTTGTTCCCAACTGCCCGAGGAAAGGCCGCAGACGTGTGGCAACTCCGACCAGATCAGCGGGAGCAAAAGTCATAACCGGATTTTGAATGGATGTATCCGGCAGCGCCATAATCTTTGCCGCATCCGGTGCCATGGCCTCGGCTCTGGCTTTTCCGACAGTTACACCAATGCTGCGCTCGTCATCAAAGACAATTGTATAACCGTTTTCAATCTTAAACGGCGTGGCATCGGCTCCGCATTTGTCACAACGGATAGCGCTCTGGCCGATGCCTTCAATATGGGTGTCTGGCCATTCCGTACCACATTCCGCACAAACAGCAGCACAGAACGGATCACCATTATTGCGACCTGTCACCACACTGTCCGAACCGGAAGCCGTAGCACCAGATGTTACAACAAGTGAGCGGATGCGAATGGCAATAGCATCACCGATTTCAGCACCTTCAACAGCTACGGGCCGCGTTACCTCATGACCGCCGCGAATGGCGGGGGTAATCATAGGCCCCCAGCAACCGGGCGCAGTATTGGCGATAATCGTACCGCCATCAGCTACAGGCCCGAGCATAGCGCGCTCAGGGTCAAGAATACCATCGGTGAGTTCGGTTACATAGACTGTGCGACAGGCAGTGCTTTTCTGCCGGCTTTTATCATTTTGCATTCCTGCATCCTCCAGAAACGATGCGCTGTTCAGGCGAACAGACAGGCTTCACACTCTTCCGGATGCGGCAATTCCTTCTGTCCGACAGAAATATGCCGACCGGCACGATCATGCTAATGGACAACAACCCGTTTAAGTAATGACAAAGCTGTGAGGCAGAAACACGGTTAACCTATTGAGAAACATAACCATCTTTATGGGCAGGAATGGCTTTGAGATAAGCGGCAATTGCCTCGCGATCAGAAGCCTGAAGCTTTGAAGTATTGGCGATCACATCGGTCATTGAACCTCCCATCGAGTCAAAATCCGGTGTAAATCCGCTTTCCAGACCATAAGCAATGTCACCAGCGCTCCAGCCGGAAATGCCGCCCTCACCGCCTGTGATATTCGGCACGACACCGCGCTTTCCCTGACTGTCAGTTTCTGCCGAAACAGCACCGGCCAGCCATTGCGCTGTATCAGAACCACCAAATGCATTACGCGGCGTATGGCATTCGCCGCAATGCCCCATGGCTTCTACAAGATATTGCCCACGTTGCAGCTGCGCATCCGGATTATTCAACTGAACGGCAGGCGCATCATTCAGATAAAGCATTTTCCAGAGGCCAAGCCCGCGGCGCACATTGAACGGAAAGCCAAGCTCATGCGGTTTCGATGCTTCATCAGAAGCCGGCAGAGTTTTCATGAAGGCATAAAGATCCGCCACATCCTGCAATTTCATGCGGGTATAGGATGTATAAGGAAAGGACGGATAGAGATGTTCTCCGTTGCGCCCTGTACCTTCCAGCATAGCATCGGCAAACTCAGCCAATGTCCAGTCTTTGATACCGGCGGCAGACGGTGAAATATTCGGTGCAATGAAAGTCCCGAAATCAGTTTTCAGTTCATGACCGCCGGATAAAACCAGCTTGGCATCACCGGTTGCCCCCGGAGCCGCATGACATGAAGCACAGCCGCCTGCATAGAAAACCTGTTCGCCGTTTTTGACATCCCCTGCTGCCAGCTTGTCCAGCGCGGCGCGGTCAACATGCACAGGCTGCGTCAGAAACCAGAAAACACCGGCACCGGTAACAGCACAAAGCAAAGCAGCGGATATCAATTTACGTTTCATATCAAATTTTTACCCTGTTATAGCGCAAGGAATAATCTGCGCAGCGCCTGTAACATTTCCAATATGATTTCAGACTGAAAACATTGATCGCTTTAAGTGAACATGCATCCCGAAACAATTTTCGGGATGCATGTCAGGCTAAGCCTGTTATTTTTTGATGCGATAAGCCTGATGGCATGTGCCGCAGCTTGCACCGACATCTTTCATGCTAACACGGAGTGCATCAACATCCTGCGGCTTGGCATCCGCAGCGGCTGCAGTCGCTGTGCGGAATTTCTCAATTTCAACTTTAAAACCGGCTTCATCTTCCCAGATCTTAGGTGCAGCAGCAGTATCACCGCTTTCCGATCCCTTCGGGAACAGCTTTTCAGCATCCATCTTAATGGCATCTGCTTTCAGCTGCTCAAGCGCGGCCTGAACGGCTTCCGCTTCAAACGGCTTGTCGCCTTTCATAATTGGTCCCAGCACACCCATTGAGCGGCCAACATCTTTCATCAACGCCTGACGGTCAGTCACAGGTGACGCTGAAGCCGCAGTTGTCATCATGAATAAAGCAGAAAAAATTGCCAAAGATTTTTGCATGAACAGCGTCCTTTAATCGCAAATATGAGCTTTTTGAATATTGCCAGCACAACACTCAATTTAGAATGATTATAGTAATGCGATTTAGAATATCTATAAAAACGTCAGTTCATCAGATTAATTTTTTGTAACAATAAAAAAGCCTCCCGAAGGAGGCTTTTCATCAGGCCGAATTATTAAGCTTTTTCGTAAAGCTCAAGCACATAATCCCAGTTGATCATGCTGTCGACGAAAGCTTCCAGATATTTCGGACGCGCATTGCGGTAGTCGATGTAGTAGGAATGTTCCCATACGTCGACGCCGAGAATTGGTGTCGCGCCGTGTACCAGCGGGTTTTCGCCGTTTGGTGTTTTGGAAATTTCCAGCTTGCCGTCTTTGACCGACAACCATGCCCAGCCCGAACCGAACTGACCGGAGCCGGCAGCGATGAAATCTTCACGGAACTTGTCGTAACCGCCGAGATCGGATTTGATTGCAGCTTCCAGCTTAGCAGGCAGCTTGTTGCCGCCGCCGTTTTTCTTCATCCATTTCCAGAAGTGGATATGGTTGTAATGCTGGCCGGCATTGTTGAAGAGCGCCTGATTTTTGCCGTAGCTTTCTTTAACGACGTCTTCAAGGCTCTTGCCTTCCAGACCCGAACCTTCAAGCAGTTTGTTGCCATTGGTTACATAGGCCTGATGATGCTTGTCATGGTGAAACTCGAGAGTTTCACGGGACATATAAGGGGTAAGCGCATCATAGTCATAAGGCAGAGCAGGCAATTCAAAAGCCATGGTGTTTCTCCTCTTGGTGTGGGCGGCTTCAAGTTTCCGCCACCCAAATTCTTCATGCCTGTATTACATAGGCCGACACAGGCACGCGGGCAATGCAGAGAACGCCGGTTCTGTGAAAAATCACGGAAATTTTAAGTTATTATCACATGAGACTGTGGGTAATCGCTCAATCAAAGCTGCAATAAAACCAAACGATTACATGAAAACCGTTTTTTACCACAACGGCAGCAGCTCAAGAACACATCTTTGAATGTTGCTGCACTGTATAATTCATGATCCCCATAGTAATAACATAACATTTCCTGTTGCAAGACAGCAACAGATATATAAGCATGTGTGTAATCTTAAAAATTCATAAGTTCTTAGCCATATTGTGGCAATTTTTGACCAGCTTTATGAAGGAATGCTCTGCCGGAATCCTCACCATATTTTCACACAGCGTAATTCTCAGGCAGATCCACCTTTCCGGCCGTCAGGCCATTATACCGTTCCGTTTGCTGCCCTTTGCGACACGGATTGAACGGCTCTGTCGGGTCGTGCCTGAATATGTGCTCTCGCGGATTTAACCGCTGTATGTATCAGGTACACACTCATAATTTAAAAACGTTCTGAAAAGACTGGTTTAAATATGGAAAAATCTTTATCCCGCCGCTCTTTTATGTCGGCGCTGTCGGTCACAGCCGCTGCCGGTCTGGCAGGTTGTACGCAGATCAGCCGTAATATACCGGTGATCGACATGACCGGCGGTCCGGCTCCGGTCGCTCCGCCTGTCAATAACAGCGTCGCAACCGGCCCTTATGCAAGCATGTATGCGGCGGTTGAAGACGAAGGCTATTCAATTCCTGCTGTGCCGTTTCAGAAAATTGACCCTAAATATTACCGCCAGCTCGTTCAGGATCCGACAGGTGAAATGCCGGGAACAGTGATTGTCGACACCGCAAACCGCTTTCTCTATCTGGTTCTGCAGGATGGCCAGGCACTGCGTTATGGCGTGGGTATCGGCCGTGCGGGCTTTTCATGGTCCGGCCGCGCACTTATTCAATGGAAGCGTAAATGGCCGCGCTGGACTCCGCCGGATGATATGATCGGCCGTCAGCCGGAGCTGGAAAAATACAGTGCCCGCAATGGCGGTATGGCACCGGGACTGACCAATCCGCTTGGCGCACGCGCCCTTTATATCTTTAAGGATGGTGTTGATACGCTTTATCGTATCCACGGTAATCCGGAATGGTGGTCGATCGGTAAAGCCGTGTCTTCCGGCTGTGTTCGCATGGTCAATCAGGACGTGATTGATCTCTATGACCGCGTACCGAATAAAACACCAATTCTGGTTTTGTGATTCTTTTATCCGATAACCTTTCCTCAAAGCCGGACTGTATTGCAGTCCGGCTTTTTTATTATTCATTTTAAATTTGACATAATTTCAAATTTAGACTTTAAATCTAATTATGACTCATAATCAAACATCATCGCCCGATTATCTGACTATGGCCACACCGATTGCCATGGCACTCAATGCCTTGCTCTACCCCCATGCAGAGATTGTGTTGCACAATCTGGCAACAGGTAAAATTGCTGCAATCTGGAACAGTTTTTCCGGACGTAAAAGCGGTGATCTCTCAATGCTGGACGATGATCCGGCAAGCTACGCGGCAGAAGCCATACTCGGCCCTTACGAGAAGACCGGTGACAGCGGGCAGAAACTCAAATCCGTCACAGCAATTTTGCGCGATACTCAGGGCAAGGCAGATGCTCTGCTCTGCATTAATCTTGATGTGTCTCATTTGGACGCGGCACAACGCATGTTATCTGCCTTCATCACTCCGCAGCTGAACCGGCCTGATGCCTTATTTGCCCGTGATCCGCGCGAACAAATCAGCTTTGCCTTTCACCAATGGTTACAAAAACAGCAACTTGCTGTTTCAGCTCTCAAAAAAGCAGACAAGATCGCCCTTGTTGCCGCTCTTGAAGAGCACGGACTCTTTGAAACGCGCTATGCGGCAGAGCATCTGGCCGCCCTGATGGGAAGCTCAAGAGCAACCATCTATAATTATCTGAACGAAATACGCGATCAAAAAACCTCATAAAATTCAGCATTATATCGGAGGGAACCTATGGCTATATTACCGGATTTCCGGCTGGAAACACATTTCTCACGCTGGGAGTTTAAAGCGCGCTACCACATGACAGCCAGCGACGCAGAAACCATGCGCATGTCTGATTTGCTGGTGCTGGCAGATGATACAGATCGCGAAGCATGGGAAAAACTCACCCTCGGCTATACCGAAACATGGGGCAAACCTGTTCTGCGCGAGACAATCGCTTCCACCTATCAAGGGCTGACCAGCGACGATATTCTGTGCTTTGCCGGTGCCGAAGAAGGCCTTTACTGCGCTATGCTGGCATTACTCGGGTCTGACGACCATGCGATTATCACCGTGCCCAACTACCAGTCGATGGAGACACTGCCTGTCTCTCTGTGTAAACAGGTTTCCGGCGTGCCGCTTCGTGCGGAAAACAACTGGGGGCTGGATATTGAAGATGTCAAAAAAGCCCTGCGCCCGAATACCCGCCTGATCGCGGTCAATTTCCCGAATAATCCGACCGGTACGATTGCAGATCAAAAAACATTCACGGCACTGGTTGAACTTTGCAAAGAGCGGGATATTCACCTGTTCAGCGATGAGGTCTATCGCGGACTGGAGCGCGACCCAGCAAAACAACTGCCGCAAGCTGCCGAACTTTTCGATAAGGGCATTTCACTCAATGTGATGTCTAAAGCCTATGGCCTGCCGGGCTTACGTATAGGCTGGATTGCCTGTCGTGACCATGACCTTCTGGCGCGGATGGAGAAGATGAAACATTATCTTTCCATCAGTAATTCTGCACCAAGTGAAATCCTTGCCGTCATTGCACTGAAAGCCCGTGATCAGATTATCAGCCGCAACCGCACTTTATGCAGTGAAAACCTGCAATTACTAGGCACGTTTTTCAATGAATATCCGCATCTCTATCAATGGCAGGCACCGGATGGCGGTTGTGTCGGCTTTGCCCGCTATCTGGGAAAAGACAGCACTGATGAGCATTGCCGTCATCTGGTTGAAGAAGCAGGTGTTCTGCTGCTGTCATCTTCGCTCTTTGCCTCCGGATTATTGCCGGTAGCAACCGACCGCTTTCGCGTTGGTTTCGGACGCAAGAATATCAGCGCGGGTCTTGATGCCTGGCGCACATATTTACAAGCACATCAATAAGCTTAAAACAGGCATTGTTTTCAAGACATCGCATGGAAAGGATTGCGTTATGACTGCCAGAGATAATGACACAATCCGTTTTTATGCCAGTGAAGCTGAGACCTATGCATCCCGCGGGCGGGAACCGGCAGTTCTTCAGCTTGATAACTTTCTGGAGCGCCTGCCTGCGGGTGCTTCCATTCTGGAACTGGGTTGCGGCGGTGGTCAGGACAGCAGTTATATGCTGGAACGCGGTTTTGATGTGCATCCGACCGACGGCACACCGGAAATTGCTGCGGAAGCTGCCAGGCGCCTCAACCATCCGGTCAGTGTTTTGCTGTTTGAAGATATTGATGCACAGGCACAGTATCACGGTGTTTTCGCAAATGCGTGTTTGCTGCATGTTCCGCGTGCCGCACTGCCTGCGATAATCGGCAATATCCATACAGCATTAAAACCTTCCGGCATATTCTATGCCAGTTTCAAAGCCGGAGAAGCGGAAGGCCGGGATCGTTTTGGCCGGTTTTACAACTATCCGTCGGCTGAATGGTTGACAGAGCTCTATGCACAGTTTGGCTGGCGCCGGATTGAGATCACGGAAATGACCGGCAGCGGCTATGATAATGAGCCAACCGACTGGCTGCATGTGTCCGCAGAAAAATAAGATCATATGAGAATACGCCCTGCTTCATCAGCAGGGCGTATTCTTTATCAGCGTTTGAAACCGCCCAGAATACCGCGAACAATGGCACGGCCGAGCGAATTGCTCACAGTCCGCACCACGCTTTTCACTGCGGTTTCCGCAACGGTCTGACGACTGCCGCGTTTGCCGCCGCCCAATGTGGATGACAGATAATCTGTCCAGCTGCCGCTATCCTGCTCCGCCTGCTGCTGCTCAGTTGAAGCGACTTTTTCCTGCGCGCGTTTTTGCAAAATTTCAAAGGCAGATTCACGATCAATTGCACGGTCATACTGACCGGCAACCGGACTGGCTGCGATTAGTTTCGCCCGCTCATCCGCTGTCAAAGGCCCGATCCGCGATGCAGGCGGACGCATCAAAGTGCGCTGCACCATGGAAGGGATACCTTTTGCCTGCAAGGTCGAGACCAGCGTCTCACCGGTAGACAGTAATGTAATCGCTTTGAATGTATCAAAATCCGGATTAGGCCGGAATGTATCCGCAGCGGTTTTAACCGCCGCTGTCTCGCGCGGCGTATAGGCACGCAACGCATGCTGCACGCGGTTACCGAGTTGCGCCAGCACAACTTCCGGCACGTCCAGCGGATTCTGTGTCACAAAATAAACGCCCACGCCTTTGGAGCGGATCAGGCGCACAACCTGCTGAATACGATCCAGCAGAGCCTTTGGCGCTTCATCAAACAACAAATGTGCCTCGTCAAAGAAGAACACAAGACGCGGCTTCTCCGGATCTCCAACCTCAGGCAATTGCTCAAACAGCTCCGACATCAGCCAGAGCAGAAATGTAGAGTACAGCCGCGGATTCATCATCAGCTTGTCAGCAGCCAACACACTGACAAGGCCGCGCCCGTCTGTTGTTGTACGCATCAGATCAGAAATGCTCAGTGCAGGTTCGCCAAAGAAGAACGTGCCGCCCTGCTGCTCCAGCACCAGCAGCGAGCGCTGAATTGCACCGACCGATGCCTTGTTGATATTGCCATATTGGATGGAAAGTTCAGGCGCGCGCTCGGCCACATGAGTCAGCAGAGACTGCAAATCTTTCATATCAAGGAGCAGAAGCCCCTCCTCATCCGCCACACGGAAAGCAATATTCAGCACGCCTTCCTGCGCATCCGTCAGGTTCATCAGACGTGCAAGCAGCAAAGGCCCCATTTCCGAAATCGTAGCACGGATCGGATGTCCCTGCTCGCCGAAAATATCCCAGAAAATTACCGGCGTGGCATGCATTTCATAAGGATCAAGGTGAATCTCTTCTGCACGTTTTACCGAGAAATCGTTTTTCTCGCCAACGGCCGCAATACCGGACAAATCGCCTTTAATATCCGCACAGAAAACCGGCACACCGGCAGCGGAAAAAGCCTCAGCCATAACCTGAAGGCTCACGGTTTTACCGGTACCGGTAGCGCCCGTCACAAGCCCGTGCCGGTTGGCATATTTCAATGCCAGTTCTTCCGGTTGCTGGTAACTATTATCCGGTTTACGACTGGCACCCAGAAAAATGCTTCCTTCAGCAGGCATCGACATACTCCTCATCCGTTCATTTTCACGCCGAATAATCTGAGCCACGGCACAGATCATTATAATCTATAATCATCCTGTAACATCAGAACAATATTCTGCCACCTGTTCACGGGCTATTTCCTGCCTGCTCATTGCATTTTATGGTACACCGGCATCAGAGCAGGCTTGATTTCATCACCGCAGAGTGCTTATTACGTAAACGTCAATTTTTGGGAGACTATCATGGAAGAGCTGATTTCACGTATTACCAATAATGTTGGTGTTGATGGCGCAACAGCAGAAAAAGCTGTCGGCCTGATCCTTGCCTTTCTCGAAAAAGAAGGCCCGCAGGATAAAGTCGGCGCGCTGATCGCCGGTATTCCGGGCGCACAGGAACTGATTGCCTCGGCAGATAAAGGCGGCTTCCTCTCCAATATGATGGGCGGCGTTATGGGCCTTGGCTCCAAGCTGATGGGTGCTGGTCTCGGTATGGGTGAAATCACCGGCGTAGCGAAAGAAACCATTGCTTTTGCGAAAGAAAAAGCCGGCGCACAGACAGTTGATGATGTTGTGAACTCTATTCCGGGTCTCGGCCAGTTTATCTGAGGCCATTACCTCAGCAAAAAGCCCCTCTTTCGAGGGGCTTTTTTATTTACTCACTGTCGGCCTGCACATGCAGAGCGCGCCCTGCTCCCCAGCCGTTCCATGCCGCCACAACACCGATAGCCACAAACAGCATGGCACTGGCTGTGTAAGTTCCGGTCAGATCATGGATAATGCCGATCAGCAGCGGCACAACCGATGCAATCATATAACCGACAAATTGCACCATGCCGGACAGATGTGAAGCCACACGCGGATTTGGCGAGCGCAGCACGATTTCAGTCATAGCCGCAGCAATCAGTCCGCCAAGACCGATTCCTTGCAGAACTGCCCAATACCAGACCGACCAGAGCGGCATAAACAACATGGCCAGCATAGCGATAGTCGCAAAGGCAATCAGTATCACATTCAAAAGGCTCTGATTGCGTGAACGCACCGCAATTGTCGGCACAATCAGACAGGCAATCAGCTGCATGCCAATGGAGACGGAAACCACAGCACCAGCCGTAATACCGTCCAACCCGCGCTCACGCAGGATCGGTGACAACCAGCCGAACACAGTGAAAGCCAGCGATGACTGCAAGCCCATGAAGAAGGTCAGCTGCCACGCGATCTTATCACGCCATAATCCGGTTACCTTGCTTTTATTGGCCGCACGCTGATGCTTCACACGCCAAGTCAGCACACCCCAGAGCACACCGACAATCAGTGCCGGAACCGCCCACAGGCTCAGTGCCTGCTGCCATGAGTTATCAAGTGCCCTGTAAACGGGCAACGTCACCGCAGCGGCAATTGCCGCACCACCACTCAGCGCCATCGTATAAAAACCGGTCAGCAAAGCTGCTTTGTCAGGAAAATCACGCTTCACAATACCGGGCAGCAACACATTACAGGTTGCAATACAGGCTCCTGCCAGCACTGTACCGGCAAACATCAATGTAACCGGACCGGTGCCACGCAGGAATGTACCAAAGGCCAACAACAACACTGCCAGCAACAATGTACGCTCCATGCCGATACGCTCACCAAATTTAGGAGCTAAAGGTGCAAAGAACCCCAGACAAAAAACCGGTAAAGTCGTTAACAATCCTGCAGTTAAAGAGCTGATACCTGTCGAAGCAATAATTTCAGGCAGAAGTGCTGAAAAACTTGAGAATAACGGACGCAGATTCAGGGCAATCAGCACCAGACACAGGCCTGCAAGAAAACGATAAACCGGCGTCATGCTGTGACGGGCAGATGATGCCGGCTTAGACTGAACGGACTCTGATATTGCTGTTTCAGTTATCGTATTCAGATTACCTTCAGCCAGCAGCGGCTCGCCCGTAACAGACATGAAATTACTATTCCTGTTTTTCTTCAGAGCATCGTGCATTCATTCACACGCACGAAAAACACTCTAAATTATTGAAACTATGCATCGCGCTTTGCGAAAACCGGCTCCGTTTTTTGAGCCGGTGCTATAGTCAGTTATTTGAACTCTGATTGATATATCTCTAACCGCGGGATGTGTCCACAGTATGCCGATATATGTCTGCGGCATCGACATGCCTTATTTACATATATACAGCTATAGTGCTGTTTCATTTTATTGACAGGGATTTTTGAGCAAAGATGCTGACTGTATATTATCGCAACGGCGACCTTCTCATTCCGGTTGAACCTGCCACACAGATTACGGACGATCTTCTGCAAAAATCACTCTGGATTGATCTGGTCAATCCGACTGCCGAAGAGGAAAGTCAGGTTGAAAAATGGGCGAATATTCCCATCCCGACGCGGGAAGACATGGGGGAAATTGAAGAATCCAGCCGGTTCTATAGTGAGAACGGCGCGCAATATCTGACAGCACCATTCCTGCATCTTGCAGAAGATGACCACCGGATTGTCAGCCCTGTCACTTTCATTCTGACGGATAAACTGCTCATCAGCGTGCGTTATGCGCAGCCAAAATCCTTTGTGCTCTATGTTGCACGCACAGCCAAAAGCGGTAACGGCCTGATTAACAGCCGCACCAACAGTCTTTGTGTTTTGCTTGGCATTATCGAGACCAATACCAACCGCCTTGCAGATTTTATTGAAGGGGTGAGCGAAAAAATCGACAATGCGTCACACCGCATTTACCGTCGTCCGGATAACAGGCGACCAATGTCGACCCAGAATTTTCGCGAAATTCTCAATGAAATCGGCGCCCATGGTACATTTCTCTCAAGGATGCGTGAAAGTCTGTCCGGCATTCGCCGGTTGCTGGTCTATATTACCGCTAACAGTTCTCCCAAGACACAGGCCAAAGATACCCGTGCATGGCTGAAAACACTGGAACGCGATACGCAGTCGCTTGAGAATTACGTTGATTTTCTCAACAACAAAATCAATTTCCTGCTCGATACAATTGTCGGGCTGATCTCGGTTGAACAAAACGCGATTATCAAAATCTTCTCAGTGGCAGCGGTGGGTTTCATGCCTCCGACACTGATCGCTTCGATCTACGGCATGAATTTCAGCTTCATGCCGGAATTATCAGAAAAATGGGGCTATCCCGCAGCGCTGGGGCTGATGGTTATCTCCGCACTGATCCCGCTCTACTTCTTCCGCAGAAAAGGCTGGCTCTGAACAGGGCCGGCAACTCATCCTAATTGATGGCTTTAAAATCAATAATTTCCAACTCGCGACCATTCACAGTCACCAGATCACCCTTGCCTTTGCCGAATAAGGCAACAGCAAGCGGTGAAATATGTGAGATCGTGCCTTTAGACGGCTCCGCCTCATCCTCACCGACAATCATCCAGTTTTGCTGACGACCATCTTCATTCTCAACAATGACCTGCATACCGAAGCGGATCACTTCACCGTCTTTATCGGCCAGTGTCAGTTCTGCATTCTCCCGCCGCGCTGTCCAATAGCGCAGATCGCGGGAGACATGAGCAATTGCGGCCTTATCCCCGCTGGCTGTCGCCTGCCCCAATTCGGTTTGCAGACGTGACAGTTCAGCCTCAATCAGTCTGAGGCCGTTTTGAGTAACCAGATTGCGGTGGTGACTGACCGGACGTTCCACCAAACCGGAAGGAACATCGTCCTGTTCTTTTGTAAAAGCTCTGCTCATAGTTGAAAGGTAGGAAGTAACCGCAATAAAAGCAAGCCATGCGGCAAAACAATTAAGCCGCACATCTTTATGATGCGCGGCTTAATTATCAAATACTTATAGTATTTTTTATTTTCAGAAAGAAACGTCTTTCAATTCATCAACCAGAGCAGTTGATGGTGCAATATAACCGAAATCAATACCATTCCAGTTACTCATACGGCGCGTTGCACGTGCTTCCAGCTTGCCTGACAGTTCTGCATCTTTGGCAAAAAGCTGCGCCAGTAAACGTGTCACCATCACTTCTGCTGCACGAGTGGTGCCGTCATCACATTTCATGGCAAAGCCCAAGCCCAGCTCCGGCACAGCACCACAGAACACACCTTCCGCACCGGTTTTAACAAAAATACGACCAGGTGCGAGTTCCATCAGCTCAGTGCAAGCGCGACGGCTACCGGCCACATAAAACGGCGCAGCCATACAGGCATCCAGCAAGCGCTTGGCGGCTTTAGCGCGAACAGGTGCCAGACCTGTACCGGTTGCCATGCGGGCAAAACCATGCGCCATAGCATCCAGACC
This sequence comes from Ochrobactrum sp. SFR4, assembly GCF_019730395.1. Lineage (NCBI taxonomy): Bacteria > Pseudomonadati > Pseudomonadota > Alphaproteobacteria > Hyphomicrobiales > Brucellaceae > Ochrobactrum > Ochrobactrum sp. SFR4. The sequence goes on along the minus strand of NZ_JAAPBB010000002.1, from coordinate 58,344 downwards.
AATGGCATAGGTCGGGATGGAACAACCATCCGTGCCATATTCATCAGCATTATGCACCGCGCCGGTCACTTCCTGCATGGTTTCACGCACAATGGTTTGGATCTGCGAATTAGCCTGCACATAACCTTTGACCTTCAGGCCCATATGCGCGCAGGTGCAGAGAAAACCGGCATGTTTACCGGAGCAGTTATTATTCAGCGCAGTCGGCTCCTTGCCGCTGCGGGCAACTTCGATCAGCACTTTCTGGTCAGACGGCCAATGCGCACCGCATTCCAGATCTTCACAGGACAAACCGGCCTTCGCGAGCATCGAGGCCGCACGCGCCACATGTTCCGGCTCACCGGAATGGGAAGCGCAAGCCATAGCCAGTTCTTCATTGCCGAAACCATAGGCATCAGCAGCACCGCTTTCCACAAATGGCAGCGCCTGAATAGCCTTGATTGCCGAACGGGGATAGGTCGGGCGCGTTACATCGCCGATGTTCAGAACGGTCTTACCGTCACCATCGAACAGCGCCAGCGCACCGCTGTGACGGCTTTCCACCACTTTACCGCGCACAACTTCAACCAAAACCGGATTTGCCATTTTAAAACTCCGCATCATTCACTGCCGGTGCTCTAGCAAAATAGTCTTATGCCGTCAAAACGCATCAATCTCATCAGGTGGCGGATTTTCTCATTTTATAATCACGTCATAGTATTGAAATAAAACGATAATAAACTCTTGATTGACTGATCAATCAATAAAAACGATAATCAGTCCAATCCAAACAATTTTGTGAGTCAGACATGCCTAAGATAGGAATGGAGGAGCTGCGCCGGAAAGACCTGATTTCGGCCGCCATTCAGACAATCGGTGAGCGGGGCTCGCTTGATGTGACTGTTGCGCAAATCGCCCGCAAAGCCGGTGTATCAGCAGCGCTCGCGCACCATTATTTCGGCGGCAAAGACCAGTTGCTATTAGCCACGATGCGTCACTTGCTGAGCGAGCTCGGCTCTGATCTGCGCCTCGCCTTACAGGCAGCAGACAGCCCGCGTGCAAGGCTTTCTGCAATTATCAGCGTGAATTTTTCTGCCTCACAGTTTGCCCATGAAACGATTGCCGCATGGCTCACCTTCTATGCCCATGCCAAGCAATCACTAGAGATGCGCCGTCTGTTGCGGATTTATGCCCGCCGCCTGCATTCCAACCTGAGCTTTGCTCTGGAGCAACTCACAGACAAACAGACCGCGCAACATATTGCTGAAGGTACCGGCGCTCTCATCGACGGCCTTTATATCCGCCATGCGCTCGGTGCCGACGCACCGGAAGCGCCCAAAGCCATTGCTTTGGTTGAGGATTACATCACCGTCCAACTGGTACAGAACCCGCCGAAAGCCGTCAGCAACCAGCATTAAGGAAACCAATATGGAAGCAGATTTCGTTATTATCGGCTCCGGTTCTGCCGGTTCTGCCATGGCCTATCGCCTGTCGGAAGACGGCAAGCATTCTGTAATCGTCATCGAATATGGCGGCACCGATATAGGGCCGCTGATCCAGATGCCGGCAGCTTTGTCTTTCCCGATGAATATGTCCACTTATGACTGGGGCTTTAACACCGAACCGGAACCGCACCTTAACGGCCGCCGTCTCGTCACCCCACGTGGCAAGGTCATCGGCGGTTCCTCATCCGTCAATGGCATGGTCTATGTGCGCGGACACGCCAAAGATTTCGACCATTGGGCGGAGAGTGGCGCCAGCGGCTGGTCCTATGCGGATGTGCTGCCTTATTTCAAGCGCATGGAACACTCCCATGGCGGTGAGGAAGGCTGGCGCGGCACCAATGGTCCGATGCATGTGCAGCGCGGCAAGCGCAGCAATCCGTTGTTTAAAGCTTTCAACGACGCCGGAAAACAAGCTGGTTTTGAAACAACAGATGACTATAACGGCTCGAAACAGGAAGGTTTCGGCCCAATGGAGCAAACCATCCATCACGGCCGTCGCTGGTCAACCGCCAATGCCTATCTGCGCCCTGCCCTTAAGCGCCGCAATGTGACACTGGTCAGTGCTTTCGCCCGCAAAGTTGTAATCGAGAATGGCCGCGCGACCGGCGTTGAGATCGAAAAATCCGGTACGGTCAGTGTTATCAAAGCCAAGCGCGAAGTGATTATAGCTGCTTCCAGCATCAATTCGCCAAAACTGCTGATGCTTTCCGGTATTGGCCCAGCGGATCATTTGCGCGAACACGGCATTGAAGTCGTGGCAGACCGTGCCGGTGTCGGCGCGAATTTGCAGGATCACATGGAAGTCTATGTGCAGCAGGAATGCCTGCAGCCGATTACACTTTATTCCAGCCTCAACCTGTTTTCCAAAGCGCGTATCGGTGCGGAGTGGCTGTTCTTCAAATCCGGTCTCGGCGCGACCAACCATTTTGAAGGCGCGGCTTTTGTGCGCTCGGCTGCGGGTGTGGAATATCCGGATATCCAGTTCCACTTCCTGCCGGTTGCGATCCGCTATGACGGTAAAGCAGCAGCAGGCGGCCACGGTTTTCAGGCACATGTGGGGCCGATGCGTTCCAAATCGCGCGGTTCGGTCACACTGCGCTCCAATGATCCAAAAGAGAAACCGAAAATCCTGTTCAATTATATGTCACATCCCGATGACTGGCGCGACTTCCGTCATTGCATCCGCCTCACCCGCGAAATCTTTGGCCAACAGGCTTTTGATGCCTATCGCGGGCGGGAAATTCAGCCGGGCGATGATCAGGTCACAGACGAACAGCTGGATAATTTCATCCGCGACCATGCAGAAAGCGCATTCCATCCATGCGGCACCTGTAAAATGGGTTCAGTCAACGACCCGATGGCTGTGGTTGATCCGGCATGCCGTGTGATTGGTGTTGAAGGTCTGCGCGTGGCTGACAGTTCAATTTTCCCGCGCGTGCCTTACGGTAACCTCAACGGCCCGTCGATCATGACCGGTGAGAAGGCTTCAGATCATATCTTAGGCAAAACACCGCTGCCACGTTCGAACCAAGAACCGTGGGTCAATCCGCGCTGGCAAGTATCCGATCGCTAAGAGCATGCTAAAAACCGCCATGCCGGTCTGCAAAAGGCATTTTCTGCGCTTCCGGTACTCATGTACACTACAGGTACATTGCGTTCCGGTTCTCGAAAACACCCTTTTCGCCACGGCCTGACACTTTTTGAGCTATGCTCTAATTCATAAAGTTCTAAGAATTTGAAGGAATTTCCCATGCGCGCACAGCCGCAAGCCTCACATTTTATCAATGGTCAGTTTGTTGAAGACACGGCAGGACGTGCTTTTGATGTGATCTATCCTGCCACCGGCGAAGTCATTGCCCGCCTGCATGGCGCGACACAGGCCATTGTCGATCAGGCTGTTGAAGCCGCAGCCAAAGCGCAGGTTGAATGGGCAAAACTCAAGCCTGTTGAGCGTGGCCGCATCCTGCGCCGTGCTGCAGACCTGATGCGCGAGCGCAATCAGGAATTGTCGGAACTGGAAACACTGGACACCGGTAAAGCCATTCAGGAAACTTTGGTGGCCGATGCGGCCTCCGGTGCCGATGCGATGGAATATTTCGGCAGTGTGATTTCCGGTTTCAATGGCGAGTTTGTCGAACTTGGCGGACCTTTTGCCTATACTCGCCGTGAGGCACTGGGCGTTTGCGTCGGTATCGGCGCATGGAATTACCCGATCCAGATCGCCTCGTGGAAATCTGCCCCTGCTCTGGCAATGGGCAATGCAGTGGTGTTCAAACCATCAGAAAATACACCGCTGTCAGCTCTGGCACTCGCACAGCTCTACAAGGATGCCGGTCTGCCGGACGGACTTTTCAACGTAGTTCAGGGCTTTGGTGACGCAGGTAGCGCACTGATCAGCCATCCTAAAGTTGCCAAAGTTTCGCTCACCGGCTCCGTGCCGACCGGCAAGAAAATCATGGCTCAGGCCGGTAGCGAGATGAAACAGGTCACCATGGAACTCGGCGGCAAATCCCCGCTGATCGTATTTGATGACGCCGATCTGGAAAATGCTATTGGCGGCGCCATGCTTGGCAATTTCTATTCCACCGGTCAGGTCTGCTCCAACGGCACCCGCGTTTTCGTGCATGAGGCTGTTGCCGAGCGCTTTGTAACCCGTTTGGTTGCGCGCACCCGCGCTATTCAGATCGGTGATCCGCTTGATCCTAACACCCAGATGGGACCAATGGTGAGCCTTTCCCAGCGCGACAAGGTCTTGTCCTATATTGAAAAGGGTAAGACTGAAGGCGCAACTCTCGCTTGCGGCGGCGGCGTGCCGGCCTTGCAGGGACTGGAAAACGGTTTCTATATCGAGCCGACGATTTTCACCAATGTCAGCGATGATATGACCATTGCACGGGAAGAAATCTTCGGTCCTGTGATGAGCATTCTGACCTTCAGCGATGAAGATGAAGTCGTTGCCCGCGCCAATAATACAGAATTTGGCCTTGCTGCCGGTGTATTCACCGCAGACAGCGCCCGCGGCCATCGTGTGATCGCGGCGCTCAAGGCCGGCACCTGCTGGATTAATGCTTATAATCTGACACCGGTGGAAGTACCATTCGGCGGTTATAAGAACTCCGGTATCGGCCGCGAGAACGGCCTCGCCGCCCTCTCCCATTACAGCCAGATCAAAACGGTCTATGTGGAAACCGGTAAGGTCGACAGCCCTTACTGAGTTTGCTTCAGAAAAGTAAAAAGCGGGCATTTTGCCCGCTTTCTTTTTATTCAAAGTTTCAATGCTCTCAGCCGCAATGAATTGGCAATCACCGAGACAGAGGACAAGCTCATCGCCGCTGCTGCAATCATCGGCGACAATAAAGTTCCGGTGAACGGATAGAGCAGCCCCGCTGCCACCGGAATACCAAGCGCATTATAAACAAAAGCAAAGAACAGGTTTTCCTTGATATTGCGGATTGTCGCTTCTGCCAGATGATGCGCGCGGGCTATGCCGGTGAGATCACCTTTGAGCAGCGTAATCCCCGCACTTTCCACGGCCACATCAGCACCCGTGCCCATAGCAATACCCACATCAGCAGCGGCCAGTGCCGGTGCATCATTCACACCATCCCCTGCCATTGCGACTTTTTTACCCTGTTTGTGCAACTCATCAACCAGTGCTTTTTTATCTTCCGGCAGCACATCGGCACGCACATCATCAAGGCCAAGTTTAGCCGCCACAGCTCGCGCCGTGCGTTCATTATCACCGGTTGCCATAATGATTTTCAAACCGCGCGCATGGAGTGTGCGGATAGCCTCTGCGGCTGTTTCCTTAATCGGATCAGCCACAGCAACCAGACCAGCCAGCTTGTTATCAACAGCAACAAACATCGCAGTCTTACCTTCTGCCCGCAATGTATCGGCCTGCGCCTGAATGGCAGCAATATCCAGCCCCATATCCTGCATCATCGCAGGATTACCAAGCGCAACTGCCCGCCCTTTTACCGTACCAGCAACACCTTTGCCGGTAATCGCTTCAAAGGCATCAACATTATCGGTCTTCAACCCTTTTGCTTCGGCACCGGCAACAATGGCTTCCGCCAGCGGATGTTCTGAGCCTTTCTCAAGGCTCGCGGCCAGTTGCAACAGCGTGTTGTCATCGACACCGGAAACCGCCACCACATCCGTCAGTTTCGGACGACCTTCTGTGAGTGTGCCTGTTTTATCAACAATCAGCGTATCCACTTTCGCCATACGCTCCAGTGCCTCGGCATCCTTGATAAGCACACCAGCCTGCGCGCCGCGTCCTGTTGCGGTCATGATAGACATTGGTGTTGCCAGTCCCAGCGCACAGGGGCAAGCGATAATCAGCACCGAAACCGCCGCCACAATGGCATAGATCATGCTCGGCTCCGGCCCCCACAGCGCCCAACCGATAAAGGAAAGGATTGCAACGACAATAACCATCGGCACAAAATAGAACGAAATCCGGTCAGCCAGCCCCTGAATAGGCGCACGGGAACGCTGGGCTTTGGCCACCATATCCACAATCTGCGACAGCATGGTTTCTGCGCCGATTTTCTCCGCCTGCATGACCAGCGAGCCGTTTTTATTCACGGTACCACCGATCACTTTATCGCCTTCGGTCTTTTCAACCGGCACCGGTTCGCCGGTAATCATCGCCTCATCGACAGAGGAACGACCCTCCACCACGATACCGTCTACCGGCACGCTGTCACCGGGGCGGATACGTAACTTGTCACCGGCCTGCACTTCATCCAGAGGCACATCGGCTTCACTGCCATCAGCCGCAATACGGCGTGCAGTTTTCGGCGCCAGATCAAGCAAAGCGCGGATCGCCGAACCTGTACGCTCGCGAGCGCGCAGTTCCAGCACCTGACCGAGAAAGACCAGCGTAACAATAACCGCAGCAGCCTCGAAATAAACCGGAACCGAACCGCCATGACCACGGAAGGAATGCGGGAACATATCCGGAAACAGGATTGCAACCACGCTGTAAAGATAGGCGGCTCCGACACCGATCATAATCAGCGTCCACATATTCGGGCTACGATTTTTAAACGAGTCGACCCCTCGTTTGAAAAACGGCAGCGCTGCCCAGAGCACCACCGGTGTCGCCAGTATAAACTCCAGCCAGACCGTTCTTTGCTCCCCGATCCATTCACGGATCGGCAAACCAAGCATTGGTCCCATTGTGACTATCAGCAAAGGAATAGAACAGATCGCGCTTACCCAGAAGCGGCGTGTAAAATCTATAAGTTCAGGGTTAGGCCCGTCATCAAGCGACGGCATAACCGGTTCCAGCGCCATACCGCAAATCGGGCATGAGCCCGGTTCATCGCGGATAACTTCCGGATGCATCGGACAAGTATATTGCGCCCCTTTGATTGCAGGTGCGGCAGCAGATTGTGCAGTGAGATATTTCTCAGGATCAGCTTTGAATTTACCGTGGCAACTATCTGAGCAGAAATGATATTCATGCCCCTTATAGGTCATGTGCGGCTTGCCGGCGGCAGGATCGACCATCATCCCGCAGACGGGATCTTTCACTTTATTGCCATGATCATGGTCGCCGTGATGATGCCCGTGATGCGCATCATCGGCATGGGTCGTATGCGATGCAGTATGCTTCATAAGAATCTCTCCTGCCTGTCAATTAACAGGCAGGATAAAGGTTCCCACTATAGCAAGGTCAAGCTATAGATTCAGCTTCTTCCTCATCATCAGCAACCGGATTTTCGTCCATCAGTTCTGCATAATCGGCATAATCCATCTGCATACGACGATAAACCAGATATTTCGCATCGTGATAGTTAGCGATTACACCGGTGCGTGGCTCCAGCACTTCACCCTTACCGCTCATTGCCGCCATTGCTTCCGGCAAATCGACAAAATCACCGCTGGCAACTGCACCAAGCATGGCAGAACCCAGCAGCACCGGCTCGGCCTGCTCCGGTACCAACACGCGGCAGCCGGTGGCATCCGCATGTTCACGCAAATAAAGCTGATTGCGAGCCAGACCGCCGGAGACCACCAGCGTGTCAATCTCCATGCCTTCATGGCGCATTTCTTCAAGAATATGCCTTGTGCCATAGGCCAGCGCCTGAATGGTTGCAAGATAATCCAGCGCCAGATCATCAAGCTCGTGATCCAGTGTCAGGCCGACAATCGCGCCTTTGCGCCAGCTTTCCGCCAGCGGTGAGCGGTTGCCGTGGAAATCCGGCTGTACATGCCGGTGACGGGTCAGAGTAGCCGTTTCTTCAGCCATTTTGGCCAGATGCGCATCCAGCAGATCGGCAATGCGCTTACCCGGATTTTCTGCCGCCAGTTTAACGGACGCAGCATGACGTGCAATCACAGCATCAATCAAAGCACCAGCTGCCGACTGCCCGCCTTCATTTGCCCAGAGATCAGGCAGCAGAGCAGAATAATATGGCCCCCAAACACCGGAGACAAATACCGGCTCTTTGCTCAGCGCAATATGGCAGGTTGAGGTGCCAGCGATCAGCGCCAGACGCTGTTTCGTTGCACTCACACCGGCACTGTCTGCAACAGCCAGCGTGCCGAGCGCACCGGAATAAGCATCGATCAGGCCGGTGGAAACGGCGACACCAGCTTTAAGACCAAGCTCCGTTGCGGCCTGTTCCGACAATTTTCCGGCCAGTTCACCGGCCGCACCAAAGCGGTTGCCAATGGCTGAAAAATTGTCGTCTCCCAGTTCTTCAAGGCCGATATTCTCAAGGAACGCGCTGTCCCAGCCCTCACCGGCTTTGCCCCGATCGCCGAGATAAGTCCATTTGCACACCGGTGAGCAAAGCGAGCGCATATCGGTGCCGGTCGCGCGATGCACCAGCCAGTCCGGCAAATCCCAGAAAGCAGCGGTCTGCGTCCAGCTTTGCGGCAGTTCACGCTTGAACCAGCGGATTTTCGGCAGTTCCATTTCCGGCGACATACGACCGCCGACATGGTTCAGCACCTTACCGCCGATTTCGGTGATCTCTTCGGCATCATTAATCGCGCGGTGATCCATCCACAGGATAACATCCTGATCCGACTCGCCTTTCGGGCTAACAGTGACCGGCTTGCCCTCCGCATCCGCAACAACCAGCGAACAGGTGGCATCAAAGCCGATACCGGCAACACTGTCAGCAGCGATTGCGGCTTCAGCCATTGCGTTTTTCACAGCCGAGCAGATCGATGCCCAGATATGCGCCGAGCTTTGCTGGGCAAAATCCGCCTGCGGGCGAAAGGTTTCAATGACACAAGCTGCAGTGCCCAGTAACCGGCCTTTGCTGTCAAAAATCCCTGCTCTGGCGCTGCCGGTTCCGACATCAATTCCAATATAGTGGCGCATCATCAATCCTCATGCACAGAAGAAAACTTTGATTCCGTGCTTACAACAATTTCATGACGTATCAATAGCACTGAAAAGAGTGCTATAAACAGATCAATGGCTCTCTCTTCCAAGCCCGTTTTGCGGCAGACCCAATCGCTGACCATGACACCGCAAATGCAGCAATCGCTCAAAGTGCTGCAAATGAGCCGTGCTGAGCTGGAAGACTTTGTACAAAGTGAAATAGAAGCCAATCCGCTTTTGCAAAGAGCGCCAAGCGGTGCACTGCCCCCCTCCGGCTCTTCAGAATATTCAGTTGAAGATTTCGGCACCGTGCAACATTCCCTGCAGGACCATGTGGCCGAGCAGATCAATCTGAGTATCAGAGACAAAACCGAACGACATATTGCCGAAGCGCTTGCCGAGACTTTGGATGAATCCGGTTATCTCCATGCAGACTTGGCGCAGATCGCCAAGCACCTGAATGTGACACCGGAACAGGTTATGCGTGTTCTGCGCCAATGTCAGGCTTTTGAACCAGCAGGGCTTTTCGCCCGCAATCTGGCGGAATGTCTGCGCCTGCAACTCATTGCCGATGATCGCCTGACTGCAGAAATGGCCATTCTGCTTAAGCATCTTGATCTGGTAGCGAAACGTGATTTCACAACACTTAAAAAGCTCTGCGATGCAGATGATGAAGAACTGGCAGAACTACTGGACGAACTCCGTGGTTTGAACCCCAAACCCGGCCTAATTTTTGACAGCACACCTGCGCTAACCATTATTCCTGACTTGCTGGTTACCAAGACGCCAAGCGGCGAATGGAGCATCACGCTCAATCCGCAAGCTCTGCCCCGTGTACTGATGAATGAAAATTATAGCCGCAAGCTCAGTGACAATAATCTTTCCAAAGATGAAAGGCAGTTTCTGCGTGCCTGCAAACAAAAGGCCAACTGGCTGACGCGTATTCTCGATCAGCGTGCACAGACCGTGCTCAATGTCGGCGAGCAAATCATCACCCACCAACAGGCTTTTCTGGAAAGCGGTGCGGTTGCGCTCAAACCATTGACAATGCAGATGGTGGCCAATGCTATTGAGATGCATGAAAGCACCATCAGCCGCGTTGCCAATCAGAAATATATGATGACCCCGCAAGGTCTGTTTGAATATCGCTATTTTTTCAACTCGGCGATCAGGGGCAAAACCGGCGATGACATTGCCTCGGAAGCTGTGCGCATCAAAATCCGCACGCTGATTGCGCAGGAAAACATCGACAGCGTTTTGTCTGATGAGGCCATTGTGCAAAAACTTGATGCAGAAGGTATTGTGATCGCTCGCCGGACAGTTGCCAAATATCGAGAGGAAATCGGCATTCCCTCCTCCGCAAAACGACGGCGGGAAATGAAACTACATGCCCCAAAAAGATAAGGCCGCGTAATCAATTGCGCGGCCTTATCCTTAAGCTATGGGCTCAGAAGATTACTTCGAAGCTTTAACAGTGTTGTAGCTGTTAATCAGGTTGCGGTAATCCGGAATGTGGTTTGCGAACAGAGTGCCCAGACCTTCCACATCATTACGCCAGTCGCGGTGCAGCTCACAGGCAAGACCGAACCATGTCATCAGCTGTGCACCGTTAGCACTCATACGATCCCATGCGGAATGACGGGTGATCTCGTTGAATGTACCGGACGCATCGGTCACCACGAACACTTCGAAATCTTCAGCCAAAGCCGACAGCGCAGGGAAAGCCACACAAACTTCGGTCACAACACCAGCGATAATCAGCTGCTTCTTGCCGGTTGCCTTAACGGCTTTTACGAAATCTTCGTTATCCCAGGCATTGATCTGACCAGGACGGGCAATATAAGGCGCATTCGGGAAAAGCTCTTTCAGCTCAGGTACGAGCGGGCCGTTCGGGCCATCTTCGAAAGATGTGGTGAGAATGGTTGGCAGGTTGAAATATTTTGCCAGATCAGCAAGTGCCAGCACATTGTTTTTGAATTTATCAGGATCAATGTCACGAACCAGCGACAGCAAACCTGTCTGATGGTCTACGAGAAGAACGGCTGCATTGTCTTTATCGAGGCGGTTATAAGGCTTAGACATTTTCAAAACTCCATGGTTTCAAGTTGATGAAATGAACCTACCCGTAAGACGAAAACTTCAAAAGATAGCTATTTGGCACCACAACGTCCCAATAAAGAGACAATCAGGCTCTTTACAAAACCGGAAGGAAGACAGGCTTCCCTCCGGCATATCAACACGATTTATGCAGCGCTGAAACCATCAACACGGCAAACAATCAGATCATGATCGGAAAGCGGACGCTGATTATCATCCAGTGAAGAAATGATGCGGCTCTCAGTAATATTCAGACCACGGCTCAGGAACCAGTCCAGTTTCATGGCGCGATCAGGCCAGCGTGTAATCAGGCTCGGACGTGTGGTCATCTGATCCAGCGCACCGCTGTGACGGGTGAAGCCGCGTTCAGCAGCGACGCGGAACAAGCCCTCCGCCTCGAAGTCACCTTCCGCATGATTGCCGGTATTGAGATCGCCGCCGATCAGTGTTGGCATAGCGCCAAATTCTGCTTCCAGCGCATCAATCAGCTGCGCCACCTGCTTTTCGCGATAGGCTGCCGGAGATGCGCTTTCCAGATGCACGGACACCGCGAGAAACGGCCCGTCAACGGTTTCAATCACTGCGCCTATTGCATTGCGTTCTCCCAGACGGGGCTGATCGCCACCATTGAAGAACCACAGGCGCTCACCGGCCAGACGCTGCACAAAAATACGCTGCATCGGCACAGAGGACATCAGCGCATTACCGTGGAAACCTTTTTCATTGAAATCATCTTTACAGAAGGAATGCTCAATCTCCGAGCCAAGGCCAAGCTCGATAAACTCCACGCCATAAGCATATTCCATACCCATATGGCGGGCGACTTCCGCTGTCATATTCTTCTGCGCGGTGCGCGCCATGCCATTATCCATCTCGGTCAACAGTGCGACGGCCGGTTTTTCTGCCAGCATTTTCACAGCACTTTCCTCAGGAAAAAGACAACGCTCCAGATTCCACGCCGTGACATTAAACGGAAACGCCAGCGGTGCGGTTGAAGCAACCTGACCACCGGTTTCCACACGGGTCATACACTCCATTGCAACCAGCTTGGCGTCATGGGCAGCCATGGTTTTATCCAGCTGCGTGATGCTCTGGCGCTCTTCATGGGATGGCACATCCAGAGCAGCAACACGAGCGCGGACCATGGTTTCAACAGTCATTACTTCAGTCATATCATTTCTCAGATTTCAGGCAGAAACAGCTTGGGTTGTTTTTACAGCAGTTGCTGCGGCTTGCGACAACTCAATGCGTTTACCGGTTTGCTTATCAAAAAAATGCAGTTTTTCACTTGCTACCGCCAGTCGCATCTGGTCGCGGATTTCAGCCTGCGGGGGCAGTGCGGCGACCAGCTTCTGATTGCCCGCATAACCATGCACGATACGCTGTGCGCCCAGCTCTTCCACATATTCGGTGCGGAACTGTATGGCCTGCTCATTCGCTTCAGCGATATGCAAATCTTCTGCACGAATACCGATTGTCAGCTCGCCCTGCACGGATGGCTCTGTGCCGAGTTTCAGAATATCTTCGCCCAGCATCAGCTGCTCCTGATGTACAGTACCGTCAGCAAGATTCATTGCCGGTGAACCGATAAAGCTGGCGACAAAGATCGATGCGGGCTTGTGATAAATCTCCAGCGGTGCACCGATCTGCTCGATCTCACCACCATTCAGCACCACCAGACGGTCAGCCAGTGTCATCGCCTCCAGCTGATCATGGGTCACATAAATCGAGGTTGTACCAAGACGACGCTGCAACTGACGGATTTCTCCGCGCATGGAAACACGCAATTTGGCATCAAGATTGGACAGCGGCTCGTCAAACAGAAACACCGCAGGCTTGCGCACAATCGCACGCCCCATCGCCACACGCTGGCGCTGACCACCGGAAAGCGCACGCGGCTTGCGTGGCAGATAAGGTTCCAGCTCCAGCATCCGTGCAGCTTCTGCCACACGCGCCTCGATCTCGGCTTTCGGCGTTTTACGATTACGCAGACCATAAGCCATATTATCATAGACGCTCATATGCGGATAAAGCGCATAATTCTGGAATACCATGGCAATGTCACGATCTGCCGGTTCCACCTCATTCACGGTACGGTTGCCGATTGCAACCTCACCTTCCGAGATGGCTTCCAGTCCTGCCACCATACGCAGCAGCGTGGATTTTCCGCAGCCGGAAGGCCCGACCAGAACAATGAATTCACCGTCTTTAATATCGATATTTACTGCGCTGACGGCTTTGATGCCGCCCGCATAGATTTTCGATACATTTTCAATTTTAACCTGTGCCATTGAAGGCTCCTAAAATCTCTTACTTGTCGCTCTCGGTCAGGCCTTTGATGAACCAGCGCTGGAACACCACAACCACCAGCACCGGCGGCACCATGGCCAGCACGGCAAGAGCAAAAGCTTCGTTATAATCCGGAATTTGCGCCCCGACCCACACCTGCAAAATCTGCTTGATACCGCGCATCAGCGTGAAGAAGCTCTCATCAGTCGTCACCAGCATTGGCCAGAGATATTGGTTCCAGCCATAGACAAACATGATGATAAACATCGCGGCAATCATGGTGCGCGATAGTGGCAGCAGCACATCAATGAAAAACTTCACCGGCCCTGCCCCGTCTATGCGGGAAGCTTCCAGCAATTCATCCGGCACCGATTTAAAGAACTGCCGGAAATAGAAAGTACCCGTAGCCGAGGCCAGCAGCGGCACAATCAGACCTGAATAGCTGTTGAGCATACCGAAGGACGACACCACCTGATAGGAAGGCACGATACGTACTTCCAGCGGCAGCAACAGCGTGGTGAAAATCAGCCAGAATGCCAGCGTGGCAAAGCGAAAGCGGAAATAGACAATCGCATAGGCCGCGAGCATCGACAGCACAATCTTGCCGATTGCAAAACCGAGGCCGAGGATCAGCGAGTTCAGCAACATCCGCGAGCCGGTGATCTGGCCGGTGAAACCACCCTCACGGGTCAGCACCTTTTCATAGGTCTCCGTGAAGTTGCCGCCCCAGCTCAGAGACAGACCATTGGAGTGAATATCCGCTGCCGTATGGCTGGAGGTGGTGAAAGCCACCACCACCGGCAGGATCAGAAACAGCGCTCCGGCAAGCAGGATCAGATGATCGGTAATTTTAACTTTATGCATCTTTATAGCCTGCTTAGTTATAGTGGATGCGCCGCTCGACGAAGCGGAACTGCACGATGGTCAGGGTAAACACGACCACCATCAGGATGACGGATTGTGCGGAAGAACTGCCGATATCATTGCCGCGGAAGCCGTCCATGAATACTTTATAGACCAGCGTAATCGGGTTATTGGCGGCTTTATCCTTCACCATCACGTCGATCACACCGAAAGTATCGAACAGCGAATAGGTGATATTGATAATCAGCAGGAAGAACACGGTCGGCGCCAGCAAAGGCAGAATAACCGTGCGGAAACGACGGGCACCGGAGCGACAATCCATCACCGCTGCTTCGCGCACCGAGGCGGGAACCGCCTGTAAGCCTGACAAGATGAAGATGAAATTATATGGAATCTGCTTCCAAACCGAGACGACGATCATCGCAAAAGCAGTATCGAAATAGTTCAGCCCGACTTTCATATCCCAGCCAAACCACGCAGCCATTTTTACAAACGGGCCGATATGCTGGTCGAAGATCATCATCCCGATGAGACCGGCAACCGGCGGCGCAATGGCATAGACCGAGATCAGCACTGTTTTATAGGCAGCATTGCCACGGATAACCGCATCAGCTTTTACCGCCAGCAACATACCAATGCCCAGCGACAGGGCTGTCACAATAATCGTAAAGATCACCGTAAAACCAGCAATGCCACGATATTCAGGGCTGACCAGCACATCCGTATAGTTTTCTAATCCGACAAAGGTCGCACCGAAGCCGAACGGGTCTTCAATATAGAAGGACGACTGAATGGCCTGAACAGACGGCCAGTAGAAGAAAATCAAAACGACAGCCAGCTGCGGTGCCAGCAGAAGATAGGGCAGCAGGCGTGAATTAAACTGCACGCGCTTGGCTGCTTCTGTCTGTTTTGCATTACCGAACAGTGGGGCAATCAGCGGCAAACGCGAGAAAAACGCAGCGAGTTTTGATGGTTGAGAAATCTGGATATATGCCACGCGGCAAATCCCCGTCTTTTTGAGAAGCATCTATTAAAAACGGGGTCAGGCATGATTTGCTCCGACCCCGCTCATCACATTGAGAAAATCTCAGTTGTTAGTTCGCGGTCTTTGCGAAACGGGTCAGCAAGTCATTGCCTTCTTTTTCAACTGTCTCGAAAGCCTGTTTAACAGTGGTTTCACCAGAGAAAATACGGTTATATTCGCGTTCCATGATGGTACGGATCTGCGGGTAGAAACCGAGGCGGTACCCCTTCGACCATTCACCCGACGGCAGCATCAGCTGCTTGATGCCGACTTCGGCAACCGGTGTCTTTTCGTAATAGCCTTCAGATTTAGCCAGTTCATATGCAGCTTTGGTGATTGCCACATAGCCGGTTGCCTGATGATAATATTTCTGCACTTCCGGCGAAGTCAGGAACTGGAAGAAGTCAGCAACGCATTTATTTTCTGCGTCTGGTTTACCGGCCATGGCGAACAGAGCCGCACCACCGATAAATGTATTGGTGCCTGCACCGTCAACGGCTTTCCAGTATGGCAGGAAGTCGGCGGAGAATTCCATTTTGGCAGTTTTCTGCAGACCACCGAAAGAACCGGAAGAACCAATCCAGAAAGCAACTTTACCTTCATCAAAAGGCTTCTGATTGTCTGCCCAGCCCGCGCCGTAGAAGCCGAAATAGCCTTTATCAGCCCAGTCTTTCAGCTTATCGAACATCATGATGAGGTTCGGATCAGTCACATTGAGTTTGGTGTCCTGAATGCTGTCATAACCGTTATTATTGGTGGCGAACTGAATGTTCTGACGAGAGAAGAAGTTCTCGGTGAACTGCCATGTCAGCTGCGAAGCGGTCAGCGGGATATAGCCTGCTTCTTTGAGCTTTGGCGCAATGGCTTCAAACTCTTCCCAGGTTTTCGGCGCTTCAACACCAGCCTTTTTCAACGCATCCGTGTTGATATACATGATCGGCGCGGAGGAGTTGAACGGCATACCAACGAATTTGCCATCCGGAGCCGCATAGAAATAGCGCACGCCTTCGATAAAGGCTTCACGATCAAACTTGTAACCGGCATTGTTGATCAGGTCTTCAGCAGGAACAGTTGCGCCTTTTGCATTGATGATAGTGGCTGCACCGGCATCAAAAACCTGAAGAATATTCGGCTGTTCGCCGGAGCGGAATGCAGCAATGCCGGAGGCCAGAGCTTCTTCATAAGAGCCTTTGGAAACCGGTGTCAGCGCGCAGGACTGCTGGGATTCATTGAAGCGCTTGGAGATCTCATTAATCACGTCAGCATTCGCGCCGCCCATGCCATGCCACCAGCTGATATTGGTTGCAGCCATTGACGATGTAGCAGAGACGGTGAGTGTCAAAGCGGCGATAGAAAGTTTTCTGAACATTGCAGATCCCGTTTGTTGAAAAACTGGTTCCGCAATAGAGGGTGGATATGACACCGAATTAACAGGAATGAATCAGATTTATGAAACACACCGAAACCGGCGAGCTGCATAAATCTGCCACTGCCTGCCCTGTGCAAACCTAAATTGTCCTACCTCACGACAGGAAAATGAAATCCAGAATGATCGTGGAAAATAACAGGCCTATCATCACATATTGAAATCGCCTGCGCTTAATATTCATCGCAATCAGAATAACGATGGTTTCCAGCACCATGATAACCGGAAGAACGACCATATTATCAGTTTCATTTTTAATGAAGGCTGTTCTGATCTGTTCGAAAGACTGCATGCTGTTGATGAAAATAAAGAGGGCAAAAAGCCATTTCTTTCTCGAAAAGAAATAGGTCTCGTAATCCCCGTATTCTTTAATGTCATCCGGCGTCAGGGTAACGCAGATGAAAAACAGACCAAAGACATAGAACAGCTCTAAGATATAAGTAACAATGTCGTAGGTTTTGTTGTTGCTCTCGATGAGATAATCCCACCAGAACTGAATAATCCATAAAAATACGACCAGTACCCAGCCGATGTGTATATAGGATATCTTGTTCTTCGAAGGGTGCTGAATAAATTTGGACGCGAAGACCAGCAAGCGCGACAGGCACAGGCTTATGCCCATGCCGTTGATAATGCGCATATGCGAGAAAACATCAGCCTGACTGACAAGAATATCCGCTGCCATTGGCAAGCTCCCCTCCGGATATGCGTATTACAACTGCCGGATTACATCCCCTCCGGCTGTTGTTCAGTACATTAATAAACTATCAGCTCAAATGATGCCGACATTGTCAGGAGCAGCGCACCCAGAATTGCCAGAATCAAACCGGTTCTGAAATGTTTGGATGCTTTAACAACCAAGCCCTTGTCATCGCTTTGACCCGCATCACCATGCAGGGATGTGGAGAACAGAACGACCAGCAAACCGATCAGCAGTGTGAATGAACCGGCGGCACTCAGCAGGTCGCAGATAAAAAGCGTGAGATTGGTATTGGTCATAGAAGTTTCACCGGTCAGATTATAAAATTATCAGTGATCGTTATAAACTCTGCCCGCGCATGACAAGCTTTAAGATTTTAATACATTATAATGCGACGTAATAATTCCCATCATAATTTATGCACTTTTCTGATGTCATGCAGAAACAACACTGGTCTTATCTTCAGTTCATGCGATACAACGCGTGGACTATTAAAAGATGCAGCAAGCATGAATAAAAATACGGAGGAGCGCTCAAGATGCATTATGCGCGTATTACCGAGCGTTTGAGCAGTAAAGGCTCACACAAATGGGCTGTCCATATGCGCGCCCGCGAGCTGAAAGCCGCAGGCGAAGATATTATAGAGCTGACTATCGGTGAACCGGATATTCCGACACCCGCCGATATGATTGATGAGGCTGCCCGCTCCATGCGCGCAGGCCGCACCCGCTACACCAGTGGCCGCGGCGAGCCGTCGATTCTTGCAGCTTTATCTGACAAATATTCGAAGCGCACCGGCCGCAAGATCAGCCAGCAGCAGATTCTCTGCTTTCCGGGCACACAAAGCGCACTGGCAATTGCCATGCTTGGTCTGGCCGAAAAAGGTGATGAAGTCATCACCACCAATCCGTGCTATGCGACTTATGAAGGCGTGATTAAAGCAACCGGTGCCACACCGGTCTATGTGCCGGTCAGTAAAACCAACGGCTTCCGCCTGCAGGCTGCCGATCTGGAAAAAGCAATCACACCACGTTCGCGCGTGCTGCTGCTCAACTCACCGCATAACCCTACCGGCGCCATGCTGAGCCGTGAGGAAATCGCAGCCATCGGGGAAGTCTGCCGCAAGCACAACCTCTGGATCATCTCCGACGAGGTTTATGAATTGCTGGTCTTTGAGGGTGAGTTTGCTTCTCCGCTTGATCTGCCAGAACTGGCCGAGCGTACCGTTGTGGTTGCCTCGATTTCCAAATCCCATTCCGCGCCGGGCTTCCGCAGCGGCTGGTGCATCGGACCGGAAGAATTTACGGATCGCCTGCTGCCTTTGTCAGAATATTTACTGTTCGGCGTGCAGCCTTTCATTGCGGATATGACTGCCTATGCGCTTAACCGTCCTGCAACAGCCGCTCAGCAAATGCTGGAGAATTTTTACCGCCGTGCGCAGATGATTTCCGAGCGGCTAGATGGTCAGGCCGGAATTTCCTGCAAGATCCCGCAGGCAGGCATGTTCATTCTGGCAGATATCCGCGCCACCGGCATGACCGGTGCGGAGTTTGCCATGCGCCTGCTGGAAGAAGAAAAGATTGCAACAATGCCCGGCGATTCCTTCGGCAGCAATCTGGTTGGCTTCCTGCGCCTCAGCCTCAGCGTCGCAGATGACCAGATTGATGCAGCCTGCGCCGGAATGGTGCGGCTAGCACAGCGTATTACGCTGGAAAAAGCGGCCTGATTGGTTTGTAGTAAATTCAAAAGCCCGCCTCAGTGATGAGGCGGGCTTTTTTGTTTTTCATATCGGTTTTAGCGGATCAGTGTCACATGCTTGGCACCAAATGCCCAGAGGATACCGCGCACGATCAGCAAAGCTGCAATCACAATCAGCATAATACAGACCGAGAAAGCCGCCGCCTGATTGACCGCCCCGCGATCAGACAATTGCAGCACTGAGATTGAAGCGACCTGCGTTGCCGGCGTGGTGAGAAAGATCACCGCAGACAGCGATACCATGGTGCGCATGAAGAACAGAACACCCACGCCCAGCAATGTCGGCCACAACAGCGGCAGTGTCACTTTACGCAGTGTTGTCAGCACGCTGCCACCGAGCATGGTTGATGCTTCATCAAACGAGCCGCTGATCTGTTTCAGACTGGTTGAGGAAATCAGGAATGCGTGGGCATGGTTATAATAGACACTGAGAATAATGATCAGCGCAAAGCTGCCATAGAGGAAATGCAGCGGGTTGGACGGATTGTTAAAGGCCAGCACATAACCAAGCCCCAGCACCATACCCGGAACGGCTGACGGCAAGATGGCCAGAAATGCCAGCGGGCCGGTGAGCGGATTCTTGAACTTCTGCACCGCAATTGCAGTCATACCGGCAATTGCAACGCCCAGCACAGCCGTTGCCAGACTGATTTTCACACTGTTCCACAAAGGCGCAGTGCCGTTTTGCACATCGAACTGATAATGCTGAAGCGTAAAGCTCATATTATATGGCCAGAGCTTGACGAAGCTTGCCAGCACCACAATCAGAATGACACTCAGGATCAGCGCCATTGTGAAATAAGCATAAAGCCCGAGCAGCAGATCACGTTTACCAGACGGACGCACAACCATTGGCCGCGCCTGTGAGGTGAGCAGCGCCTGCTGCTGTTTAGTCAGGCGTTTTTCAACAATCTTGGCGGCAATGGCAGGCATCAGCAGCACAATACCGATAACCGCACCCAGACCAAACTGCGCCTGCCCGATCACCTGATTATAGACTTCCGTAGCCAATACGTTGAAATCGCCGCCGATCACCATCGGGTTACCAAAATCGGTCATCACCAGATTGAACACCACGAAACAGGCGGCAGCCAAACCATAGCGTGTTGCGGGTAAAGTCTGCGTACGGAAAATGCGCCATGGCCCTGCCCCCAGCACTTCCGCACTCTCATGCAGCCGCGCATCGCTGACAGCCAGCGCTGCCGAGAGGATCAGGAAAGCATAGGGGAAAGCATAAAGCGCATTGGCAATCACCACCCCCCAGAAACCATAGATATCAATATCCATGCCCATCCAGCGGTTGAGAATACCGTTACGACCGAGCAGCAGCACCAGCCCCTGCGCCTGCACAAGTGACGGAGCAAAGAGCGGAATAAGTGCCGCCATCCGTAACAGGGATTTAAACGGTACATGGGCACGCTGCAGCGTATAGGCATAGGCATAGGCCATGCCGGTCACAATAATGGTACAGGTCAGTGCCATACCAAGACTGTTCAGCACCAGCGTCCAGAAACGCGCGGTTGTGAAAGTGCGGGTAAAATTGCCGAGACCAAAACCTTCCGGCGTGCTGAAACCCAGCACCAAAATTGCCCAAAGCGGCATAACAAGGAAAATCAGGATCAGTGCTGTGACACCAATAGTGACAGCCCATGACATAAAATTATCGCTGAACAGACCGCGCTTTAAACCGGCACCGGTCGTTGTGGTTACAGAAGCCTCAGCGCTGCTCATGACAGCACCCGTAAAGCATCTGCAGGCAGGTGCAGCGTTACTGCATCACCTGTTTGCGGCAAGTACCCTGCTCTGTTGGAGGTGCCGTGCATTTCCACACTGATTTTAACATCCGGCCGTTTATCCGGCACTACTTCCAGCCGCGATATATGCCCCAGATAAATCTGGCTGCGGATTGTTGCCGGAAAATGATTATCATCCGGCATGGTTTGCGTTGCAGGCAGCAGACTGACAGCCTCAGGACGGATACCGACTTTACTCACAGGTACGGAGCGGGACTCTGCTGCGGTATCCAGCTTGAGCACTTTATCTGCAAAATGCAGGCTGTTACCGGCAACTTTATCCAGCGGCAAAATATTCATACGGCCGATAAAATCTGCAACAAAGCTGGTTAAAGGCTGCTGATAGAGCGTCTGCGGCGTACCGGTTTGCTCAATATGTCCGTCTTTCATCACCACGATCACATCAGCCATAGCCAAAGCTTCTTCCTGATCGTGTGTGACCATAATGGTGGTAATACCAACCCGCTTTTGCAGCGCGCGGATTTCATTGCGCAATTCCTCACGCACCTTTGCATCCAGCGCGGAAAGCGGCTCATCAAGCAGCAAGAGTGACGGATTGGGAGCCAGTGCGCGGGCAATAGCAATACGCTGCTGCTGACCGCCGGACATTTGCGCCGGTAGTTTTTCGGCCTGATTAGCCAGATGCACCAGATCCAGCATTTCACGCACACGCGCTGCGATCTGTGCTTTTGTCCAGTTCCGGCACTCAAGCCCGTAGGCAATATTGCGCGCCGCCGTCATATGCGGGAACAGCGAATAGGACTGAAACACAACGCCGAAATTACGCGACCGCGCGGGCGAATGTGACAAGTCATTGTCACCCAGCATAATCCTGCCGGAATCTATATCTTCCAGCCCCGCAACAGCACGCAGCAAGGTTGTCTTGCCGCAACCGGAAGGCCCGAGAAAACATACCAGAGAACCATGCGGAATATTCAGAGAAACATTATCAAGGGCTTTCACTGCGCCATAGCTTTTAATGACATTCTGAATGTTCAAATCCATTGGTATATTTCCTTTGGTATTTTGTTTTTATGGGCGCAGATGAAAATCCCTGCGCATTCCCCGATGCATGACATTTCATGCAGATGCTTGTCAGACTGATTCAAGCGACAGCTTTAAATCTTTGCTTTTCATATATTTTTTACGGCGCAGAAAGCAGTTCGTTCGAAACTTTTGAAGATAAAGAACAAGACCGGACAGCTGCAAGGCTGTCCGGTCTGTTTAACAATTAACGCTCGTATTTCTTCTGCCATGTTTCAATGATCTTTGTGCGATCATCGGCTGCGGCTTTGAAATCAACTGCATACATAACCTTGGACACATCTTCAGGAAGACCGGCTTCTTTGAACTTGTCCGGCATTGCGCCGCCCGGAATCGTTACAATGGCTTTCCACTTGTAATATTCGTCGGCAGCCTGCTTGCTCACAGTCCAGTCCAGAAAACGCTTAGCTGCGTCTTTGTTCTTGGATGTTGAGACCAGCGCATTGGCTTCCAGCTCATTACCTGCGCCTTCCGACGGGATTACCATGGTAATCGGATAGCCCTCGGCAATATTCTTGATTGCGCGCAGCTCAAAAGAGGCACCCACAGTATATTCGCCCATTGAAGCGACGTTGCACGGCTTGGAACCGGATTTGATATATTGCGCTACGTTCTTGTCCAGACTGTCGAGGAAAGCCCAGCCCTTTTCTTCGCCCATCTGCTGGATCAGCGAGTCAATCTGGATATAGCCGGTACCGGATGATGCAGGGTTTGGCATCACCACTTCACCTTTAAAGGCAGGGTCAGTCAGATCGGCCCATGACTTCGGCATTGTCAGGCCTTTGGATTTCAGGCGCTCATTGTTGACGCAAAAAGCAGCCATATAACCGGTAACCGCAAACCAGCGGTCTTCCTTGTCACGGAATTGTGCAGGTACAGCATCGATATTCGCAGGTTTATAAGGCTCCAGCGTTTTAATAATTTCAGGATTGAACAGCGAGGTAACTGCAACGCCCCACAGCACGTCATGTTGCGGATTTGCCTGTTCGGCAATGATACGCGCAACAAGGTCGCCGTTGGAAAGGCGCAGCATATTAATATCCAGATCAGGCAAAGCTTTTTTCGCCTCGGCGAGGAAAGCTGCGGCCTCATCTTCTTCATAAACAGTATAAACCGTCAGCGTCTCGGCCAGTGCAGAACCGGCCATCAAAGTTGCGGCCAGCGCACCCAGAGTTTTCAGATAAGTCTTGCGCATATCAAAGCCCCCATCCCATGGATTTTGTTTGAGTTTTTATAAAAAGTTCCCGCACATAATGATGAAATAGCCACAGATATCAATGCGAAATTTTGAAAACACACCGGAACACACTGCGCGTGCCCCCTCCCGCTGCATTCATTCCCGTTGCTTCATTGGTCGCATTAACATGATCTCAAAATGAGACCATTCTTTAAACAATGCTCCGCACAACCTCACAGAAAAGTAAATCTGTCAGGTCAGCTTCCGAATTCCGGATTGGTCATATTATCGCGGCCGTTGAATGAGACCATTTAACGACGGAATACTCTAAAGTCTGTGGCTACAGGCGTGTTTTCCACACCGGCATTGCATTCACGATCTTGTATAAAAATCAGAGCCGAGCAACGGATCAAAAGCCGTCCCCATCAGGATAATCTCAAAACTGTGCCTGTGCTTTGGTTCATGCGCATGTCCGTAAGCGGCAAAAAACAGCGCATTTTGTCATAATAAACATTTCAACAAACAAGCATTAAAACTACGATATTTATTGTCCTTTTAACGGCAATAAATATCGCATCTGACCAGTTCTCTCATGAGACAAAATCGATCACTCTGTACTGTTAAAAACCTCTGTGCCAGCCGCCGGCTGCTCCCGCCTGCTTCCCAGATTGGCCAGCCTGTCATTACCGTCCTGTAAAAAAGCAGGCCCGACAATCCGTACAGTGCGGTCGGATATATCGTTTTCAATAACCGGAACCGAAACCGGCACACTCACCGGCTTTTCAGATATAATGGTTTTTTTCCTGGATTTTCCGGAGCTTGTCCGCACCTGTTCAATATAGGAAAAATATTTTGCCCAGTTACATTTCTGAAAACTCTCTGAGGCCTGATAGGCATAAGCAGAGCTCAGATTGACATAAGATTCACGCTTATCGACAGATACCATATCTGCCGTTTCGGCAGCAGGATCGCTCAAAATATACAAATTGACGTCAGGTGTTTCGCAAATGAAACGGCACTGCGCCAAAGTCTCTTTGATCTTATCACTTCGGGCATATTGTGAATGCGGCGCCGGAAAATAATATCCGTCAGACAGACGCACACAAAATAATAATGGTGTCCCTGAATATTGGCCGCCAAACAGATTGGTATTTTTGGCAAGCTGGGTTTTACTGCCCTGCCCGCTTGGTTTTGATATTACTGCAACGGCAGATGTACCACTGCATTTTGCCAGTGCCGCAGCACTTTTCTGTAACTGCTTTTGTATGTCACCGCGCCGCTGAGCTAAATCACGGCAAGCATTAAAAAAGCCGCCTTGAGCATTTTCAGCCGTACATTTCCGGCCGCGTTCCATATTTTTCAAGGCAGTTAATTGGCGCTTTAAAATTATATCGGCAGCAATCAGCGAATTATCAGAACATGTCGCAGCAAGAGCAGGAGAGACTACGCCCGTTACAATCAGGGTAAGTATGAGAAGCAATATCTGACGGAACGTAATCCAACGCACCATAAGCGCAGTCACAACCGGAACACAGAACCTTTTTGACATCCTCCACTTAACCACAGTCCCCTCCGCATGTTTATATAACGGCCGAATTGAGCAAAGAATTACAAAGCTTTACCGGTGAATCATGTAGCAAATATTTCAACCCGGTTACGACCATTATTTTTAGCTATATACAGGCTGATGTCTGCTTTTTTTGTCATATCGGAAAAAGAGGTTACACCTGCCACTGCCTGACAGACCCCGGCGCTAATTGTCAGGCGCACAATACCGTCACCATGCTCAAACGCATCATTCTCGGCTGCCTGACGAACACGCTCGGCAAATTCATAGGCTTCGCTCATCGCCGTATCGGGCAGAATGACAGCAAATTCTTCTCCGCCTATACGGGCAATAAAGTCTTTTTTCCGGAAAACTGTCATCAGAATTCCGGAAAAACGCTGCAAAGCAATATCACCGGCAGCATGACCGAACTGGTCGTTAATCCGCTTAAAATGATCGATATCCAGCAAAATCAAAGCGAGTGAACCATCCGCAGGATCACGCTCCGCCAAAGTCAGCTCGAAAGCCCGGCGGTTATACAGACCTGTCAGCTGATCAAGCAGAGCCATCTGCTTGAGCTCAGAAATTCCGCGTTCATAGGCAATCGATATCGCGAAGGCACCGCTCGCAACAATATGCACCGAAATTATCAGAAGCATAGCTGTAAGAAAGCCGTCTTGCGGCAACAGGGTCATATTTTGCGGCCCCAAGATCCATCCCTGCAACACGCGTGAGACAAATGCACCGCCCACAATTCCGTAAGCAATAATCAACCCCCAGCGGGATGGCAAAGTCTCACCGTTCGGCCGAACCAGCTCACGAATAACCAAAATGATTTCAACCAGAAAAATAAAATTGACAAAACCAAATATGAATCTGTTGCTCAGATAGGCCGAAAACAGATAAGGCAGCAGTAAAATCAAGATAATGAGTAAATTAATCTCAATATAATTTTTACGGTAAAAAAAACTGCGCAAAGCCTGCCATCGCAGCGCTATCCCCATGACCATAAAGCTGTTTACAACAATCAATTGCAACATCTTTGTACGATCAATAATAACAAATGCTGTAAAACCTACAGACAAAACTGTATTCGCTGCCACCCAGTATAACCAGTAGGTTCTGTCACGCTGCTTCAGCCAGATACAAAAGAAAGCAATCGCAAACGCTGCCAGAGAAATAGCGTTTACGGTAAATAATGAATTTGGATCAATATCTGCCAGGTATTGAATGGGCATCGACAATCAAATCCTTCACGTCGACAAACGAAATACTCCCGGAATGCGCTTTATCTCAGAGTCCTGCCCGTCAAGGGGAAGATGTCAGTATGCGGCTCTGTAAACCAAACATATTCATAAGGTGTGCCGCCATGTCAGAGAGCATCACATTTCCATAACATTATGCAAAAATATCCCGCTATCATCTTTTAACGCAAAAAGCGATATTTTGAATAGCAGATAACAAAATAAGATATATTTCAGAAAAACTTAATATTATTGAGTTCAGACAGACTGTTTAAACTATATTATAAAAAACTTAGTTTTATCCATTCTGCTCCCAGTACATATCCAAGTTGAAGATAGCCAGCGTAGTGACAGCATTACGAATACAAAGTTTTTAAGATGCGAAAAAATTACTGCACTCTGAAATGCGTAAAATCGTGATGCGGGGAAAATTGGCTGGGGCGCCTGGATTCGAACCAGGGGATGGCGGTACCAAAAACCGCTGCCTTACCGCTTGGCTACGCCCCAAAACAAATCACGGAGAGATTCCGTGGCGGATGAACCGGCTTATAGCCGCAAGAAATCCATTGTGCAATGCATTGAAATCAGATTTTTACATTTTAAAACAAAGCAAATTTCTCTGATGTCAAAAATACATTTCACCACCACCATTTCACAACTTTAGCGCTCCTCAACGTTCTGGAAAAGCTGTTCACAAACGCGTAAAGACAATATCACTTGAGAAAGTTTGACTGCGATCCGATTTTTTTGGCGGGTTCAGGCAACCTGCTTCAGATTAGATACCACATCCAACCGCTTGCCGGATTATCTTACCCCTTGGGAGACAGCAGCTTGTCAGCTTATCTGTGGATTTTTCCTCTTTGCTTCATCTTTTCCACGCTCCTGCTCCTAATTTTAAAACACAGGCTTCCTGCAGGTTTTCTTTCTGCAGGCTTCAATCCGCGCTCCAACCATTCTGTTCCCGCCAGACAAATCGGCGGATTATCCTGTATTCCGGTTTTCATATTTGCACTTATTATTTTTGGCCTATCGGAAATGATACCAGCACGGATGAGCATCAGCCTGATCATTGCGGCCACGCTAGTCTGGGTTACCGGCTATTTGGATGACCAAAAAGAACTGTCTGTACGTGCAAGACTTCCTCTGCAGCTTCTCGCCGCAATGTTTGCTGTTTACAGTTTAGGCGCTGATTTCCGGCTCCTATCCGAGCTTCTTTCCTATTGGCTCGAGATACTGCTTTTGACCATCGCCATCCTCGGCAGTATTAATGTCGCCAACTTTATGGACGGTCTGGACTGGCTGACTGTCACCGGAATTGGAATTCCATTATTCCTGCTCGGAATTCTTTCGTCCATATTTCTTCAAGAACCTGCAATACCAGCTATTAGTCTGGCGATGGCTGGCGCTCTCGCAGGATTTGCAGTTTTTAACCGCCCGCCAGCCTCAATCTTTCTCGGTGATTCCGGCAGTCTGCCACTTGGTCTGATTACCGGTGCAGTGTTTCTGCTCTTTGCCGGACAAGCAGGCATTATTCCCGCTCTCATTCTGCCGCTTTATTATATTCTCGACGCAGGCAGCACGATTATTCTACGTCTCAGCAAGGGTGAGAACATATTACAGGCTCACTCTTCCCATGCCTATCAGATCGCAAAACGTTCAGGAAAATCCGTATATTTTGTTACCGGCAACCTAGCGATGCTCAATCTGATATTGGGCATAATCACAGCAGCCGTATTATGGTCCGGCACCTTTATGGGGCAGCTATCCGGCCTGATAGGCGCAATTGTGCTTACAACACTGCTAATCCTGTTTTTCCGCAAAACAGTTTGATTACTGACGGATGTAATCGAACAGCAGTGCTTTAGCGCCTTCCGCATCGTTGTTATTAAGGAACTGTTGCATCTGCGGCAGGCGCTGCGGTATCTCGCTGGCTTTTGTACCGCGTTTTTCCGCACAAAGTATTTTAGGATGGCGGGTGCGCAATGCTTTGTCCGGATCATAGAACAGTTCTTCGTAAAGCTTCTCACCTTCACGAATACCGGTCACCCGAATTGCAATATCCCCGTCAGGATTTTTAATATCACGCACAGATAATCCGGCCATAAGGATCATATTTTCAGCCAAATCTCTGATTTTCACCGGACTTCCCATTTCCAGCAAAGCCGTCTCGCCACTTTTAATTACCGCACCAGACTGAATAATCAGCTCTGCCGCCTCACGGATCGACATAAAATAACGGGTCATATTTTCATCGGTCAGTGTTACGGGACCTCCTGCAGCAATCTGTTCACGAAACAGCGGTACAACCGAACCATTAGACCCTAAAACATTACCAAAACGCACACTCGAAAATGACTGTGCTGCACCTTTTTGCTGCGCAAGGTCTCCATAATGACGGATAACAAATTCTGCCCATCTTTTCGTTGCACCCATTACATTTGTCGGACGAACGGCTTTATCTGATGAAATCAAAACAAAGCGCTCCACGCCGGTTTTCAGCGCGGCGTCAGCAACAGCCTTCGTGCCCATGACATTATTGCGGATACCTTCAAGCGGGTTCGCCTCAACCAAAGGTACATGCTTATAGGCTGCACAATGATAAATCGTATCAATCCCATGAGAGCGTATGACGTTCTCTAATAATTCCTGCTGAGTTACAGAACCCAATACCGGAACGATTTCGCAATGCGCGACAGATTTCAGTTTACGCTCCAGCTGATAGAGCGCAAATTCCCCGACTTCGAATAAAACCAGCTTGCGCGGCTTCCAGTTTATAATAGTGCTGCACAATTCACTGCCGATAGAACCGCCCGCGCCTGTCACCATGATTGAGCGCCCCTCAATCATCGACTGCAACATTGCCTCATCCGGCGGCACCGGCGAGCGCCCCAGCAAATCATCAATTTCAATATTACGCAGTGCACCAACCAGATATTTCCCACGCGACAAATCTGCAATCGGTGGCAAAATACTGGTGCGAATTTTCAGGCGCCCCAAAATACTGGCATAGGCTTTTCGCTCCGCCTCTCCCATCGACGGATCCGAAATAACAACCTGACAAACACCATAATTCTTAACCAGATCATCTATAGATGCCGGTGCATAAACACGGGTTCCCGCAATATCCATACCGAGCAATGACGGATCCCGGTCAATAAAACCGGCCACATAAGTGTCACGATGAACTCGCAATGCCGCTGCCAGCTGCTGCGCTGCCTCACCGGTGCCAATGATCAAAGCCACTTCCCGTGACACAGGCCCTGTACTGTCGCGCAAAATCCATTTGGCTCCGAAACGGGAGATGGAAACCAAAATAGTAATCACCAACCAGTAGATCAAAGGAACAGAACGCGGAACGCCCGTTCCGCCGGTCATTTCGGTCAGGAAGGCTACAGCAACCCACAGTAAAGCCGCAACGGCAGTTGCCTGAAAGATAGACCAAATCGCCTTTTCCGGAAGATAGCGGATAACTGAACGATAAAGACCATAGCGGATAAAAACAGGCACAGCGACCAGCGGCGCTACAAGCATCAGCAATATTTGCTTGATATTCGGTACGAACAGGAAACCGTAGCGCAGAACATAAGCAACATAAACGCCAAGCAGCAGCAAGGTCACATCCATGCCAAGCATGATAAGCTGCTTTACAAATCGCGGAAGTCCTGCAATCCGTCTGGAAAAACTTGCTGTTTTCATATGGTCAGTCTCTCACCTTATTCTTCAGCAAAATTCATCCCCTGCTTTCACAAATACAATCGGGCAACAAAATAACATGATGAAATCAATCAAGTATTTGAATTTATTTAAATGTATCACTCATACTGACTAACAAAATACTTATATCAAAACCAGCCAATCTCCCTGTATTCACAAAAAATCCAAGCAGAAAGGCAATGAATGACCGAAAAACAAAAACTATTGTTTTTCTTCAATTTTTCTAAATTGAACCATCGGTCTCTGCCTTACCAATCAAGCTTTCATGGATTTCGTAAAAGAAATTTATTCAGCATTTATGATTCACCAGTTTCGTTTCAGTTGCGCGGTCTGACAAGCTAAATCAGTTGGTACTTTTTAGAAACCGCGCAACAAAATCATGTAATATTAACAATGCTATAAAGTAACCGGCTGATTATTATCGATCCAAAGCCACTGCTGACCATCGCTGAAAGCAAGCTTCCTGACCTGATCAGTTTTTATAAAGATAAGTGCTCCGGCACCGCTTTGTTCAGCATCCGGTAAAATGCCTGCTTCATAATTTCCGGGACGAATCGCCCCGTCGACATGCAAAGGCACTGTTGGCCAGACTGAGCCTATTGCTATATTTCCGCTTGCACTATCAATCCGCAATGCCTGCCGCCATTGCCCGCTATCATCAGCAACTTTAATGCTGAAATTGTTTTCACCGGTGATTCCCATTTCAGCATAACCGGTCCAGTTACTCTGAAACAAAAGAGAGGCTGTATTCTCGCGTAGGTTTTTATTGATTTTCAACTGATGCCCTGCGCCATTGTGTGTCAACAAAACTGCATCAGAGGCTACAGCCAGACGATTATAAGCATCAGCTTCCGTGTTGATGCCGGCCATAGGCTGCGGATTCAGAAGCGCCCGCCATTGACTGTCGGTAAATATGAATAGTGCATTTTCATCGGCAATATGCATGATCCATCCGCGCAAAGGTACGAAGAAGAACCATTCGCCATCCATGAAAGCAGCAAGATTACCCACCTGCCCCTCCCATAAACCCGCAGCCCCTGCTGGCACAAGGTAGCGATCACCTTCCTGCGCAGTTGCCGGTGGTGAGGAATATTGCCGGCTTAAAACAGACAGATGCAAAAGAGCATCGAGATAACGCAGAGCTTCATTATGCGTGACGTGCTTCTGCGCCTGACTGGGCAGAATATAAGGCATTTTCAGATTAGGGGTTGTTTCCATATCCGCTGTTTCCCGCTGTTTAATGACGAAAAAAGTCTACGGATAAAATGAAAGACGGGGATAGATTTACCCCGTCAGGCCCTTAACTGCCGCGATAGGTGGAATAGGCCCACGGGCTGACCAGCAGCGGTACATGATAATTGGCACTCTCATCAGCAATCGCAAACCGGATCGGAATCAAATCAAGAAATGGCGGCTTCGCCTGATCCGCACCTTGCGATTCAAAATATTCGGCCACATGAAACTGAATTTCATAAGTGCCTATGCACATTTCTGTCTCATTGAGCAGCAGTTCATCGGTACGGCCATCAAGATTGGTTGCCGTCCGTTTAATCAGTTCCAGCTCACCACTGCCCTTCACCCGATAAAGCTCAAGACGCATTGCGGCAGCCGGTTTGCCATGGGCAGTATCAAGAACATGGGTTGAGAGTTTTGCCATAACCATACCTTTTCTGCTGCATATATTTTATTGGTCAAGCATATCCCCCAGCCGCAGTTCTGCGA
This sequence comes from Ochrobactrum sp. SFR4, assembly GCF_019730395.1. NCBI lineage: Bacteria > Pseudomonadati > Pseudomonadota > Alphaproteobacteria > Hyphomicrobiales > Brucellaceae > Ochrobactrum > Ochrobactrum sp. SFR4. Next base: position 27,108 of record NZ_JAAPBB010000002.1, on the reverse strand, counting down.
TACGCGCAATCTGCCGCAGTGCCTCAGAAATTTCCTGCTCCGGTGTATTCTGCAAACGGCTTTCGAAGCTGGCAAGGATCGAATGCTTGTCATGCCCTTTGCCGTCGAAACCACGCACTGCAAGAATAAAAGGAAAGTCAAAGCGCTGCTTATAGGCATCATTCAGGCGATGAAACCGCTCATATTCCGCATCATCCAGCCGGTCGAGCCCTGCCTCCTTCTGCTCGTTAGTGGAAGCATCAGTCAGATTGCCTGCACGGGCAGCTTTCCCCGCCAGATCGGGATGCGCACGGATCAGCGTCAATTGCCTGGCCACACCTGCTTTTTCAACTGCCTGCACCATTGCCTGATGCAAGGCAGAAACAGAAGCGAACGGCCTGTCTCCCGCCACAGCTTCTGCCACCCAAGGGGAATGTTCGAAAATACCGCCCAGCGCAGCGATAAAATCTGCCTCAGGTAAGCTATTCAATTCCTGCAAATTCATAACGAACTATTCCTGCTTTTGCCGCTGGCGCAGTTTCATGATCGATTTCAGCACGGTTTCCGGTGTGGCCGGTGCATCCAGCTCCGGTGAAAACTGGTGATCCGCAATCGAAGCAATGGCATCGCGGATTGCCAGCCAGACGGAAATGCCAAGCATCAGCGGCGGTTCGCCAATAGCTTTGGAACGGAATACCGTTTCCTCGCGGTTCGGTGCATTTTCTAATATCCGCACATTGAAGATTTCCGGCACATCACGCGATCCCGGAATTTTATAGGTCGAAGGGCCTGCCGTGCGTAACCGTCCGGCTTTATCCCACCATAACTCCTCACAAGTGACCCAGCCCATCCCTTGCACGAAAGCACCTTCAATCTGGCCAAGATCAATCGCCGGATTAAGCGGAAAGCCGACATCCTGCAAAATATCCGCCCGCAGGCAGCGCGTTTCACCCGTCAGAGTATCCACTGCCACTTCGGCAACAGCCGCACCATAGGTGAAATAGAAAAACGGGCGACCGCGCATCGTCTTGCCGTCCCAATGAATTTTCGGCGTCGCATAATGGGCAGCTTCCGAAAGCTGCACACGCTTTGACCATGTGAGTTTGGCAAGTTCGCCAAAAGACATGGATTCATTGCCCGCATAGACACGGTTGCCACGGAAAATGATCTCGCTTTCTTCAGTACCATAATGTTCTGAAGCGACCTTAGTCATGCGGCTTTTGATTGCCGTTGCTGCTTTAAAGGCTGCCATACCGTTGAGATCAGAACCGGTCGAAGCAGCCGTTGCTGAGGTGTTCGGCACTTTGCCGGTCGCTGTCGCCGAGATACGCACCATGTCCAGATCAATCTGGAACACTTCAGCCACCACCTGCGCGACTTTGACAAACAATCCCTGCCCCATTTCCGTGCCGCCATGATTCAGGAAAACCGAACCATCCTGATAGACATGCACCAGAGCACCCGCCTGATTGAGCGCTGTGAGATTGAACGAGATACCAAACTTCACCGGCATCATTGCCAGCCCGCGACGGATCAGCGGATTACCCGCATTATAGGCATCAATCTCCGCACGCCGTTTTTGCCATTCGCTGCTGTTCAGCAGAGTTTCGGTTACCTGTACCAGCCGGTTATCTTCAACCTTCTGCCCATAAGGCGTTTCATCACCTGTCTCGTCACCGTAATAATTGATAGCACGCAGTTGATTGGGATCAAGTTTCAACTCACGGGCAATCGTATCGACAATCGCTTCAATCGCGATAATTCCCTGCGGCCCGCCAAAGCCGCGAAATGCCGTATTGGACACAGTATTGGTTTTGCAAGCATGGCCGATGAAATGCGCATGTTCAATGAAGTAGGAATTATCAGCATGGGTCAGCGCACGGGCTATCACCGGCCCTGTGAGATCCGGCAGGTTTCCGGCGCGGGCAAGAAACTCAATATCCAGTCCTTTGATCCGCCCGCGACTATCGGTTCCGGCCTGCCAATGCACCACAAAATCATGGCGCTTGCCGGTGGCGATCATATCATCGCGGCGCTTGAGACGCATTTTACACGGGCGTCCGGTTTTAGCTGCAACAAGTGCCGCAGCACAGGCAATAATCGTCGCCTGACTCTCCTTACCGCCGAAGCCGCCACCCATACGCCGCACCTGACATTCTACCGCATGGGCATGAAGCCCCAGCACATGCGCCACATGATGCTGCACTTCGCTCGGATGCTGGGTCGAGGAATGCACCAGCATATCGCCGTTTTCCTGCGGCCAGTTTTCACCGGGAATGGCATAGGCAATATGGGTTTCGAGATAGAAATGATCCTGTCCGCCCATGGAAAGACGGCCGGAAAACTGATGTTCCGCATTGGTAATGGCGGTTTTGGCATCGCCCTGTTGCACCACCTGTTGCGGAATCACATAACTCTTTTGCCGGTGTGCTTCTTCCACATCCAGCACCGGTGGCAGTTCTTCAATATCCAGCTTCACCAGCTTGGCTGCCTTATAGGCCGCCTCAAAACTGGTCGCGGCAATCACCGCAATTGCCCGTCCCTGATGGTCAAGCAGTTCCTCAGCAAAAAGCGGTTCACCGGGAAGCCCCGGCGAAACATCATTGATGCCCGGAATATCATGCACATCCCAGATACCGATAACACCGGCCTGCGCCAAAGCCTCGCTAGCATCCATGCTTTTCAACCGGCCATGGGCAACCGGTGATAAGATAAAAGCCGCATGAAGCGTATCCGGCAGCTCCGGCATGTCATCAATATAAATTGCGGCACCCGCCACATGGCGGCTCGCGGAATCATGAACAACACCATGTCCGACAATACTGCGCTCGACTTTGCCTACGTTTTCCGGCGTCGGAAAAGGCTGATTAAGTGCGATCATAGTGCCATCACCTCCACCACTTCACCGGCCAGATCATGGCGCAGGCGCTCAACCAGATTTTGTGCCACCATCAGCCGGTATTCGGCACTGCCGCGCCAGTCACTTAAAGGCGCAAGCTCTGTGGCAATAGTCTGCGCACAGGCCGCAACTGCAGCTCCATCCAGCGCCTTGCCGGTCAGCGCCTGCTCGGCACTTTTCACCCGTTTTGGTATCGCTGCCATACCGCCAAAGGCAATACGGGCATCTGTTACAATACCGCCCTCACGCGTCACACGAAATGCACCGCAAACAGTGGAAATATCCTGATCGTAGCGCTTGGAGATTTTATAAACGCGGTAATCCTGTGTGGCAGCCAGCTTCGGAAGCGTGACCGAGGCAATCACCTCATCACTGCGCAATTCTGTTTTGCGGTAATCAAGAAAGAAATCTTCCAGCGGCAATGTGCGCCTACCATGAGCACCAGCCAGTTCAATCTCAGCGCCAAGACCAATCAGCGCTGGCGGCCCGTCCCCGATCGGACTGGCCGTGCCGATATTACCGCCAATCGTGCCCTGGTTGCGGATTTGCACAGAGCCGAAACGGCGCAGCAAAATAGTGAGTGACGGGTAATGATTGCCGATAGTCTTCAGCACCTCCGCCCATGTCACCGCAGCGCCAAACCGGAAGGACGTTGCATCCTCACGGATATCGCGCAATTCACGCACATGCGCCGTCGAGATCACTTCATTCCAGTCACTGTGATAATCGGCCAGCGCCACACCAAGATCAGTCCCGCCAGCCAGCAGCAGGCTCTGCGGATATTGCGCGCGCAGTTCCACCAGTTCTTTAAGTGTCTGCGGCTGATGGTAGGTTGAGCCATTATGGCTGAAACCCGATTGCGGGCGGATATCCTGTAAAGAACCGGAAAGCGGTTGTGCTACCGGTGCGCCACCTTCTGCAATCACCTTGCGTGCAGCTTCGACAATCGGGCGATAACCGGTGCAACGGCAGAGATTACCCGCCAGCGTATCATGGATCAGCTGATCGTTGGCTTTGGCACCGGTACTGGCACAATCCGCAGCCAGTCCGCTCAGCGACATCACAATACCGGGTGTACAGAAACCGCATTGCGACGAACCGTTTTCGGCCATTGCTGCCTGCACCGGATGAAGCTGTGTGGTTTTTAACCCCTCAACTGTGACCAAAGCTTTGCCGTCCAGCTGCCCCATTGTGAGGATACAGCTGTTAACAGCGCGGTAGCGAAACGCTCCGTCATCCTTGTTTGATTGTGGTTCACCCGCCGCAGTGTCAGCCTGCGCAATAGCATCCATATCTGTGCCGATTAAAACGGAGCACGCCCCGCAATCCCCCTCGGCACAGCCTTCTTTCGTTCCCTTGAGCCGCGCCTCCCCGCGCAACCATTCCAGAACCGTTGTATCTGGCCGGATCTGAACATCCTGCCGGTGACCATTCAGAAAGAAACGGATCATCTGTGTCATACAACCAGATTGTTACGCCTCTGAATACTCGTCAAGATGTGGCGTGACAAATGCGGCAAATTAGCTTTGAGTTGCGTTTTAAAGCGACATTTCCGATCTGTTTCATGCCGCTTTTAAACTATGTGGATTCGAAGCATCTGACCGGATGGTCAAATACTCCTGCCAGAAATCGTGAAATTTTGCTGCGGGAAGTAATATTCCTCCAGATTATTGCCTGCACCGCCACGATCAACCACCAGAAAATCCGAAGTCTCATCCAGTGCCAGCAGCGGATGATGCCAGACATTGCGGTGATAATTCACGCCCTGATTGCCCCGCGCCAGAAATGCCACCGGCGTGTGCGGAACACCATTATTATCATCTGCAACCACCACCAGATAGTCGCGTCCGCTCAGCGGCATAAAGGCTTGTGAACCCAGCGGATGCCGTTCAACCATCTTAATGGTCAGCGGCAGCTCCCAAGGCTTGCTGCGGAAGATATTAATCAAAACATGAGCATCCTCACCAATAACATCGGCTTTCGCCAGCGCGTGGTGACGTTCGGTAATATCCCAGTTGATGAGCTTAACTTCACCCAAACCGGTTTCGATAATATCCCCGAAAGGTGCGAAATTTTCCGGCGTCAAAGCCTGTACCGGCAAATTGATCAGTTCCATTTTATTGCCCTGCCGGTTTGTGATTTTCGTGCCAATGGCGGGCAATATCAATACGCTTGGCGACCCAGACTTTGTCATGGGACTGCACATAATCCAAAAAGCGCTCCAGTGCTGCGGCGCGCCCCGGACGGCCAACAAGGCGGCAGTGAAGACCGACAGACATCATCTTCGGTGCGCCTTCCCCGCCCTCGCGGTAAAGCACATCGAAGGTGTCTTTCAGATAATTGAAAAACTGGTCACCGGCATTAAAGCCCTGCGGCGTGGCAAAACGCATATCATTGGTGTCGAGCGTATAAGGCACGATCAGATGCGGCCCTTTTGGCCCTTCGATCCAATAAGGCAGTTCATCGGCATAGGAATCAGCGGAATAGACAAAACCACCCTCTTCCATCACCAGCTGCAGCGTATTGTCGGAAGGTTTGCCCTGATAGATACCGTAAGGACGCTCGCCGGTCAGTTCTGTATGCAGGCGTACCGCTTCCTGAATATGACGGCGTTCTTCTTCTTCTGTGAAATCCTTATATTCCAGCCAGCGCAGACCATGACTGGCGATTTCCCAGCCCGCTTCTTTCATCGCTGCAACGGCTTCCGGATTACGTTCCATCGCTTTGGTCACACCATAGACTGTCACATCCATATTGCGCTTGGTGAACATGCGCCACAACCGCCAGAAACCGGCACGGGCACCATATTCGTAGATCGATTCCATATTCTGGTTGCGCTGTTTCGGCCAGCTTTGCGCGCCGACAATTTCGGAGAGCAGGCATTCGGAACCGGCATCCCCGTCCAGAATGCAGCTTTCGCCGCCCTCTTCATAATTAACCACAAACTGCACCGCGATCTGTGCGCCGTTCGGCCAGCGCGGATCCGGTGTATGACGGCCATAACCGATAAATTCCCGATCACCACATTTCTGCATATTCTGCTCCCCAATTGTCTTTGCGCAGATTGATAAAACAACCACGCTTTTGTCAATGTTAAATTGTCGACAATTTTAACAATAATTGTCGATTATACTATATCGGGCGGATAAGCAGGACAAGTCTCCGAAAAGCCTTTATAGACACTCTGTTATTATCGTGATGCCTGCCGGAAAGTCTCTTTGATGTCTCTGAAATTCGATACGCAATTTGATCCGGCCTATGGTGAAGCGGTACAGATTGCACCGGATATTCTGCGCGTTACCGTGAATAATGCCAATGCATTTACCGGTTTTGGTACCAACAGCTATATTATCGGCAAAGACCAGCTCGGCATTATTGATCCGGGGCCTGAAGATGAAGCGCATCTCGAAACCTTGCTGCGCATCATTGCGGGCAGACCGCTCAGCCATATTTTTGTCAGCCACACCCATCGCGATCATTCACCACTTAGCTCAAGGCTGAAGCGCGAGACAGGCGCGACCATTGTTGCACAGGGCCCGCATCAGTCTGCCCGCCCGTTATTTGACGGCGAGAGCAATGCACTGGATGCCAGTGTGGACACAGATTTTGCACCTGATATTTGCGCCAAAGACGGTGAGATTTTCACCAATTCTGACTGGGCATTAGAGGTAATCCATACCCCCGGTCATATGGCCAATCATGCCTGTTTTGCCCTGAATGATCGTGGCATTCTGTTTTCCGCCGATCATGTCATGGCATGGGCAACCACGATCGTCGCACCGCCGGACGGCTCAATGCGCGCCTATATGCACTCTCTGGAAAAGCTGCTCAAACGAAAGGATGTTCTGTATTTTCCGGGGCATGGCGCACCGATTGCCAAACCGCACCGTTTTTTGCGCGGACTAAAAACACATCGTAAGATGCGTGAACGGGCAGTACTCGAGCGTGTGATGCAGGGTGATGAAACCATCGCTCAGATGGTTGCTGCAATCTATCGTGACACCGATCCGCGCCTCTTTGGCGCTGCGGGGCTTTCGGTGTTTGCCCATCTGGAAGATCTGGTATCTCGCGGGCTGGTTGTTACAGATGGCGACCCAATGCCGGATAGTCTCTACCGGCCGGCTCACAGCATAATTCCTTAAACCTGGATCAGTTTAAGGTAAAATTATGCCGTACATATAAAGTGTTAGAGCGGTTTTTGTGCACCAAAAGGGCGCACGGCGCTCTAATCCTTATTCTTCCGGTGCATCCGGCACGGCATTGCGCATTTCCAGATCAAGTGCATTAAAAAATGTATCAATCAATCCGGCATTGAACCCCATATCATAGCGCCCGTAACGCGAGACAGAACGCATATCAACTGTGGTTTGTTCGGCTTCGTCCCTGAGCCGCACCACCACATCGCTGTGCAAACCCAGAATGAAGGTTTTGGTAGTTGCCTCGACACTCACATCCATGTCCTCACCGGCAATACCGGACGTGCGCCCTACAGCAAATCCCTGCTCCTTCAACACTTTAAGCACAGCTTTTAAGACGTGATCCTGCGCACTGTCATATTGCCTGCCACTCACTTCCGGATAGGCAGAAATTTGCTGCAACATATCCGGCACAGCATCGGTACTCAGACTATTTTGCACAGTCAGATCACCCAGCCCCAGTTTTTGAAGCAGCTGCACGCGAAAATCCGGCTTATAATCCTGTAGTAAATCCTGCTCATTACTCATAACAGTATTGAATTGCACAGAGTTTTCGAGATCGGTGGAAACATCATGAATACGCGGTGTGCCGCTGATCTGCCCCAGCACGAGCGCAGGCGGGGTCAACGTGACCAGCGCGATAAAACAGGCGCGCATGGCCCGCCGCCCTCCGGCATCGCCGCTGCGCCATAAATTATAAAAAGATTTAGCTGAAAGCAGCAAAGCCACCAGAGCAAAAAATACCGCAAGTGTCACAATAAACACCAGATCCGGCTGCTGTATCAAACCGAAACGATGTGCTGTAACCGCAGCGATGAGCAACCCCAGACCGGCTAAAGCGCAAGCCGGTGCATATTTCGCCGACCGCGAGGAACGACGTCTCACTTTGCGCCGGATGTAATAATTTTCAAGCATCACTTGCCGCACTGCCGGTTATAGAGCGGTTCCGGTAAACACGGAATCGTAAAACCGCTCTGTCTCTTTGTTTTACGCATCGAGGCGGGTAAAGAAATCAGTCCCGCGAAGGCGCTTCGCACAATATTCAGGGTCTGCCGAGCATAAACAATACGCGATCCGCATCACCGCCTGCAAGAACTGTTCATTTCATCAGGTAGCAAAAGAGGTAAAGATCTGTGATTAACGATAGATAAAAGAGAAATATTTTTATTTATCATGATATTATAACAAATCACTAAAATGAGATTGCATCAAATCCACAAACTGCCACAATCAGTTTGCGGATAAGAAGAATTATACAGCCGGAGACGCTCCCCCAATGAGGCAAACGCCCTCCTCCACCGACGAAAACCTGATAGCCGCGTCTGAGGAGAACGCGTCTTTAGAAGCAGTTGAAGTTGAATTTGCCCTCGGCGCTCAGGATGTTCTGACCGATGGCTTTGATCTGTCGCTGGCCAAAGCTGCTGAAATTGTCGGCGGTGAAGTCCTGTTTAATATGCCTGCGCTGGACACTACCAATGCGCAACGTATCGGTGCCATTCTTGTGCCGTCCGCCATGCAGGATCAGGTTGTTTTCGTTACTTTACTGAATGACGGGATTACTCTTTCCCACGCACCGCTCTCGGGCAATAATGTTCTGTTTGAAAGCCTCGGCCGCAATTATGCTGCCGTTATGGGCAAGCTAAAGAACGATTTCTGAAATCATTCAAACACTTGTTATATCATTGCGCAGAGACCGGAGCAGGCTCTGCCGATGCAGGTTTTGTCTTTATTTTAGAATGGGTTTTATTATCTTTCTGCGAAACAGATTCATTGGGCGGCGCAGTTTCACTCACCACATTCGGTGCCGCGTGCGCGGTCATATCCCGCAGCAGCCTGAACTGCACGCCTTTCTTCTTCAGCGCCAGAATACCTTCTGCCACACCGGCACCGGAGACACGTTTCGGCTGATTGATATGTGAAATAATCACATCACCGTCTTTGGCATAGGATATACGTTTGGCAACCGTTGCCGCAGGCAGGGATGCGCCGCGATCACCATTAAGCGAATAACCGGCAACCTTATAGCCCATGCCCTCAATCTGGCGCACTGCATCAGTGGAATAACGGGCTGTCGCGTCACGGTACCATTGCGGCTGTTTGCCAAAGATTGCAGTGATCTTGTCCGCACCGCCTTTGACCTCTGCTTCAATTGCAGCAGGTGTACCGGCTGTCGGAATACCATACATGGTTTTCAGCACGGTAATTGCAGGCACATGCTCCGCCCCGTGATTTTCAATCGCGAATAAATCCGGATGCGCTTTGAGCACTTCAATCGCCGCCTGATTACGGCGCAGCCAGCGCGCAGTCACAAACAAGGTCGCCGGAATTTTCTCCCTCACCAGAACATCAAGAATACGATGGTCGACATCGCCCGAACAGGCATCCAGTGTCAGTGCCACCTGTATCGGATTTGATTTTCCTGCAAGATTAAGCTGCGGCTCAATAATCAGATGGCGCTGCGAAATTTTAGACGAGAGTAAGGCTTCATCCGCTGCAAACGCAGCAGTTGTACCAATGCTCAGGCTTAAGCCCAATACTAAGGATTTAATGACAGACATCTCGCACGGCTCGTGATTCAGTGATGAACTTATAGCACCATAAACTACAAATGCGCCGGATGAAGCATCCGGCGCATCATTCTGATTATTTACAAAATTACTTCGCTGCCGCAATGGCTGCCTGCGCCGCAGCCAGTCGTGCAATCGGCACGCGGAACGGAGAGCAGGACACATAATCCAGACCGGTCTTTTCATAAAAGCCAATCGACGCCGGATCGCCGCCATGTTCACCGCAAACACCAAGCTTGATATTGGCCCGCTGTTTGCGACCACGCTCAGCGGCCAGTTGCACCAGTTCGCCGACCCCGTCGAAATCCACCGTTACAAACGGATCTTGCTCGATAATGCCCAGCGCCTGATATTGGGTGAGGAAGGATGAAGCATCATCACGCGATACACCAAAAGTGGTCTGTGTCAGGTCATTGGTGCCGAAGGAGAAGAACTCAGCCGTCTCGGCCAGTTCCCCTGCCCGTAAGGCTGCACGCGGCAGTTCGATCATGGTACCAACCATATAATCAACCTGCACGCCGCTCTCGGCAATGATCTGTGCGGCCACTTTATCAATCCGCGCTTTCACAAAATCCAGCTCGGCTTTGATACCGACCAGCGGCACCATAATTTCCGGAATAACCGCTTCACCGGTCTCTTTGGCAGCGGCAATCGCCGCTTCAATAATCGCACGGGTCTGCATTTCAGCAATTTCCGGATAGGAAATAGCCAGTCGGCAACCGCGATGTCCAAGCATCGGGTTAAACTCATGCAGGCTTTCCGCACGCTCGGTCAGTTTGTCGACATCAACGCCCATGACATTGGCGACTTCGGCGATTTCTTCCGCAGTCTTAGGCAGGAATTCATGCAATGGCGGATCGAGCAGACGGATTGTGACCGGCAGCCCCTGCATGATTTCAAACAGCTCGGTGAAATCATCACGCTGCATCGGCAGGAGTTTATCCAGCGCAACACGGCGGCCTTTTTCATCCGACGCCAAAATCATCTCACGCATAGCGAGAATACGCGGCCCCTCGAAGAACATATGCTCGGTACGGCACAAGCCAATCCCTTCCGCACCGAAGGATCGCGCTGCACGGGCATCCGCCGGTGTTTCCGCATTGGTGCGTACTTTCATGCGGCGGGCTTCATCTGCCCAAACCATCAGCTTGCCAAAGTCACCGGAGAGCTCCGGCTGCTGCATCGCTACAGTGCCTTTCAGCACCTGCCCGCTGCCGCCGTCAATGGTGATGATATCGCCTTTTTTGAACGTACCGCCTGCGGTCAGCATCGTACCATTGCGATAGTCAATACGCAGCGTACCGGCACCGGAAACACAAGGCTTACCCATACCACGCGCAACCACGGCCGCATGGCTGGTCATGCCGCCGCGCGAGGTCAGAATACCTTCCGCCGCATGCATACCGTGAATATCTTCAGGGCTGGTTTCAATGCGCACCAGAATGGCTTTGCGACCTTCTGATTTCAGCTGTTCCGCATCTTCCGAAGAGAACACGATCTCACCGGTTGCCGCCCCAGGAGAGGCTGGCAGGCCGATACCGATGACATGGCGTTCGGCTCTCGGATCAATGGTCGGATGCAGCAGCTGATCCAGCGATGCCGGATCAATACGGTTGACGGCTTCTTCTTTGCCGATCAGCCCTTCCCCGACCATTTCCACGGCCATTTTCAGCGCGGCTTTAGCAGTGCGCTTACCCGAACGGGTCTGCAGCATCCAGAGCTTGCCGCGTTCAATGGTGAATTCCAGATCCTGCATATCGCGGTAATGCTGCTCCAGACGATCAGCGATTTTAAGAAATTCAGCAAATGCGTCCGGCATGAGTTTCTCAAGCGACGGACGCTCGGAACCGGCCTCAATACGGGCTTCTTCGGTGATATTCTGCGGGGTGCGGATACCGGCCACCACATCTTCGCCCTGCGCATTAACGAGGAATTCGCCATAGAGCTTGCGCTCACCGGTGGAAGGGTTACGGGTAAAGGCCACGCCGGTTGCCGATGTATCACCCATATTGCCGAAGACCATGGCCTGCACATTAACGGCAGTGCCCCAGTTTTCCGGAATATTGTGCAGGCGGCGATAGGTGATCGCGCGGGCATTCATCCATGAGGAGAACACGGCGGAGATCGCACCCCAAAGCTGCGCTTCCGGATCCTGCGGAAACGGCTCACCCAGCTCTTCCTCAACCTTGGCCTTGTACTGGTCGATCACACCGCGCCAGTCGTCTGCAGTCAGATCGGTATCGACATCCAGATCGAGACTGGCTTTGGCATCATCGAGAATTTCTTCAAAGAAGGAATGGTCAACGCCCAGCACCACATCCGAATACATCTGAATGAAGCGACGATAGCTGTCATAGGCAAAGCGCTCATCATTGGCCTCGGCTGCGATTGCAGCAACCGTATCATCATTGAGGCCGAGATTAAGCACCGTATCCATCATACCCGGCATGGATGCACGGGAACCGGAACGAACTGAAACCAGAAGCGGACGGGTTGCATCTCCCAGACGGCGACCGGTCAGCGCAGTGATATGTTCCAGCGCAGCTTTGACCTGATCTTTCAGAATTTCAGGATAAGTCCGGTCATGGTCGTAATAATAGGTGCAGACATCGGTGGTAATGGTAAAGCCCGGAGGCACCGGCAGTCCGAGACTGCTCATTTCAGCAAGGTTCGCACCTTTACCGCCCAGAAGATTACGATCACTTGCAGCGCCATCAGCTTTGCCGTCACCGAAGTGATATACCCACTTAACCATTCCCGTCCTCCTGTTATGTCCGGCTCAGGCTGAATGTAAGTCATGATAACCGATACCGGATACACGCATTCTGCTTAAGCGATAGCACTGCCGCGGGCTACTGAAAAATACAGAAAAACGGTAACAAAGCGCAACGCAATGCTTGTATATTTGTTTAAATCGATTTTGCGGAATTCGTTTCCGGTTTATTGTCTGAACAGATGAATAATTTACGGCGGCACAGAAAGCGATTTCATCTGCATTTCCGCAACTTAACGGAATCAGCTGAGAGTTTGATTCCGGCACATGAAAACGATACGGAATCTGCTATCAAGAAGTGCCATTCTCAACCTTGTTTCGGGGATCAATATGCGTAAAACCGGAAAACTCGACTATATAGAAATGCCTGCAGGCCAGAGCGGTCTGAAGGACGTCAAAGCCTTTTACGCTGATGCCTTCGGCTGGAGCTTCACCGATTACGGCCCCGATTATGCCGCCCACTCCGAAGGATTAGACGGTGGTTTTTATCAGGGCGATGAGGCGAAAAATGCCAAGCCACTGCCGGTGCTCTATTCTGAGTATCTGGAACAGACACTGATTGATGTTGAAAAAGCAGGCGGCAAAATTGTCAAACCTATATTCAGTTTTCCCGGTGGCCGCCGGTTCCACTTCACTGATCCGTCCGGTAATGAACTGGCCGTGTGGAGCGAGAATTAAGCCTTATCAGATACCGTATTAATAACAGGCATGGCACCAGAAATGATGCCATGCTCGTTTAGTGAATATCTTCCTCACGGGCGCAGTTTTCCGCTTCCATCTGCAAAGTCGTATGATGGAGATCATATTGCTCCTGCAACACCTGCTCAACTGCACGGCGCACCGTTTCACCATTCGCCTCAGGTTGCAGCACAATATGTGCGGTCAGGGAATGCTGGCTTTTGGTCAGCGACCAGACGTGCAGATCATGCAGTTCCGCAACACCTGAAACGCCCAACACAGATTGTTCCAGCTTGCGCAAATCCAGTCCGACCGGCACGCCCTCCAGCAGAATATTGATACATTCCTTGAGCAGCACCCATGTGCGCGGAAACACCATGAAACCGATACCGACAGCAATAACCGAGTCCACCCATTGCCAGCCCGTCAGATAGATAATCACCGCGCCGGCGATGACACCGACAGAGCCCAGCATATCCGCCCAAACCTCAAGATAAGCGCCTTTGACATTCAGGCTCTCATCCTTCTTGCCGCTGAGCAGCCGCATTGAAATGAGGTTCACAATCAGCCCGAAAACCGCAACAACCATCATGCCGACAGACTGTACTTCTGCAGGCTGATACAGACGCTCATAAGCTTCATAGAGAATATAGAATGCGACGAGCAATAACAGCACGGCATTGATTGCTGCCGCCAGAATTTCAAAACGGGAATAGCCATAGGTACGGAAAATATCCGCCGCACGCCGTCCCAGATAAATCGCGATTAGCGCAAGTGCCAGAGCGAAAGTATCCGTCGCCATATGCATGGCATCAGACAGCAGTGCCAGACTTCCGGTAATATAACTGCCGATAATCTCGGCAATCATGAAACTACCGGTCAGGCCTAAAGCAAGCCAAAGCCTGGGGATAGGCGTTGCACTCACATCCGCATGATTATGATCACCGCTCATTACCAACCCTTTGCTTCAAAGAAGCTTACACACCTCTAATATACAAGACTATTTCAACATTCAGATGGGGTGTCTACTGAATTCAGCAATTCAGGAGAAAAGTCGATAAGCTCAATTTAACAGCGGCAATGTTGTAACAAAAAAGCTATTAGCAGCAGATATTTAAACGGCTTCGCGCATGGCAGCAGCGGTTTGCAGGTCAACAGAAACCAGCTGGCTCACGCCCTGCTCGGCCATGGTCACACCAAACAAACGATCCATGCGCGCCATGGTAATCGGATTATGGGTAATGATAACAAAACGCGTCTGTGTGGAAGCGGCCATTTCATCCATCAGATTGCAATAGCGTTCCACATTATGATCATCAAGCGGTGCATCCACCTCATCCAGCACGCAGATCGGCGCGGGATTGGTGAGGAACACTGCAAAGATCAGCGCCATTGCTGTCAGCGCCTGCTCACCGCCGGAAAGCAATGTCATGGTCTGCGGTTTCTTACCCGGAGGACGTGCCAGAATTTCCAGACCGGCATCCAGCGGGTCTTCCGATTCAATCAATTGCAGCTCCGCAGTACCGCCACCGAAAAGATGCGTAAACAGACGCTGGAACTGCTCATTGACCACATCGAACGCAGCCAGAAGGCGCTCACGCCCTTCTTTATTCAGGCTCTGAATGGCCTGACGCAGTTTTTTGATCGCCTCGATAACGTCTTCGCGTTCATTGATGATCGCATCCTGCCGTTCGGACAATTCCCGTTGTTCTTCTTCGGCACGAAGGTTTACCGCACCGAGACGTTCACGCTCAATCTTCAACCGGTCAAGCTGACGGTCGGTCTGATCCATATCCGGCAGCGGATCACCGGTATTCAGACCTGTATGCCGGAAGGCTTCGTGCGGTGCACAATTCAGCACCTCAACAATACGTGCTTCAGTATCTTTGCGGCGCTCTTCTGCAGCCGCCAGACGCTCTTCCGCACGCGCCCGCATTTCCCGCGATGAGGCCAACTCCTGAATAGCCAGTGTTGCGCGCTTATCCAGCTTGGCCTGTTCGGTTTCGGCAACACTCAAGCGGTCAGAGGTTTCTTTACGTTGCGCATCAGCATCCTCTACTGCGCTTTGCAGCTCGCGGCGGCGCTCCTCAATATCTGCCGGTGCTTCGGCCAGATCTTCCGCTTCATCACTGGTTTCAGCCCTGCGTTCTGTTAGCGCTGTAATCTGTCTGCGGGCATTTTCCGCCCGCGACTGCCAGCTTTTGCGCTCGTGCCCGATCATTTCCAAGCGACGCAGACGGTTCTCTGCATCACGGCGCAGATTATCATGCGCGGCTCGTGCTTCAGTCATTGCAGCGCGATCGGCCATGACCTGCGTGGTCAGCGATGTCATTTTCAGGTTCAATGCAGCCAGATCCGGCAGATCATCAAGCCTGATCTGTGCTTCTTCGAGCTGAATGGTGTTTTCTTCCAGACTATCGCTAAGGCGGGTTTTCGCCTCATCCAGCGCTGCCCGTTTGCTGGATAGTTGTCCCGCAACACGCTCGGCCTCCGCCAATATGTCACGCGCCTGCGCCAGTTCACGCTGCGCGGCACGCCAATGGTCACGCAGGCTGCGCTCACGTTCCACTGCCTCACGCAAAGCCGTTTCGGCCTGACGCAAGGCCGTTTCAGCCTGTGTTACACGGTTGCGCGCAGTAACAGCCGAAGCCTCAAGTTCCGCCAGACGGTTCTTCTGTGCCAGCCGTTGTGCGGCGGCAGTCGGAGCATCGGAACGTGCTGTAAAACCATCCCACCGCCAGAGGCTGCCCTCACGGCTCACCAGCCGCTGACCGCTTTGTAATTGCGCCTGAAGATTTGCACCTTCACTGTCGTCTACCAGACCAATCTGGGACAAACGTACCTGCAATACCGGAGGTGCGTCCACCACAGTGCTGAGCGGCACCGCCCCTTGCGGCAGCTGACCAAAATCACGCTTATTCTGGTTATCAATATCCGTCCAGAAAACCGGCGCCTGCGGATTAGCCGGCGCTTCGAGATCATCGCCTAAAGCAGCTCCAAGCGCAGTCTCATAACCCTTTTTCACCTGCATCTGCTCAACAACAGCGATATAGGTGGAGGACTGGCCGCTATTGAGAATACTGGCCAGAGTACGTGCTTCGGTTTCAATCCGGTTCAGCTCTTCGCGCGCATGCGCCAATGGCTGGCGGTGGCCGGTTTCAGCTTCCCGCGCCAGTTCTACCATTTCTTCGCAAGCCAGCGCCTGTTCTTCCGCAGCCTGAACGGCTTCTTCAGCCAGTGCTACTCTTGCGGCTTTTTCTTCCGTACCGGCCAGAAGTTTCAGCTGGTTTTCCAGCGCAGCAATATCCTGTTCAACTGTGCGTAACTGCGCAGATAGCCTCTCATTACGCTCGGCAATATCACGTACCAGCCGTTCACTCTGCGTGCGCTCTGCTGCGGCTTCCGCACGAGCCGAGGTAATCTGCGCCAGCTCGGCTTCATGCCCCTGCAATTGCTCCTGTGCGGCAGACAATAGTTCTTCCGCTTCAATCGCACGATCGCCGGAAGCCTCGTTCTGCTCACGAATATCCTGCTCTTCATCGTCCAGACGCTCAAGTACAGCAGCATGTTCCTGCAACATCTGCTCTTCACGAGTGATGTCAGAACTCAGCTGTTCAAGACGCTTTAACAGCTCAGACCGGCGCTGTGTCAGACGCGTCGCTTCTTCATCCAGTTGCGAAACCGCAATCGTCAGACGCTGTAAGGCTGCAGATGCGGATGCCTGCTGATTACGCAACTCCGGCAGATGCTGCGCGGCAATGGCCTGCTCTTTGGCGGCAATCATCTGCGCCTGCGCCATGGCCCCAACATGAGATGTTGCCGTAGACAGCGCGCTTTGTGCCTCACCCTCGTGTTGCTTGGCCTGCGACCAGCGCAGATGCAGCAAAATCGCTTCTGCCGCACGAATATCCGCAGAGAGTGCACGAAAACGATTGGCTTGGCGCGACTGGCGTTTCAGGCTTTCGATCTGTGTGCCAAGTTCGCCAACCACATCTTCCAGACGCTCAAGATTGGTTTCAGCAGCACGCAAACGCAATTCGGCTTCATGGCGGCGGGAATGCAGACCGGAAATACCGGCAGCCTCTTCCAGCAATGCACGTCTTGCCTGCGGCTTGGCCTGAATCAATTCACCAATACGCCCCTGCCCGACCATAGATGGTGAGCGCGCGCCTGTAGACTGATCAGCAAACAGCAATTGCACATCTTTGGCACGGACCTCCTTGCCATTGATGCGATAGACAGAACCGGATTCACGCTCAATACGGCGCGAGACCTGCAGCTCATCCACGTCATTATAGGATGGCGGAGCAGAGCGGTCGCTATTGTCGAGAAAGAGTGTGACTTCCGCACTGTTGCGTGCAGGACGTGTGCCGGAACCGGAGAAAATAACATCGTCCATGCCGGAAGCGCGCATATTCTTATAGGAGTTTTCACCCATAACCCAGCGCAGGGCTTCAACGAGATTGGATTTGCCGCAGCCATTCGGTCCGACAACACCGGTCAATCCGCCTTCAATGACGAATTCCATCGGCTCGACAAAAGATTTAAATCCGAGAAGGCGCAGCTTGGTAAAACGCATCAGCCGGCACTCCGTGCAACCGGACGCGGTAAAAACAAAGCGATAAAGAGCGGAATAAAATCAGACACTATTTTTTTTAAATATGAAAATGCAGCGGGCGCAAAAAAGCCCCCGCTGCATGAATATGCATCAGGTTCAGAGCATAGAGTCGATAACTGCCGACATCTGTTCAACCGAAAGAGCTCCGGAATATTTCTGACCATTAATAAAGAATGTAGGCGTTGCATTCACTCCGAACTCAGCGCCACGTTCACGAACCGCATTCACATCATCGAGAAGCTGCTGGTTCGTCAAGCAGGCATTGAATGTCTCCTGTGTAAAACCGGCCAGTTTTGAAATTTGCAGCAATGCAGCCTGTGCATCATCGGCCGCAGCCCACTGCATCTGCTGTTTAAACAGCACATCCACCATCGGGAAATAGCGGTCATCCGGTGCGCAACGTGCCAGCATAAAAGCAGCCGTTGCACGCGGATCAAACGGGAATTCGCGGAAAATCAGACGTACTTTGCCGGTCTTGATGTATTTTTCTTCAATTGCCGGAAGGGTATTCACAGCGAAAGCCGCACAATGCGAACATGTCATAGATGCATATTCAACGATTGTTACCGGTGCATCAGCCTGCCCCAGCACTTTATCCTCAAGTGCACCTTTTTCGAGCAGTTTTTTCATATCGACAGAGCCGTCAGACTTCGGGACATCTGTCTGTGCCACAGCACTGCCGGCAGCAGATACAGACAATGCCGCAGTTGCAAGAGCTGCAGTTCCAAGAAGCTGTCTGCGGTTCAGTTGAGACATCATACGAATCACCCGTTCATTCACGTTGCTATTAATTTTCGATAGTAGAGCAAAATGCCCGAATTTTGTCAGGCAGCTTAAGAGTTTTTAATAAACAGTGCGTCTACAGAGACTTAACGGGCAATAACTTGCCATTACGCACTATGGCTAGAGCGGCTCCTGCTTTTAGCTCACAAATGCTCTAGCGCGGCTTTTTATTGGCCTTTTCAGCCAGAATATTACGACCAAGCTGCATCAATGAAGCACGTAAAGCCTCATCTTCAATACCGACTGTTGCCTGCGCCAGCTTTTTCTCGGCAGGCGCACCAACCGGCATCAGTGGCGTGACTTTGCGTTGCGCTGCCGGAGCAACGGATTTTTGCTCAATACGGATGCGGGCAATAGCTGCAAAGCCCAGAAAAGAATTCACACGATTGATGATCTCGCCGCTGGAATGCTGAATGCGCATCGCCGCCATACCTTCACAACCAATAATCAGCGTTGCCGGCTGAAACGGATCATCCTCATGGGCGCGCCGTGGCCAGAGAATGCGCAACGGACGCGACTGCGCGCCGATCTGCGGACCAACCACATCTTCCCATGCCTGTATCAGCGACAAATTAATACCGGCACGTTTGCGCAAAACAGGATCGAGCACGCTACCGGCCGTGTCTGCCAGAGGTTTAAAACCCGATTTTTCCTCTCTGCTCATCTCTGTCCTTTATGCCGGTTTTATTGCCGCAACGGGCGATGATTCTTCTCGGTTATAAAATGCGAGAGCATTGCGGGCTTCACTGTTGCGTCGCAAAATATTGCGACTTGTACCCGCATAAACCACACTAAAAAAGAACATAGTCACAGCAATACTGGTCTCATGCAGAAGCGGATTATGCAGCATAGCATAGCTGCCCCAGCTGATTGTGAAATAAATCAACACACGCCGGACCGTGCAGTCTGAATTATTCCGCCAGAAGAAAATGAAGCCGGATATTGCCGCTGCCAGCAGCAACAGAAAGCCGATTGCACCATTGACCAGTAATTCATCAAAAACTGAATTATGCACATGGATATAGCCGTCAAGCAAAGTTGCCTGATCGCCCAGAGCTGCCCGCACCTCTGGCATTTTCTGTTCCGAACCAACTCCGATCAAAGGATGTTTTTTAACAACCTTCACCGCACCGCGCCACATCTGCTCGCGTGTATCTGCAGAGGATTTATCCGCCCACTGGCTGCTGTCACCGGTTTCATAATAATGTACCATACCGGCAAAGCGCTGCGACAGGACTCCGGCAGCAGGACCAACAGTAAAGACGGCGGTCAGACAGGCAGCAAAAATGAGCGAACTGCCGATTTTTACCTTATGACTGGCAATACGGCCGATCAGCACAATGATTTCAAATACTGCCAGCAAGGCCAGCGTAATCATAACTGCACGGGTTTCGGAGGCAAAGACAATCCCTGTACCAATGATCAGATACCATGGCCCGTTCGGTAAAAGACGAGGAGCATTTTTTATCGGTAATGTTGCTGCAACTGCCGAAATTGCTGCTGCATAGGCAAAAACAGCAGGATTACCGCCAACACCGATGCGGCCACCCCATAATAACGCCTCTCCTGCAACCACTACTGCACACAAAATGATCCCGATGCGGGAGCCGAATGCGAGTATTTTTAGCGGATCACGGATGAGAACCATCCCCAGTCCGGCAAAGGAATAGAGCCATAACAGCAGTACATATCCCACCTGCCGGTTAGCGATGCTGAGTTCACCACGCCATGCCATCAGGCTGAGGCTCCAGATCATATAGGCAGATATCAGGACATAAAAATGCGCACCATACATCCGGTGCCAGCGATGTTTGTACAAAGCCAGATAGCAACCGATACAGCTATACACGAACAGGATAATCGGCCCGAGAGCATAACGGACCGGCATTGCTATTGCCGCCAGACATAAAAGCCAGAGATCAATACGGCGGCGTATCAGAAAGTTTTTTTGCAGAATTCGCATATCACCGTTGCCGGATATTCGTTTTTTGGAAACTGTAAAACAGTCTTTGCAAATAGTCTTTCATACGAAAGAATAATGTACCGATCCGTTTATGGGCCGGTAATTTTGCCCGTGAATAGGTTTTAATATCCTCGGATATTGTTGAAGCGCTTTCATTGGCATTGCTCACCACAGCCCTGCTGGCAGTGAAGAAATCATACGAACCCGCCCAGCCGCGTTCCAGTGCAACATCATAGGGAAGATGCATCACCTGCAGTGCCTTAAGCACTTTTGCGGCCCCCTCCTTTGAAACAATATAGGCTCCGGCATTGCCAAGCGGTCCGTGGGTAGTACGCCCGATCGCCACATCATTTGTGAGATTTTCAACCGCGCGAAAGCCTACAAGACGGTTATGGATAAGCTTGATAACATCCCAGCCCTGCAAGTCCGTTGCGGCTTCAACAACCGGAACAAATGCTTCAGAAAACCGGATATCATCTTCAATAATCACTCCGGCTTGCGCATCGCCGGTTGCAATCATTTCCAGAGCTTTCATATGACTGAAATAGCAGCCAATCTCCGCAGAAGAGGCAACCTTCCCGTGATCGCGTCGGAAAGCCGCATCATCAAAACAGCGTTTATCCGCTTCTGCGAGCAATTTACCGTCAATCGCCGGCACGCGCTGAAGCGTAATACCGTTTTTTTGTGCATGATCAAGCAACGAATCCCAGCGGTCTTTTGAACGGTCAAGATTGAGAACATAGACCGGAAAGCTTTGTTTGTTCTGCAATATCAAGCCTTTCGGATACTATTCCATCAACAAAATGAGGTTTATAAAATTGTGCTATTCAGCAATATTTCAATAGTCAAACTATCTGTTGCATAATCAAAACGGTTTCACATTGTAAGCACAAGCTAAAAATAATTTCCGGTGCATTCCGAAAACAGATCATTTATTGACACAATATGACGAAAAAGCGCCTCCAAGCCTTCACCAATAACAATTCAACGATGCCTTTGTCCGTGTCAGGAGATAATGCTCCTGCGCAAAAGCTGCTGGCATGGTATGATCGTCATCACCGTATTTTGCCATGGCGTGTAACTCCCGTTGAGCACAGACAAGGTGTGCGTCCTGACCCTTACCGCATCTGGTTATCGGAAGTCATGCTGCAACAAACGACGGTTGAAGCGGTTAAAGCTTATTTTCTGAAATTTACCGGCCTGTGGCCGGACGTGCAGTCGCTTGCAGCTGCCACTGAAGACGATGTGCTGCGCGGTTGGGCTGGACTTGGTTATTATTCCCGAGCCCGCAATTTAAAAAAATGCGCGGATATGGTGGCCTCTCAGTATAAAGGGCAGTTTCCGGCGAGTGTGGAAGGTCTCAAACAATTGCCGGGCATCGGCGATTACACCTCTGCCGCCATTGCCGCCATTGCCTTTGATATTCCGGCTGCAGTTGTTGACGGTAATGTCGAGCGCGTGGTCAGCCGCCTGTTTGCGATCAAAACCATGATGCCTCAGGCCAAGAGTGAAATTCGCCAATTTACAGAGCAACTCACTCCGCAAACCCGCCCCGGTGATTTTGCACAAGCGATGATGGATCTCGGTGCCACGATCTGCACACCCAAAAAACCGGCCTGCATTCTCTGCCCGTTGAATGAAAATTGCGAAGCACTCGTGGAAGGCGAACCGGAGCTATATCCTGTGAAAGCAGCGAAAAAGGTGCGGCCTGTCCGCTATGGTGCGGCCTTTATTATTGTGTCCCCTCAAGGTGAAGTCTATCTGCGCAAACGCCCTGACAAAGGTTTGCTGGCCGGTATGAGCGAAGTACCCAACAGTGACTGGATTGCAGCGGAGGAAAGCACAGCACCTGAGCATATTGCGCAACTAACCAGTGCAGAGCATGCTCCTTTTGCAGCGCAGTGGCAGTCAAGTGGCAGCATCACCCATATTTTTACACATTTTGAGTTGCGTCTCAGCGTTTATAAGGCCGATGTCACTGTAGTACCGCCAAGCAATAACAGCTGGTGGGTTGCTCAGGACAACCTTAGCGAAGAAGCGCTGCCGACAGTGATGAAAAAAGCCATCAGTGCGGCTCTTCCTGACGCCTTCAACTAAACAACCGGAAAAATGCTATGTCCAAAGACGCAGAAAACATTATTCCGCTATATGAAACTCATGCGCAGAAATGGGATCATATCCGGCGTGACAATGCTGCCAAAGGCCTGATGGAAACCCAATGGCTGAAACATTTTACCAGCCTATTACCTCATCAAGGCTCAGTTCTGGATATTGGCTGCGGTGCAGGCGAACCTATGGCTGGCCACCTGATCCGGGCAGGCTTTCAGCTGACCGGCGTCGACAGTTCTGCCAGCCTGATAGACATCTGCCGCACCCGCTTCCCGCAGCAGCAATGGCTGGTCGCAGATATGCGTGAGCTATCTCTGCCGCAGAAATTTGACGGCATGCTCGCATGGAACAGTTTTTTCCATCTGCAACGCGATGAGCAGCGCCGGATGTTCCCCCGCTTTGCAGTACACGCTCAAGAGGATGCCGTCTTGATGTTTACCAGTGGTACTTCAAATGGCGAAGCAATCGGCACTCTTGAAGGCCAGCCACTGTATCACTCCAGCCTCGCACCGGAAGAATATCGCACGCTTTTGTCCGACAACGGTTTTGACGTTATGCAATATGTGGAGAATGACCCGCATTGCGGCAATCACACAGTATGGCTCTGCCGTAAAACCACCTGAAGCAGCCCATAAAAAAAGCGCCGGTGCTGCACCGGCGCTTTAAAGATCAGACATCTCTGGAGGTCAGTCCGATAATTATGCGTGGCCTGTGATAAACATATCCGGCCAGCGCAAAATACTGTAGAAAACACCAGTATCGGGTGCCGGTATTCTGCCCTTCGTTTTATGAAGCAGTGGCTTATGAGCCAGCCTGAGCCATATTCACACGGATCTCGGCACGCAGTGCATCAATAGGCTTCAACACACCATTTTCTTCATAGTGCCAGAATGTCCAGCCATTGCAGGCATCAAAGCCCTGCACTTTGGCACCCATGCGGTGAATGGAACCGGCATCGCCATTGGCAGACAGGGTACCGTCTGCACGAACAATCGCTGCATGACGACGTTTGGTATCACACAGAACTGTACCCGGACGCAGCAGGCCGGCTTCAATCACGCTGACGAAAGCCACGCGTGGTTCAGCACGCTTGCCGGTCATAACTTTCAGCTCGGTTTTGCCCAAAGGCTCAACAGCTTCGATACGCTTGGTTGCCGCATCAATGTAAGACTGCTCACGTTCAATACCGACAAAATGACGGCCGAGACGCTTGGCAACCGCACCGGTGGTGCCGGAGCCAAAGAAAGGATCGAGGATCACATCACCAGGCTTCGATGAGGACATCAGAATACGGGCAAGCAATGCTTCCGGCTTTTGAGTC
Organism: Ochrobactrum sp. SFR4; assembly: GCF_019730395.1. NCBI lineage: Bacteria > Pseudomonadati > Pseudomonadota > Alphaproteobacteria > Hyphomicrobiales > Brucellaceae > Ochrobactrum > Ochrobactrum sp. SFR4. Next base: position 3,222 of record NZ_JAAPBB010000002.1, on the reverse strand, counting down.
GGATGAACCTTATCGCCGTTATCATCCTTCAGACGCTCTCCGCCGGTGCAAATCGGAAACAGCCAGTCAGAGCGCATTTGCACATCATCATTAGCGGCTTTCATGGCTTCGTAGTTAAACGTATAGCCTTTGCTCTTCTGATCACGGGATGCCCAGATCAGCGTTTCATGCGCATTCTGGAAACGACGGCCACGGAAATTCGGCATCGGATTGGTTTTACGCCAGATAATATCGTTGAGCATCCAGAAACCCAGATCCTGCAGCGATGCGCCGACGCGGAAAATATTATGATAGGAGCCGATAACCCAGATGGTGCCGTTTGGCTTCAGCACACGGCGGCAGGCCAGCAACCATGCACGGGTAAAGGCATCATAAGCCTGAAAACTGTCGAACTGATCCCAATGGTCGTCAACTGCATTGACCTTGGTCTGATCCGGACGGTGCAGAGCACCTTCAAGCTGAAGATTGTAAGGGGGATCAGCAAAGATCACATCTACCGAATGATCCGGCAAACGATCGAGCGCAGCTACGCAGTCACCCTTAAGAATTGTATCGAGCCAGACCGAGCGCGGTGCAGCTTCTGGCAGATCTTTCACAAGACGAACAACGGACATGTGATACTCGCTAAACATAGGAACGCTTTACTGTCCTTATGGTTACCGAACAGGGTAAACATGGGGTTAATCGAATTGTTAAAAACCGTTATGAAGCGCGAAAATCGTCAATTTTCTTTAAAATCAACACAAAATAGTACTCACAAACCACTGTAAATGTTTAGTAATTTTTAACACTTGGCAAAATTGCGGCTCCAAAGCTTAAAATCAGGCACCACAAACCACCCGATTTTGCTTGCTGATTTGCCTTGCTGATGAAACACAGAAGAGCCGGCAATTTCTTTTATCATTTTGACCCTCAATCGTTTTAGAGCAGCCCAGTTAAGGCTGAATTGTTGGACTGCTCTAATTTTTCACTTATACGCATTATCCTACGCAAAACCGGTTCCCACTTTTGCTGGAAATGCTTTTAGTATAAACAGTGCTCGTCCTCCCTCCCCTTTGTTGCAGAACCCTGTTCCGGCTTTTGCAGCTTCTGAACATTTACGGATTTTTCATGTCAAAACCCCAGCTGATCCTCTTCGACTGTGACGGTGTTCTGGTCGACTCCGAGTATATTGCCGCACAGGTCGAATCCGAACTTCTGACCGATGCCGGCTATCCGATTTCACCGGAGGAAATTGCCGAGCGTTTTGCCGGTCTGACATGGCCGAGCATTCTGATGGAAATTGAACGGGAATCCTCTATTCCGATCTCAGCTTCACTGATTGAAAAATCACGCAAGATCATGAAAGAGCGGATTACCAAAGAACTGCTGACCGTCGACGGTATCGAAGATGTGGTGAGCCAGCTGAAATATCCGAAAGCCATCTGCTCCAATTCCAATTCGGAATCTCTGGAACTGATGCTCAAGCGTTCAACGCTTTATGATGCATTTGCCCCGCATATTTATGCATCACGTGAAGTTGGTAATAAAGAACCAAAGCCTGCGCCGAATGTTTACACTTATGCGGCACAACAGTTCAACGCCGATCCGAAACGCTGTTTTGTGATTGAAGATTCAAGCCATGGCATCCATGCGGCACGCGCTGCAGGCATGCGGGTCATCGGTTTTACCGGCGGTGCTCACACCTATCCGGGTCATGCAGACAAGCTGACTGAGGCTGGTGCGGAAACCGTAATTAACCGCCACCGCGATCTGCCTGCCGTGATTGAAGCTATGGCAGAGTGGAACGAAGGCTTCTGATAACTTCGTGAAATATGCAAAAAAGGGCGTGCTTGCAGCACGCCCTTTTTTTATATCGTGATGATCAGGCTGCTGATTTCTTCGCGTCTTTCACGGGAGCAGTCAGTGCAGCATAAATCTGCTGTGCTTCTGCCTCGCTGAGACCAATCATCGGACGGCCTTCAATCATAACCGGTTCACCGGAATCCATTTCAAAAATGGCCCAGGTGTCGGTTGGTTCCTGAATGAGTTCATATACTGTCATCATGTCAGCAGTCTAAACGTTAGAGATTACAAATAGTTTCATTCTTTCATCGCTTTAACGATGAACAGGCGGTATTTTCCCGTAAGCGGATCCGGAAGCCGGACAAATCACTGACAAAAAATTCGCAAATAATTGATATTAAATAATATTTTTCAGATAAAAGTTTTATTTACCGTAAGAAGCTTTCAGATTTTCCGGTCTTCAAAACCCACGGCAATATGAACCTATAGTAAATAATTTATGCACTAATTTTAGACACTTGGCAAATACCAGACAGAATACCGCGCCTGCCTGCAGGTTTTAACAATATCACCGATCTGCATTGTGCTTCAGCACAATAAAAAATGCCGCATTCCTTATCAGGAATACGGCATTTTTAACTGTTGTGACTTCAGATTACCCCTTGTTCGGGCCTTCGTCAAAACCAATAAAGATCTGCACCTGACGTGCCGATGCTTCAGACACGCTGAACGGCGCCCCCGTAAACAGGAACTGCGTTGCCGACTGTGAATTATTCATCGCAACTGCCTGTTTATGCAGCTTTGTGGAGAGCACTTTATCGCCTTCCATCACCACAACACGGATCGGCATATTGATTGTGCCGTTACGGAATTTCGGCCCTGGTACAACGCGGCCTGCGGCTGCAACAGTGATTGTCAGCGTACCATTATCCCGCCGGCAATCCCGTGTCACATCACTGATCGATGCCTGATAAATCACACGGCTGCTGTCACCGTTTCCGCCCTTTTCATAGGTACTGAAGAATGACGTTCCCTCACGCAGGCTGACGCGCGGACAATAGGCCTGCAAATCCGCCTGTGTCACACGCTGCTCACCGGATGTGGACACAGTGCCCTGCTGACTGCCGCTGGTTGAGCAACCGGCAACAAACAAACCAAGCAAAGCAGCTCCACCCAAACGGGTAAACCGCAATGAAAGAGGATTTAAACGTCCGAAGGTAGTTTTCTGCATAAACCGGTCTTTCTGAATATTGAACCTGTTTGCGAACCGCTCCGGCAATGCGCCGTAACTGTTCTGTTGTCTCGTTTTCCGCATCTTCCGAAGAGTTCCACTCTTTATCGGATGCGTAAATTCTTCATCATCGCGCATTTTATCCAAAAACCGTTTCACACTTTTTGGAATGCGCCATCTTTGTTATCGCGCATTTTATCCAAAAA